>JAJCYU010000098.1 GCA_029262755.1 Anaerolineae bacterium
CCTTTGGGGCTGATGTGGCACCGTGTTGCAGGATCGAATACTGGCATGCTCTACCTCGGGGTCGTGCGCGACGCGTCGCGCGAGCGGGGGCGGGACACGCTCATGGCCTACGTCTACGAGAGCAACGCGGACGGCAGCGGCATGCGGCTCGTGCTGGCCGAGTCGATGGACTACGACTGGCTGGGCCCCTTGAGCGCGTCGCCGACGCGGTGGATGCCGTGGCACGACAACCACAAGGAATCCACCGTCGGCCATGCCTTCATGTGGCCGCAGCCGTGGCTGACCGACATCGAGTTCACGGACGACGACGACATGCTGCTTGGCCTACGCGACCGGCAGGGCGACACCGTGCTCTACGGCATCGCCGGCTTCCCACAGGGCGAGAAGGCGGGGCAGCAGGCGGGCGACACGCTTATCGCGCGGCGGCAGATGGCCGACGGGGAAGCCACGTGGGCGGTGGTCGATTCGCACGACTACTTCGTGGAGGACGCCAGCCGTACCGTGGGTGCGTCCAACGACGGGCACCCGGAGACCGGCTTCGGCGGGCTGGCGCGGGTCTTCGGGCCACATGAGGTGATGGTCACGTCGCTGAGCCCGATCGCATACAACTCGGGCGGCGGGATCTGGTTCGACATCGACACCGGCCGCAACCCGCGCCGCGAAGAGCTCTACCGGCTGGTCTCCGGCGTGGACTACGGCAAGGCGAACGGCCTGGGCGACGCGGAGCTCCTCTGCGGCCCGCCCCCGCCCACGCCCACCCCGACCCCCGCGGCCACGCCGACGCCGGTCGTCATCTACCTGCCCTACGGGGAGGACGAGTGCATCCCGGAGAAGCGCTTCGTGGACGTAGTCCTGGTGCTGGACCGCTCGACGTCGATGCTGCGCTCCGTCGAGCCGGGCGGGCAGCCCAAGAACGAGGCCGCGCTCGACGCGGCGCAGGCCTTCGTCGACGCGCTGGCCCTGGAGCCGGACCCGAACGACCCGCTCGGGCGGCACGACCAGGTGGCCGTGGTCGGCTTCAACGACGCGGCCTGGGTCGAGCAGGCCCTGACCGGCGACCGCGCGGCGGCCGGCGCGGCCCTGGCGCGCATCCGCACCAAGACCCAGGAGGGCACGAGGCTCGACCTGGCGTTGGAGCGCGGCCAGGCGCCGCTGGACGGCCCCGAGCGCATCGTGGCCAACGAGGCCGTGGTGGTCCTTCTCACCGACGGCCTCCCCAACCGCGTACCCTTTGGGTTCGGGAGCGCGCAGCCCACCTGTCCGAATCAAGAGTGTACCGTCGAACGCGCCGCCGAGGCCGTGAAGGCGAAGG
Source organism: Anaerolineae bacterium (assembly GCA_029262755.1). Lineage (GTDB taxonomy): Bacteria > Chloroflexota > Anaerolineae > Epilineales > Epilineaceae > JAJCYU01. The sequence goes on from JAJCYU010000098.1 coordinate 1,313, forward strand.
GCACCAACGTCTACACGATCGCGCTGGGCCGCCCGAACGACGTGCACCCGCTGCTGATGCTGCGCATCGCCAGCGAGCGGCACCAGTACTACTACGCCCCCCGGCCGGAAGACCTGGCGGCCATCTACCGCATCATCCTCGACACCTTCACCTACTGCGGCCGCAGCAACCGCCCGCCGCCCACGCCCTGCGTGCCCGAGTCGCAGCACGCCGACATCGTGCTCGTGCTGGACACCTCCACGTCCATGCAGCGCCCGACCCGCGCCGGCCGCACGAAGCTGGCCGCCGCGCTGGAGGCGGCGTCGGTCTTCGCGGAGGGCCTGTCGCTGGAACGCGACGGCTACGGCCGCCAGGACCGCCTGGCCCTCGTCGGCTTCAACGACACGGCCTGGACCCAGCTCTCCCTGTCGGACGACCGGGCCGCCATCGCGGAGGCGCTCGCCGCGCTGCCCGCCCGCAGCGCCCAGGGCACGCGCCTGGACCTCGCGCTCCGCCAGGGCGTCACCGCGTGGCGCGACTCATGGCGCCTGCCGGCCAACCGCCCGGTCATCGTGCTGCTCAGCGACGGCCTGCCCAACCGCGTCCCATTCGGCCCGGGCTCGACGCATCCAGAGTGCCCGAACCAGGAATGCACGGTCCTCGCCGCGGCCACCGCCGCCAAGCAGGCCGGCGCGCGGGTGTTCACGATCGGCCTCGGCCTGGAGGACGACGTCCTACGCCGCCTGCTCGAGGAGGCCGCCAGCGATCCGCGCGACTACGCGTTTGCGCCGGATGGGGAGGACCTGGCGGCGATCTACCGGCAGGTGGCGGGGCGGGTGCGGGCGTGTCCGTGAGGGGGGGGCGTGTTTGGTCCTTGCATCGAGAACTAAGGCATGTGTCTGAGAGTGACGTAGGCCGCCTTGAGGGCAAGTCCTGCACACGTGAGCATCGCAGATACCATGATCCCACCCAAGAGAATTGCGATGAGCGTCCCACCAAGACCGTTCTCCGGCTGGGGGTTGAGCATCCATCCGTCCGGGCCAACCGAGACCAAGTCGCTGAGGCCCGCGTGAAACACCCATGCGTATGGGACTGCCAGGATCAAGCAGAACACAGCTGCCGCGGCGATTCGAGCAGCCAACATCACGAGGCGTCCTCGAGTCGGCGGCGCCACGCTGACCCTGGGCGTCGGAATCTTTCCGGAGTCCACCAAGTCCGCAAACTCGCGGAGCGCCCGGCTGTCATCCATGTCATTGGCTTTCGATGCTCCCGACCTGAAGAGATCGACAATCTCTTCGCGCGTCAGGTCATCCTTTCCGGGTCCTGTCCGGTGGCCAATCATGTCGAACAACGATTTACCGAGCTCGTATAGCGTCACTGTCAAGCCTCCTCCGGTGCGATCCCGTAGGCTATCGCAATTGTGCGAATCCTTGCCTCGAGACTACTCGACATCTGCGGACACTGGGTGTGACGTGCGTCACACGAGGGGCAAGATGCGTTTGCGAATCGGTCCCGACATCCACGGAGACCGTCAAACGTGGGTTGGTATCATGACGTACGGAGAAACCGCGCCCACGTTGTGGAGCACCCCATGAGGGGCGCGACATGAGCGAGCACCTGACGTCCGAGCATGAGGCGGAGCGCGCCAGATCGTCGAACAGGACCGCCGCCCGTTCATCCACTAGGCGTCACGCACTGCTTACACGGGCGCAACATCCCACACCGGCCCATACACGAGTTCTACACATCACTCGGGCATCTTCTGACACAACCCTCCCCGGCGACGCAACGGATCCGCGCTGACGCGCGGAACGGACGAAACCGGCCGAGCAGGGAACGTCGAAAAGGAGATCCCGATGATCGTAGAGAGCTGGACACCACCCGTACGGCTCAAAGAGTGGGTCGCCGCACCGACCGCCACCGAGCTGGCCGTCGATGCCTTCGCACCGATGGCGCGCGACGAGAAGGGCGCATTGGCGCTGAGCGATCGCATCGAGGCGACCTACCTCGTGCCGATCGAGGCGCTGCCCGCCCATCTCGACGCCATCCGTGCCGACTACCGGGTGCTCTTCAAGAAGGGCCGGCGAGTACAGCGCCGCCAAAGGCTGGACTTCGACTCCTCCGACTTCGTCCTCTTCCACCGTCAACATGCCGGCGCCGCCGTTCGCGACAAGCTGCGCGCGAGCATCGACGATGCTTCGGGCGAGAACGTCTTGAAAGTCAAGCACAGGGACAACAAGGGCCGGTGGCGGCGGACATGCAAGCATCGCTTCGTGGTCGATGCGCAGATGCGGGCCGCGGACCCGAAGAGCGGCACGTTGCTGCGCCACAGCTACGGATACGGTGACGGTGACGACCTGGTGTACGGGCGGCTGCTGACGCGCTTCGATCGGGTCACCTTGGTCCACCGCCATCTCGACGAGCGCATCACGATCGATCTGGACCTGCGCTTCGAGGGGGCGGGCCGCGTGGAGGCGCTGCCGGAGGTCGCCGTCGTCACGATCGCTCGCGCGCGCCATGGGGCCGAGTCCTCGGCCGTCGCGCGGCTTCGCCGGCATCGCATACGGCCGCAACGCTTCAGCAAGTACGGCATCGGGGTCAGCCTCGTCTACCCGCAGCTCAAGCACAACCGCTACAAGCCCACCCTGCGAGCACTCGCAACGCTGTCCGGAGGAGGAGTCTCTCATGCTCACTAGCGCGAGCCTGTTCACCGGTTTCGTCCTGAACGCCGTCGTCGCATTGATCATCGTGCGCGGCATCTACAACTCCAGCAAGCCGCACAAGAGCTACGTCATAACCTTCATGGCCTTCAACACGCTGGTCTTCTTCGTCATGAGCTTGCTCACGTCGATCGAGCTCAGCATCGGCGCCGGTTTCGGCCTTTTCGCCATCTTCTCGATCCTGCGCTACCGCACCAACCCGATGCCTGCGCGCGAGATGACCTACTTGTTCATCCTGATCGGCCTGCCGATCGTCAACGCGACCCTCAACACGGGCGTCGCCTGGTCCCTGTTGGTCCTTGTCAACGTGGCCGTGATCACGGTGCTCTTCGTGCTCGAGCAGGGCTGGGGCTTTCAGTACGAGGAGTCCAAGCGGGTCATCTACGACCGCATCGAGTTGGTTCACGTCGATCAGCGTGACGCGCTGCTAACCGACCTGCGCCAGCGCACCGGCCTGCCCATCACGCGGATCGAGGTCGGCAAGCTGGACTTCCTGAAGGACGCGGCCGTGATCACGCTCTTCTATCCGCCTACCGGCAGCGGTTGGGGCGGGGGGCCGGCCGATAGCGAGAGCGAAGACGGCGGCGAGGAGTAATCGCAAGCGCCGGAGGCTCTAGGCGGACCGAGCAGGGTGATCGGCGCCGCTATTCCCTGTCCGTCTCGACCCACAGAGACACGCTCGGCACATACCACGGATCTTCCTCATCGACCTGCCAGCCGAAGGGATCAACGGCGACCCAGCCGACGTCGGCGCGCTGCTGCACCTCGAAGTGCAGGTGGGGCGTCCAGGCGAGACCGGTGGCGCCTCCGTAGCCGAGGGCATCGCCGGCGGCCAGCACCTGTCCTACGTCAACCACGATGCCGTTGTCGGCGAAGTGCAGGTAGTAGCTGCGCAGGTTGTCGTTGTAGTAGTTTCCGTCGCCATCGAGATCGTGGTAGAGGCGGATGTAGTTGCCGTTGTAGGGATCCCCCTCCCCCACGAAGTCGACCAGCCCTGCTGCGGGGGCGTCGATCAAGGGTGTCAGCGTGCCGAATTTGTTCAGATCGCAGCTCGCGCCCGTCCGCCAGTCGGGGCTGTACTCGAAGTCGATCCCATGGTGATTGTCATACCAGAGCTCGCTCTCGTCGGCGCAGGCCGTTTCGCTCTGGGCGTTGTCGACACAGCCGACCCAGGCCCCACCCACGGCCGGGCAGGAAAAGGTGTAGCCGTTGCCGCTCGTGCTTTCGCGTCCGTCGAAGAACAGGATGCGTTGGCTCGTGGGGTCGTGGTCGAAGTAGCCGGAGACCTCTGCGTCGGGCCCGATGGGAAAGCGAAAGATCGGCATCGAGGCCGAGTCCAAGCTCGAGGCAAAGGTCGCCGGTTGATCGGTGGACGGTTCAGTAGTCGTATCGGTAGCCGTTTCGGTCACTGCATCGGTGGACTCATCGGTGGATTTATCGGCGGCTTCAGCGGAGCCTTCATCAGAGGCTTCATCCACCAATGGACCTGTGGCCGTTCCTTGCGGTGGGCCAATGGTAGGCACAGTCTGCTGATTGGTGGCGAGCTCAGCCGGTTGGGTGGACTCCACGAGCATGGCAGGTTCGATCCGGCATCCAGCCAGGGCCAAACAGGTCAGGCAGATCGAGAGCCGGGAACGCGTCAATGGCCCGGCCCCAAGCGGGCGAACGCCAATTGGATGCGCCTTGGGGAAATCGATGGATCATCGATCTTCCAGACCGGCCCGCCGTCCGCGGTCACCATGCCGATCTGGCCGTCCGCCGTGACGAAGGCCAGGTAGCGGCCATCGGGGGACCAGACCGGAGGCTGCTCGAGCGCCTCGGTGAAGGTGATCTGTGTGGCCTCGCCATTGCTCGTGGAGAGGGTCCAGAGGTCGCCCAACGGCGGGGGCTGACGAGGGCCGGCGCGCAGGGGTTCGGCCAGGGTGCGCCGCACGAGCGCGATGCGCCGGCCATCCGGCGCCCAGACCGGCTGCGTCGGCCCCAGGTTGCCCGCCCACAGCAAGCGGCTGCCGGCCTTCGCGGAGCTCTCATCAAGGCTCAGGTCGAGCAGGTGCACCTCTTCGCTGCGACCCTCCGCGCGGCCGCCGCGCATCAAGAGATAGGCGAGCTGCGTCCCATCGGGTGCTATGGCGGTCGCGGCAAGCCGCCCCTCGGCCGACGGCACGGCGAGCAACAGACGGGTTTCGCCGGTGCGCAGGTCGTACCCGTACAGATGGGACACAAGCGGACGACGTCGTGCGGGATCCGGGCCGGCGCGATCACGATCGCTTGCGTCGGGTCCGGTAGCGTCACGATCGCTGCCGTCCGGTCCGCCGGCGTCTGGTGCGCCGGCGTCACGGTCGCCGGCGTCGGGGTCGGTGGCGTCGCGGATGTGCGAGTCGAAGGTGAAGCCGCTGCCGTCGAGCGCCATCCGGAAGTGACGCGGCGGCGCCATGCGGCTGCTGTCGATGCCCAGGTTCAGCGCCCGGTAGCTGTCATCCTCCAGGTCGAGCCAGATCGTCACCTCATCATCTTCGTTGACCAGCAGCAGCTGCCCGCCGTCCGGATGCCAGCCCGCAACGCGTAGCGCGGATACGCCCGTGTATGCGGGCAAGCCGAGCTGCTCGTTGAGGTTGCGCAGCTGCTTGGATTCTCGGTCGTAGAGGTAGAGCGGGCCACCCGCCGCATGACCATGGGGGGTCTGCACGACGATCCGTGATAGGTCGGGAGAGAAGCTCGTGATCCCCTCCGGCACGTCGGCCAAGGAGATCCGTTCGCGTTCTAAGCCGTCCGCCGTCCAGAGGACCTCGCGCAGCTCGTCGTCTACGCGGTAGATCAAACGCGCACAGACGGCCTTCCGATCCGGGTCGGGAGCCTGGTCCTGGTCAACACATGGTGGCGCTGCGCTCCAGTCGATCGCCGGGACGGGTCGCGGCGGGGCCTGGTTCGGTGGACCGCCTGCGTCGCCTGCCCGCGCGGCGGGCGTGGCGGGCGTCGGCGCTTCTCGCGCGCCGCACGCCGCCACGATCAAGGCGATGCATACCAACAGGCCTGAGGCTCGCAGCACCCTACCCCTCCGCGATCGTTACTCGGCACAGCACCGTGTTATCCGTTTCGAGATCCGGGCCCCAGATGAACGCGGCTGAGGCGTCCCAGGACACGTCATCATAGCCACCCTTCGGATCGACCGCCGCGGCCGGGTGAACCGTGGTCGCGGTCCACGCGCTGTCGTCGTAGTCGGCGGCTTTCCAGCCCTCCGGCTCGCCCAGATCGACGAACCCGCAGGGGGCCGTGCCGGCCACCGGGTTCGACTCCGTCTCACAGGCCTTGTCGAGTGGCGCCTCGTGGATGACCGTGCAGGCCCACCCCGCGTCGGAAACCGCGACGACGTCGCCGCTGCCCAGGTCCGTCAACTGCAGGATGAAGCCGCCGTCGCCCATCTGCTGCCGGTTGCTGCCGATGTACTCCAAGCCCGTGTCGTTCTCCTTGAAGTCCTTGAGGAGGACGTTGAGCTGGAGCGGGTAGCCGGCCTCGAAGGTGACCGTCTCGGCGTTGAAGGAACGCTCGGTGGTGATGGGCACCGAGTCCTCGACGATCAGCTCCTCACCGGCGTAGGCGGCGAACCAATTGTCGGACCACGCGTCGAGCTGGAAGGAGGTCATGGGATCGGGCTCGCGTTGCGCCGGAGCCGCCGACGGTTCAGAAGCAACTGCCTCCGTAGGCGGTGACTCGCTGGCGGCGGCTTCCGATGGGGGTGCCGCGTCCGTAGACCCTGCCGACTCCTCCGCACGACCGCAAGAGACGAGCATCAGCGTGGACAGCAGGACGATCCCGAATCTAAACATGTGCGTGTCTCCTATGGAGGGCTTCGATCGACCGGCCATGCGCCGATCAGGGCGTGTAGGTTTCGACCGTTCTTTGGCCGGATGGATCGATGAACTCGAAGGTATAGGTGCCGTCGGCGATCGCGTACTGGACGGCGTACGTCCCGCCGTCGAGCGTGTACTGCAGTGAGAACGCGCCGGGTCCCGTCTGCGAGAACGCGGTGATCTCCGCGCCCCGCAGGGGTTCACCGGCCGGGCGAATCGGATGGGCGTTGGGCTGTGGTTCGACCTGCCCATCTCGATAGTCCACGACGCCCCGCATGCCACCGTTGATGTACGGATAGGTCTCCGTGGCGTGGTAGTGATAGCTGCCGTCGTCGTCGAAATGACCGTTGTACGCATCCAAACCAACGACGGGCGAGCCGTCCGCTTCGGTCAGGCCGTAGAGGGGAAATCCATCCAGCCCAAACGCAATGGGTTGATCCGCGCCGACTTCCTCCTGAAGATGGGTCGGCGCGATGTGATAGTGGTAGTCGTCGCCGCGACCGGTGTGCCCACCCCAATGGTCGAGCTCTCCGGCCAGATAGGCATCATCGCCACGGTTGTTGAGCGCATTGAAGATGGGCACCCCGTTGACCGCCAGGGCGATCGCTCCGCGAAACAGATCATCCCGGCCGGAGATCGGGTCATCCGACAGCTCGGGTACGAGCGGGATCCGCCATGCGTTGTCCCCCGTGTACGCCTGCGGGAGCGGAACCTGTTGCTGCCAGCTGACGATGCCGACCATCATATTGTGTGTTGCGGGCAGACCGTTCGATTCGACGATCGCGGTGTCCGGCGTGCAATCTGTCGTGGTGTTCTCGAGGAAGGCGTTGCACGGGGTCGAGGGCAGCGCGGCATCGGCCGATCCCTCATTCACGGCTGTCGTCGGTTCGGGGACGGCCGTTTCCAGGGCCGCTGTCGGTTCCACGGACTCCCGCGTTCCACACGCCGTGACGGCGACGAGCAACGCACCCTGCAACAGGACGTTCGCGCTTCGTCTCGTGTTCATGGACTAGCCGCCCCCCGGCGCGCCGCCGGGCGGGCCGCCACCGCGTGGACCGCCGCCCCCGCCACGCTCGGCTTGCTCGATCGTCACGCCCATGTAGCAGCTGAGGATCGCATTCTCCGCAACGGCGGCTGCATGGTAGTGATAGCCGTCCGACGCGGTCGCATGCCCATTGCAGGCATCGAGCCCGGTGGCCGTAACGACCGCATCGTCGAGCGGGCTGTGGATGGGGAAGCCGTCCATCGCGTAGGCAAAGATCGGGGTTTCGCCGTCCACGGTGTCGCCGACCTCGGAGCAGCCGCGTGCACCGTGGAGGTGATAGCCGTCGACGGGGTTGATGTGGCCGCCGCAGTCGTCGAAGGCGGCGATCGTGTAGGCGCTCAGGATGGCGTCCACGGGCGCCGGCGCGGCGATGATCACGCCGTTGAGCGTGACGCCCAGATTGCCGCCCGCCGGCGTCGGCCCGTCGCCGAGAACGGGGGTGACCGGGATCAGGACCGTAGTGGGGACGGGCTCGCCGTTTTCGAGCCACTCCATGCGGCCTTCCACGCAGTGGTTCTGGTAAGCGGGATCCACGTCCGGCCGGGCCGCTGCCGCGAAGGCTTCGGGCGTGTCGGTGATGTACACGTTCCCGTCGTCGTCGTACAGCTTCCAGTTGCTGTCGCCGTAGAGGTCGGCCAGGCCCAGGATGAACGCACCATCCAGATCGTAGACGCCGTCGCCGTCGAACCAGATGCCCGCCTCCGCTGCGAGGGTCGCAGTGGTGTCCGGGCAGAAGGGACCCACGTCGTGGTTCGCCGGGGCGCCCGCGATCGTGATCGCATAGCAGCGGGTCTCGGTCCCGTCCGCGAGGGTGCAGTCCTGGATCGCGACCTCCTCGGCCAAGGCTCCGTCGAAGAAGAGGTCAGTATCGAGGCCGTCGGCATCGGATGGGGTCTCGTCGTGGTCGGCATCGGCGCCGGCGTCGGTATCGGACGCCTGCGCTTCCGCGCCATCGTCGTCGGCTTCCGCGGTCTCGCCGCGTTCCTCCACCGCAGGTCCATCCACCGGGGATGCGGCCGGCTCCGCGACGTCGCACGCGACCGTAAGGACGCACAGCGCGCTGATGGCCATCGTTCGCAAGATCAGGTTCATGGGCTTCTCCAACTCCTGGGTCGGCATGGGGTCCGCGCTACCGGACGGTCATGGGAAGGAAGATCATGGCCAGCGGCGAGACGCTCGTTGCCGCGGCCGTCGGCGTGCTCGGAGGCACGGTCGTCGGCACCGCGGTCGACGCGGACGTCGGCGTCGCCTCGGCAGTGGGCGCCGGCGAGGACGTGCACGTGTTGGGCTCGCGCGGAGTCGCGTTGCCGCAGACGACCCATTCGTCTGCCCCGTCCGGCGATCGCATGAAGGCGGCGTCCGTGGGCAACGCCTCGAAGGTCACGCTGTCGACGGTTGCGTCCCGGGTCGACAGGTGGACGCTCTCGCCGTCCTTGCTCAGCCGGAAGTCGGCGTGATGTTCGCCTTGATCCGGATCGTTGTCGGCCCAGACCAAATAGTACTCGCCGGGACCCAGCGTGACCGCGGGCAGCGCAAAGGCCCACGGGTCGTCTTCGGCGTCCGACAGAAAGTAGCCCTCCAGCGAAAGCGGCTCCGCGCCACGGTTGTACAGCTCGATCCAGTCTTCGAACTCGCCCGCCTCGTCGGCCATGCCGGCCTCGTTGTCGGCGACGAGTTCGTTGATCACCAGGTCGCCGGTCGGCGCTGCGGGCAGCGCCACGCCGGAGACCTGGTAGGCCCACGGCTGGGTCTGGTTGACGGCCGGGTAGAAGGCCGTGCGCCCGTCGTCGAAGGCCAGCCGCGCGTAGTAGGTGACGTCGTCGCCATTGCCCTGGGCCGGGATCGTGCCCTCCCAGGTTCCGCCGTTCTCGCGCATGGGCACCGCCTCAGGCATCGAACCCTCCACCCGGTAGACCAGGTCGACACCCGACGGCTGATCCGATCCAGAGAATTGGAGCGCGACGGTCACGTCCTGCTCGACGGTCGGCTGCTTGGGCGCAAGGCTGTGCTGCTCGAGCGCGTTGTCGGGCGCCCGCAGGTCCGCCTGGGCGCTGAGCCACGTGTACCGAGCGTTCACGACCTTCAGCAGCCCGGGCACGGCGCGCCCGCCGCGGCCCTGTCCGCCGGCCCGGACGTCTTCCCACACGTTCTGCTCGAAGAGCGCGGTGTCATAGATGTAGTTCGGGTCGGTCAGCACCGACTCGCGGACCAGGTCCTGGTAGGCGCTCACCTTCTCCTCGAGAGCGTCCGGTGCGAAGGCCGTCGCCAGCAGCGTGCGATAGTGCGCCAGGTAATCCGCGCGGTAGCTCGGCACCGACAGCAGCCGGCTGATGAGCGGCCGCGACGAAGCATCCTGCCCGCTAGCCATCAGGAAGGGGTCGGTCTGCGCGACGGCATTCGAGTCGTCGGAACGGATGCCCGCTCCCTGAAACACGCCGAAGCTTTCGTTGACGTCCCAGCTCAGGATGTGGAAGCGCTCGTCCTCCTCGGCCCAGTAGAGGAAGTAGTTGTGGCCCGAGTAGTAGCTGTCGTAGTTGGTGAACAGGTTGATGCCCGCGATGTACCACAGGGCGCTGTCCACATCGAGGACCGCTTCGATGGCCTCTGGGAAGTCGGCGTCGCTCACGCCGCCCTCGGCGACGGGCGCATCGAGGACCCGTGTCAGCTCGCGTAGCTTCTCGTAGCCGGCATCCCCGGCCTCCTCGGTCTTGAGCTCGTAGCTGCTCTGGTAGTCGGCCAGGCTCTCGCCTTGCCAGCTCAGGTTGCTCCGGAAGCCGCTCGGACCACCGGCTTGGGTACCCGGAGCGTCGCCCTTGAACAGCACCCCGTCGTTCGTCTCATACCACTGGTCCAAGAAGGTACCCTCGATCTGCTCCACGAGCGTGTAGACCCCGAAGTACGTGCCGTTGGCGTGCACGCGAGCGTAGGCCGCGCCCGGCATCGGCTGGTAGTCGCGCAGGGTGTCGAGGGTCAGGATCTCGCGGGCGAGGGTGGGGTTCATGAAGCCGCTGTTGAGGTTGAGTGTGTCGTAGCCCAGGAGCTCCTGGCCGGGTACGGTCGCGTCCATCGTCAGGTTGAGCGGCACTTTGCGCCCCGAGCCGCGCGCCGAGGAGTTGCCCTTGATGCGCAGGCCGACGTCCTCGTAGGTCACGCCCTCCACCTCGAGGTCCGCGAACACGTACTCGTCCTCGCCGAGTCGCTGCAGGCTGGACTCCCAGCCCGCGTCGTCGAAGGTGAAGTAGAGGTCGCGGATGACGGTGTCGTCGTAGGCGTCCGGCGACGAATCCTGGTCGATGTCGGACTGGCCGAGACCGTCCTGGCTGAGGGCGACGTGGGTGCTGCTCCCGGGCGCCGTCGGCGCCTCGGTGGCCCCAGTGGCCCCTGTGCAGGCGGCGGTCAGGCTCAGCGCGGCCAGTACGGGGATGATCCAAGGGTGGGCGTGAAGGGCTTTGCGTTCCATGTTGGTCTCCTGTGCTCCAAGTGCCGTCGCCTTGCGAAAATGCCATCGCGGCGGCGGTCAATGTGCCTCTCGTCACTGACGGGCATCCTAGGCCCCACTTGTTCAGAAGATGCGAAGATGTGATGGAGGTCGCGTGTGCCCGCTCAGGCCGCCGGCAGCGTGAGCTCGAAGCGCGTGCCGCGGCCGAGCTCGCTCTCGACCGCGATAGCGCCGCCGTGCGCCTCCACGATGGACTTGGCGATGGCCAGGCCGAGTCCCGACTGCCCGTCGGAGTCCTGGCGTGACGCGTCCGCCCGGTAGAGTCGATCAAAGACACGCGGCAGGTCGTCGGGCCCGATGCCCTCGCCGTCGTCGCGCACGGCGAGGCGGACCGCGCCACGGTCCGCCTCGGCCACGAGCTCGACGCGCCCGCCGGCCGTCGTGTGGCGCAGGGCGTTGCTCACCAGGTTGCCGAGCACCTGCACCAATCGCTCCGCGTCGACGTCTACGTCCGGCAATTCCGCCGCGGCACGCCACGACAGCTCGACGTCCTTCCGGGCCGCGCCCAGCGCGTGGGCCGACACGGTCCGCTCGAGCAACGCCCCCGGCGTGATAGGGCCGCGTTCCAGACGCAGCTCACCCGCATCGGCCAGGCTGAGCGTGCGCAGATCCTCCACGAGGCGGAGCAGCTGCTGTACCTCGCCGCACACTACGTCGAAGCGTTCGGGCGTGGCCTCGAGCACGCCATCGCGCATGGACTCCGCGTAGCCGGCGATCACGGTGAGCGGCGTGCGCAGGTCGTGGGCAATGTCGGCGGTCATCTGCCGCCGCAGCGCGACGGAGCGTGCCAGATCGTCGCTCATCTGATTGAAGGCCATCGCCAGCTCGCCCAGCTCGTCCCGGGATCGCACCGGCACCTTCTGCTGCAGCGCACCGCCGGCTACGGCGCGCGTGGCGGCCGTCAGCTCGCGCACCGGGCGCGTGAGCGTGCGCGCCAGGAGGACGCCCAAGGCAAGCGCGACGGCGGAGGCCCCCAGGGCCGCCATGAGCGAGGCCCCGTTGGTACGCTCCAAGTAGCGCTCTTCCTGGGGGCTGAGGGCTAACGGCTCGCCGGTCGTGAGGATCGTCCCGACCACCGTGCCATCCTCGAGCGCGAGCGGGATTCCTTGCGCCAGATCGGCGCCGGACACGCGCTCTCCGACGACGTACCCGCCCGCCGGGAACACCACGGCGCCGTCCCCATCGACCAACGGGAACACGGGCCGTTGCCGCGGCCCTGACGGGCCCTGACCTCCAGTACGAGGGCGTCCTGCGTCGCCGCCGGCAGCGGCGGGTGCCGGTGCCGGCAACAACATGCCCTCGATGTACCCGCGCACGCCCGACCAAGACCCGGTGTCGCTGTAGTAGGCCAGCGCATCCGCCGAGAAGCTGGACCGCGCTTGCGCCAAGACGAGTTGGTCGAACTCCCGGACCGTCGTCCGCCAGGCGATGAGCCCGACCAGGGCCACCCCCGTCAGGCTGACGAACAGGAAGGCGAGGCTGAGACGCGCCGTGAGCGATCGCATGGCCTACGCCCGTCGCTCCCCGGCCGTCGTGCGTGCGCGGACGTGGCCGCAACGTTGGGTCGTCATGGGCGGAGCATAGCGAAGGGTTGTTCAGAAGTCGTTAGCACGGGCCGCGGACGGAGCAATTGCGGCGCGGCGGCCTCAACCTCTTCGACGCCCCGGCGCGTCGGAGGCGCGAAAGCGGTAGCCCACGCCGAACACGGTCTCGACATAGCGCGGCGCTTCGGGCGCCGGCTCGATCTTGCGACGCAGGTTCCGGATGTGAACGTCGACCGAGCGCTCGAGGCTTTCGAAGGCGACACCGTGCAGCTGATCAAGCAGGATCTCGCGCGAGAACACGCGCCCCGGCGCAGCCATCATCACCGCCAAGAGATCGAATTCGGTGGGTGTCAGGCGCACATCGCGCTCGCCGACGCGCACATCGCGCCGGCCTTTGTCGAGCACGATGTCTGCGGCGCGCACCACCTCGTTGGCGGGCTCAGCGCCGGTGGACTCCGATTTCTCCAGCCGACGGAGCACGGCCCGGATGCGGGCGGTGAGCTCGCGCATGCCGAAGGGTTTCGTGATGTAGTCGTCCGCCCCAAGCTCCAGCCCGAGGACCTTGTCCGTTTCGTCGACCCTTGCGGTGAGCAAGATGATCGGCGTATCACGCTCTTTGGCATGCTCGCGCATGAACGCGTAACCGTCCATCTCGGGCATCATGATGTCCAGCAGGACGAGGTCGGGCTCTTCCTGGCGCGCTACGACCAACGCCTGACGCCCGTCCGCGGCCACGACAACGCGGTAACCCTGCGCCGTGAGGTAGTCCCGCACGAGGTCGCGTACGCCGGCCTTGTCGTCGACAACGAGGATGGTCTTCGTCACGGCGTGTCGCCTTTCTAGGCATCCGGTGTGGCCGAGCCAACCGGCGAGCTCCACCGACCGATATGACGGGAGGCTCCGCTGGGATGTCCCCGACTCAGCGTGGAGGGGAGCCGGGAGTCGAAGCAAGTGTACACCGCGAGGGGTTGGCGTTCGTGGGTACTTGACCCGTATGCAGGTTGGGGCCTTTAGGCGCCCCCGTGTAGTAGATCTAGGCGCCCCGGTTTAGCAGATGGCCGACGATTGATCCAGGTTGTACCCTTCTTGAAGAAACATTCGTGAATCACACACCGCCGCTCTTCCCAGGCGTCCAGACACCGACAGCCATCCCCCTCAGGAGCCCATCCGTGTACACATTGCTTGCGCAACAGTCGGCCCCGGCCAAATTCGCAATCCAGCAGCTGCCGGCGTTCGGCACTGCCCTCGTTATCGCGGAGATATGGTACAAGCTTGGCAGCTTTTCGCTTGAGTGTGTGGCCTTCCTCGGGACGTGGTTTCTGATCGATTTCGCGGTGAGCAGCGTCCAGTCCAGCCTCTTCAAGTCATAGCGCAAGCAGGCGGGCGGCAGTGACCGGCCACCTCCGCCCGTTTTCCTACGTCTTCGCATTCCTTTCGCTCACCATCACGCTCATCGTACGGTTCTGGACGGGCTCGTAGCCTTCCTTGCCCTTCTTTTCCAGGATGATCTCGATCTCGTATACCTCGTCCTGCTTCACCGCCTTTTGCGGGTGGTCAAAGAGGAAGTAGAAGCACAGATCGTCCTCGGGCTCGACGCAGATCTCGTCCAGGATCGCCATCTCACGATCCACCACTTCCAGCACCGTACGCTTCTCCAGTATGGACGCGATGTCCGCGCGCTGCTTGTCGGCCCAACCTACATGGAAGCGTGGCTCCTTCGCATCCGCCTTCAAGTAGGCGGTCTGACGCGCCGCCCACGCGCGGAACGTGCGCAGATCACGGCCGATCTTGAAGCCCTGGACCAACCGCTTCAACGCGCGCTTGAACCGGTGCTCCGGGAGGAACAAGCGAATGCGTCCGGGATAGCCGTTTAGAACCAGCCTCAGGCGGAAGCACCTTAGGTCCTTGATGTCCCAGCCGGTGATGCGGATTGATCTCGCTTGGGGAGGCCCGACTGGACCAGCGAAGATCACCGCCTGCGTCAACGACTTCACGGCGGCCAATCTCCGGTTCAAGCAGATGTTGTGCGTTCCCAGGATCATGCGGTACTGAAAGGGTCCCGACTGTTGCCAGGGCGTGACCGGGTAGGGGTCATCGTCGTGATGCAGCAGGATCAGCACGGAATAGACGGGCCCCTCGTAGCTGCTGTCCACCGAGGGCGGCAAGAGGTTGGCCGGGATAACGAACTTCGCGATCTTCGGCGTACGCGCGTCGATCCCGTCCAGATCCAGCATGTCGATGGTCTCCCAGTTCGCGTTCTGAATGGGCTGACCTTGCTGGACGGATTCCTCGTAATCGTACGGCAGTGCAGGCAGTCCGGTGGTGGCGTGCGTGATGAGCGCCATTACGCGTACGGAGTCGGCCACTTCCGGACCTCGGTTGTGGACCATCGCATACACGATGTGATCTTCGCCTGCTTGGTAGTGGCGGCCCATAACCCGAGAATCGTCCTGGAGAAGATCGACGAACTGAAGGAAGTCGATCTCCTCCGCCGGATCGAACTGATAGTTGCCGTTGTGGTCCGGCACGTCGATCTTGATATCCGGGCCATCCGTGTGATCCACGGTCTGACGGTAGTACACCGGATCGTCCAAACCATCCACGGTCCGCCTGCGGCCCAAGTCGAGCTGCGTGTCCCGGATGAACAGCTCGATGTTGTTGACGTCGTCCTGGTCGAGGCGAATCTCGTAGACGCCGCGCCCGTGGGTCGAGGCGCGCAACAGGCGACTCGGATGGATCTTGAGGTCGACGACGGCGGCATCCGGCAGGTGGCTGGAGAAGGGCGCCCAACTCGTGCCACCGTTCGTCGACCGCCACACTCCGATGTCCGCTCCGACGAACAACGTATCGGGATTCTCGGGATCAACGACGATGGCGCTGTGGTGTAGGTCCAACAGGCTCGCCGGATCGCCGGCCCCTGGACCACTTCGCGCCGTCCAGGCATTGCCGCTGAAATGCCATACATGCCGGAAGTCGCCATGGCCTCCCAGACACACATAGATAGAGTTGCCGCTGGGATCTGCGTGGTCGATCGCGATGTCCGTCACGCTGCCGTCCAGGGGCAAATCAAAGAACACACCGGCATAGACAGCCACACGATCGATTCGCTGCACCCCGAATGAGGTGCCGAAGCGTTGGCAGCGGTAGATGCCCATCTCCGGAAACGTCTCGTCGACGTTCGTCCCCGCATAGAAGAGCGAATCGGAAGCAAACTCCAGACTTCTCACCGGCCCGACTAGCTCGTTCAGCGCAGGTGTGTCTGTGGGGATGGTGCGCCAATCGCGCCCAAAGTTCTCGCTGATCCAAAGCTGGAGCGAACCGAGTGCGACCAGGCCAGGCGATCCGGTACCCGGCGGAGGGCCCGCGATCGGGAAGTAGAACAGGGTTCGCAGGTCGAACGGGAAGGGCTGACCTGGACTGGCGGGGTCGTCGACCCTCATCGCGTTGAACGTGTTTTGGCGGCCTCCGTGATTGGACCGCCGGATCAGCGCGTTCTGGCCACTGAAGTACAACGCGGCCAGCACCTTGTACGGATTTTCGCCGTTGCTGATCGCGAATCCGCAGTCGCCGAAGGCCGAAACAACCCAGGCCTCTTCGCCTGTATAGCGTACAAGCCCGTTGTCCTGGGTTCCGCAGAATAGAACAGCGTCTTCCGTGGGATGCTGCCCCATGTGGTGCATAAGCAGGGTCTGTAGGCCGGTGTTCTTTGCTTCGAAGTAGAACCAGGGCGTCGGAGGTGACCCGATGCCGGCCGGTGGCAAGGAATCACTG
This sequence comes from Anaerolineae bacterium, assembly GCA_029262755.1. Lineage (GTDB taxonomy): Bacteria > Chloroflexota > Anaerolineae > Epilineales > Epilineaceae > JAJCYU01. The sequence continues at coordinate 17,719 of JAJCYU010000098.1, forward strand.
AGAAAGACTCCGCCATCACAGCCGACCCACATCTCACCCTCGTCGTCCGGATTGAAGGCGATGGCGTGAACATCGGGGTGGACTGTTGCGCCGATAAACGTACTGCGCCGCGCCGTTTGCGGTGGGGATTCGACGCGGAACAAGGTGGCACCGTAGTTCACTGGGCTCGTAGGATTCAAGGCCGAGTTCGGACGGCCCGTATCCGTCTCCACGCGCGTCGCACCGGCTCCAATGAACACGGTGTTGACATCGCTCGGCGACACGGCCACGGCGAGATTGTAGTTTCCGTTGAAGTTGGCAGCGTCTTGCGAATCCAGGTTCTTGACCGTCGACCACGTGCCGTTTCCGCTGCTCAAGTCCAGTCTGAACGCCATCAGGCCCTGGACCTGCGTGTCCGGGCGAATGTGCACGAAGGCGTACACCATGTCCGGATTGTTCGGCTGGACGCCCAGGGCGATGCGACCGTGATCCACGTTGAAATCGCCGCCCACCGCCGACCAGGTTGCGCCTTGATCCAGGGACCGGTAGACAAGGCCGCCAAACAGTGCCGCGAAGAATACGGTCTCTCCGTTGCCGTCCACGGACGCGACGACGCTGGAGACCACCTGTGGGATGGCGTTTGGAATGGGCAGGGGCTTCCTGACCCAATGATGGCCGCCCAAGGTCCCCTCGCGTCGAAAGAGGCCGTTGAGCGTTGCGGCCAAGACGCGATTCGGCTGGTTCGGATCGACGGCTAGCTCGTAGAACGCGCTGCCCTCAAGGATGTTGGGCCCGATCGGCTGCTGGGAGACGTTCTCCGTGTTCCATGTTTGTCCGCCATCCGTGGAGATGATGGGGCCGACGCCGAACATGCCGCCGCCGTTGGTGTCCCCATCCGCTGCGTTGGCTTCACCGGAGCCCACGTAGAGGATGTCTTCGTCCGCCGTTGTTCCAGGAACCAACGCCAGCGCTCCGATGGCCAGCGAGTCGGACGCAAAGCGGGTCGGGTCCAGATCGAAGGCGTCCATCAACGGCGTCCATGTCTCGCCCTTATCCTCGGAGCGCCACACGCCGCCGTTTGCCGAGCCGACGTAGACGCGTTGCCCGCCCGGAGCGACCGCGATCGACGAGACCCTGCCGGAGATCGGCGGCGTCGTCGCGGCTTGACCTCGCATGGCCACCGAGGGGCCGATGGGCACCCAGCGATTGTCCACGGCGGATCGTTGCCTACGCCGCATGCGCTGGATCTCTCTGTACGCTTGCATT
>JAJCYU010000099.1 GCA_029262755.1 Anaerolineae bacterium
GCGGCGACTGGCTGTTGTTCATGCCCCGCACGCTACGCGAGTAGCGGCCTCTCCCTGGATCCGCTTCCCCTCCGCCGCGTCGAGGACTCGTCAAGCAATACGAAGCGCTAGCTCGTCGCCGCTCCCCGCCCGCCAAGCACGCCGTCGAACAAGTCGCGCTCGACGCCGCGATTCGCGGGCGGCGGCACGACGCGTTCCCAGCCGTCGTGGCGGAAGAACAAGCGCGACACCAGGCTCATCAAGCCTCCGCGACGGCCGCCGCCTTGGCTGGCGTGGCACGCGGCGGCCGCGCGGCGGGCATCGTAGTAGGCCGCCACGGGCACTCGTGCCGTCGGCGTTTGCCGCACCGCCGCGATGCGGCGCAGGTCGATGTCCTCGTTGGCACCCACCCGGCTGGGATCCTTACCGAACCAGGGCATGAGCATCACCGCAAGGCGCACAAGACCCCGCGGGAACGTCGCATAGTACAGCTTCTGCGGGCGCCACACCGACAGCCCTTCGGCGATCTGCTCCGGATAACGCAACGGATCACCGGCCGCCTCAAACGCGGCCTTCGTCGCGTGATGCATCTGGATGTGATCGGGATGGAAATAGCCGCCGCTCGGATCGAAGGTCACCACAACCTGCGGTTGAATGGAGCGAATCAGGCGGGTCAGGCGCTCTGCGACCGCGTCCACGGGAGCAAAGGCGAGCGCGGCGGGATGTGCGTTGTCCGGCGATCCCTCCATGCCGGAATCCCGATAGCCCAGCATGTGCAGTCCCGTCAGCTCCAACGCTTCGGCCGCGCCCATCAGCTCGGCCGTGCGCATGGCGGCTACCGTGTCGTACCCGACCATGAACTCCGCGGGCGCCTCGCCCACCTCGCCCCGCGTGCCGCAGGCATAGTGCACGGCCACCCCACGACGCGCGTAGTGGATGATGGTGCCCGCCGGTCCAAACGATTCGTCGTCCGGATGCGCAAAGGACACGAGCAAGCGCAGCGGCGCGTCCGCGAGGTCCTCGCGCAGGGCATGCGACACCATCGGCGCGACCGCCACGGATCGTGCGTCACCACGATCCTCGTTCCTGCCATCACCCGCGGTGTTGCCTGTGGAAGCCCGAACAACGGGCTTGCGCTCGATAGCTGTGGGACTGGGCTGGCTCATGATCTCGCCCTGGGGCTGGTTCTCAGGCGCAGTGGAACGTTCTAGACAGGCGGGCGGCGACGTACCGTCGATGGGGTTCGTAGCGTTGAAGGAATAGCAGCGCGACCGAGTACACAGGTCGCCATCTGCGGACCGCGAGACCACGGCCGCGCACCACGCCGGAATCAGTGTCGTCCAGCGGACCCGATGGTTTCGCGCTGGGGATACACAGATCGCAGAAAACTACCGTCGGTTCCCGGACTGCATACCGGCCCCGTTGGCGTGATTGCGCCGTCCTCGCGACGACGCGGGACGTCATGCGATCTCTGCTCGGACCGGCGCCGATACCACCCCTCGCCTCAATGCTCGGCGCGTCTACGCTTCGTTGCGTGTGATCGGTAGGTGGATCCTCCATTCCGGCGTTGCCGGGCCGGCGGTAGACGTCGGGGGCGCGGTTGCGGGCGGCGTGTCGCTCGGCTCGGACGCCGGCGTGTCCGATGCCTGTGGGCTGGGCGTAGCGATCGGTGTCGGCATGGGCGTCGTGCTCGCGCCTGTGGTCGGCGACGGGGCCGCGGTGGGCGTGCCGCCCGCCGTCGGTGTCGCGCTCGGCGGGTCCTCGGTGGCCGTGACTGTCGGCGGCGGCGATTGGGTCGCCGTCGCCGGCGCGGTGGGCAGCACGGTGGCAGGCGCGGATGACGTGACAGTCGGCGGTACCAAGGTCGCGGTCGGCACCGGGGTAGCCGGCGGCGCGGACACTACATTGGAGAAGGGCGAGGTGCCTAGGTCGTCGGTCGACGTGGTAGTGAAAAAGGTCTCCTCGGCCGCCGGCAAGTCGAAGGCGAATGCCCCGGCCTCGTCCGCAACCGCGTCCGCCAAATAGCGCCGACCTTCGCCGTCGTCCAGGCGATTGGCGAAAAGCTGAATCAAGCACCCTGCACAGGCGGTGCCGTCCACGCGTCGGGCGGGGAAGACGACAGGATCCAGCATCGGCGCCTCGATCCCTCCGTTTGCGCCGCCGCTCAGCGCGATGCCCGCGCCGCCGTTCTCGTAGATCGCGTTCGCGGCGAAGGTATGGCTGAACGTGTCCGCACCGTCTACGAGGATGCCGTCCGCGCCGTTGTACGCGATGGTGTTGTCGACCCCGAGATGCGTATTCTGCGCGCCACCAAGGATCACCACACCGGCCTCGGCGTTGGGAATATCGGCGGAGCCGTCCGCCGTGGTGCCGATCCGATTCTCGGCCAGCGTAACGTCCCGCGTATCCGGTCCTTCGATGCGTACCCCGACACGGTTACCGCTAATCGTGTTTCCCGGGTCGAAATCGATCTGTTGCTGGGAATCCGTGAGCCCGGCGGTGGCCTTGCGCGCGAACCGGTTGAGGTCGATCTCCAGGGGAATCAAGCCCACGAAGACGAATGAGGCCCCGCCGGCCACGCGCAAACCAGCTTTCTCGTTACCCAACGCGGCGGCGCCATCCTGAGTCGTGCCGATTCGATTCCCGATGATGAGGTTGTCGGTGCTGCCCGCGTCGAGAACGACCACGCCGTCGCCGACGTTACCGGAGATCAGGTTGCCCTCGGGCGGATCGAAGCCTCCAGCGGGTTCGCCGAGGGCGGCGCCGACCAGGTTGTTCCGCGCACCTCCCGCGATGCGTACGCCATCGCCACCGTTGGGCAGCGACTCGTTGCCGTCGAGATTGGTCCCGATGCGATTGCCACTGATGATGGCATTCATCGTCTGGTCGCCACTTAGGTACACGCCGTGCGTGGCGTTGCCTGAAATCAGGTTTCCTTCCGCCTCGGAACCGCCGATCGTCACGCCTGCGGAATGTGCGACCCGCACACCAGAGCCGCCATTTGGCATGACGGTCTGGCCGCCGCGGCCCGTGCCTATGAATGCGCCGCGGATCGTGATGTTGTTGGCCCGCTCTAGTTGGACACCGTGGCCGAAGTTGCCCGCGATGACATTGGGCTGCCCGTCCTCGCTAGTCGTTATCAGAATATCGTGCGCGCCATTCATCACGTGCACACCATCACCACCGTTCGATAGCGCGATGTTATTCAGGCTGTCTCGCCCGATGAGATTCGAGACCACGCGCACCGCGGACGTGGACGCGCCGTCCACCCGCACACCATCCGCCTGGTTGCCTGAGATCAGATTGTCTTGGACGAGGATCCCGAACTCACCTCCCGACAGCCCTGAGGACTCGCCGGACGCACCTTCAGCCACGAGCACGCCTGAGCCCACATTGGCCTGAGCGGCGAAGCCACCGACATCGGTTCCGATGAAATTGCCGATCACTTCAATCTCGCCGGTTCCGTCGCCCAACACCGCGACACCTTCACCCACATTGCCGCTGATCACGTTTCCTTCAGCGGTCACCGGTCCACCTACCCTCACCTGACGCGCGCCGCCCGAGATCGCGATGCCCGCTCGGCCGTTGCCGATGCTCACCGCGCCCGTCGAATCCAGACCGAGATAGTTCCCGGCTACGACAACCCGCCGCGCGCCGTCCCCGGTCACAACCACACCATTGCCGCCGAAGCCGTGCACGGCCAAGCCGCGGACTTCGACGTCGGGGCCGGTGATCCGCAAGCCGTCCGGTCCGGCGGGGCCCGGCCCGACCAGCTCGATGAGAATCGTGCCGCCTTGAAGGTCCAGTCCCGGCGCCGCCCCCGGCTGCGAATAACCGTCCAACAAGAGGTCACCACGACTGATTTCTGGCAGGGCTTCCACGACGTGGATACGGCAGGGGCCACCGCAGCCCGGAATATCGAAAGAGATCGTGACGCGGTCGGTCAACGCGGCGGTGTTCGCATCCACCAACGCCCTTCGCAGTGAGCCAGGTCCCGAATCGCCCGCGTTCGTGACCAGAAATGTCGTCTGGGAGGGGCGCGCCATCGCGGGCTGCGCAGACGATCCCAAGCCGACGACGAGGCACATCGCCGCCAGGCTGCCGAAGAGTCCGCCACAGCGTCGCCCGCCGATTCGCCCCATCATGACCACCTCCGCGATTCCCGATTGGGGGCCAGTATAGTGGATGTTTGCGGTGATTCGGGGGGTGGCAAGGGGCCCGCCGCGCTTCACGGCGCTGCAGGCCCCCTTTGCATGTCGTCTCCGTTACTACGATCGCCCTATCGCTTGAGCTTCACCGCCGTGCCGTAGGCGAGCAGCTCCGCCGCGCCCTGGGCCATCGCGCTGGTCGTAAACCGCAGGCACACGATACCGTCCGCGCCGCGCGCGATCGCCTCCGCGCACATCCGGTCGATTGCCTGCTCTCGGCTCTCGGCGAGCATCTTCGTGTATTCGTTGATCTCGCCGCCGACGATCATGCGCATCGTGGCAAGCAGATCCTTGCCCAAGTGGCGCGCACGGATCGTGTTGCCGCGCACAAGGCCAAGCGTCTCTACAATCGTGGCGTCCTCGAAGCGGTCCTGGGTTGTCAGGCGCAACTCGGTCTGCAAAGTCATATCGGCTCCTACTTCTCGACCGACTGGTCGTAGTGGCGATCCTCGGCGCTCGCAGCGCGATCGCGCAAGGCTTTGAACAGCAGCAGCGCAAAGCCACCGACCGTGGCCCATCCGAGCACGGCTTCGGTCGATCCGAGGTCGGTCTCCAGAATGGCAAGTCCAAGCCACGCGAGCGTGACGAGGCCGAGGACGAGGTAGGCGATTCGTTCGAGGTTCAAAGCGTGCCTCCTTGGGGCGCGATCAGGATACGCGCGAACTCCGGTCGAGTTGCAGGGGAGTGCGCTGGACCAATAGCCATCTGTAGCAGCAATTGCCATGGCAAACAGTCTCGGTTGACACACGAGACCGCTTTCCTCGCTACACGGATGGGTCTAGAGCCGCTTCGTCTGTGACGTCGACGAGATACTCCGTCCCCGCGCGCAATCGGCTTCGAGCCTGTAGTACGAGCGCCCACATTCCGCCGGCGCGCCCTCGGAAACTGCCTCGAACTACTTGACGAGCCCTCAGGGCTCGTCCGTTAACAAGGTCGCCAACCGAGGGCGTTGCTGCGCCGCTGTGCTGGTTCGCAGAGACGAAGGAATAGCAGCGCTATTGCTGAGGACCAGCGGGCCGGCACAGCGGATGCAGCGACGGCCGAATTGGTGAGATTGTTGACGGACGAGGCCTAGACGCCGATCCCCTCGTCGCGGTCCTTTCGCTCGCCGGACACGCCGGCGATCGCGATCATGCCCAAGAACAGACCGGCCACGGAAGCAATGTAGGAGACGAAGCTCAACCACAGTGTCGAAGGCAGCACGTTAATGACCATACCGAAGGGCAGCACGGCCCCTGCGATGAGCATCACCATGGCTATGCGTAGCAGCCTAGAGGGGTTTGCCATCGACCAGCTCCTTTCGGGCGGGCACGCCGAGCGGCCGATCGCCCATCACTTCCTTGTCGTAGAGCCAACAGTGCACAAGGTGCTCGTCCTTGATCTCGACGGTCGGCGGCTCCCGCTCGTCGCACACACCCTCCATCGCGAAGGCGCAGCGCGGGTTGAAGCGACAGCCCGCGGGCGGATGGACGAGGCTCGGCGGCTCACCGGGCGGCACCTCGCGTTGGACGAGCGCGTTGCGCGCATCGGGATCGGACGAGGCCGACAGCAGTGCCAGCGTATAGGGGTGCGACGCGTCGTCGAGGATATCGTCGACCTTGGCCATCTCGGCGATCCGACCGGCGTACATCACGAAGATGTGCTCGGAGAAGTAGCGCACGGTCGAAAGGTCATGGGTGATGTAGACCACGGCCAGGTTGTGCTCTTCCTGGAGTTTGCGCAGGATCTTGAGAATCTCGACGCGCACCGAAGCGTCGAGCATCGACACCGGCTCGTCGGCCACCAGGAGCTTGGGTCCTAGGATCATGGAGCGCGCGATCACCACACGCTGCTGCTGCCCACCGCTGAGCATGTGCGGGAACTTGGGCAGCCACTCGGCCGGCGGCGACATCTTGACCTCGATGAGCGCCTGCTCGATACGCGCCTGGCGCTCCACGGGGTCGTCGACGCCGTTGATGATCAGCGGCTCCTCGAGGATGCGCTTGACGTTCATAAACGTGGGCAACGCCCCGAAGGGATCCTGCTGCACGTAGCCAACCTGAGAGCGGAACCACTTCAGATCGCCCTTGCGCAGCGCGCTCACGTCGCGGCCATCGAAGAGGATTTGACCGGCTGTCGGCGTGTTCAAGCCGAGGATGGCCTTCATCAAGCTGGACTTGCCGCAGCCACTCTCGCCGACCACGGCCAACGACTCGCCGCGGGCGACGTCGAAGCTCACCCCGTCGACGGCTCGTACGTCGCCGGCGTGGGCAAAGCCCCAGCGCTTGAGCTCATACCACACCCGCAGATCGCGCACGGAAAGCAACGGCGCGTCCGGGTCGACGACAGGAATGCTCGGCGACGCCAGCGCGACCGGAATCGGGCCGAGGGTGGTCGAGGTCATGCCAGGCTCCAGGGGCGGCGGTCGGTATGGGGTACGGGGACGATCATTCGTGCAGCCAACACTTTACCCAGCGCTCGCCCTTGTAAAAGATGGGCGGCTCCTGGTCGCATTTGTCGAAGCGAGCCGGGCAACGCTCGGCGAAGCGGCAACCAGTGGGCGGGTTGATGAGGCTCGGCGGCTGACCCGTGATGAACTCCAGCTCGTCGCCGCCGCTCAGGCGGGGCACGCTGGCCATCAGCTTCTGCGAGTAGGGATGCAGCGGCTCCTCGAAGAAGCTTGCGGCATCGCCCACCTCCACGATCTGCCCGGCATACATCACGGCCACGTTGTCGGCCAGCTCGCTTGAGGTGGCGATGTCGTGGGTGATCAGAATGAAGGAGGTGTTGCTCTCCTTCTTCACGCGCTTGAGCAGGTTCATGATGTTGGCCTGCGTCAGCACGTCGAGCGCCGAAGTCGGCTCGTCGAGCACGACGAGGTCGGGATCGGTCAGGAGCGCCATGGCGATGATGGCACGTTGGCGCATCCCGCCGCTGAGTTCGAAGGCGTAGCGGTGCAGGAAATCGGCGGGCACGCCTACCTGCGCAAAGGTCTCCAACGCGCGCTGGAGACCCTCATCCTTGCTCAGACCCAGGTGGACCACGGCCGGCTCGGCCACCTGCTCGCCGACCCGTAGCACGGGGTTCAAGGCATTCATGGCCGCCTGCGGCACCATGGAGATGCGCTTCCACCGAACGTGCCTCCGGTACTCCTCGTCGTTGAGGAGCATGACGTCTTCACCGCCGAGTTCCACCCTGCCGCTAAAGTCGTGCACGTTGCGCGGCAGGAGGCGCAGGATCGCCTTGGCCAACGAGCTCTTGCCGCAGCCCGACTCGCCGATGATCACCGTCGCCTCGTTGCGCGGCAGCTGGAAGTCGACGCCGTCCACAGCCTGGACGATGCCGCTGCGCGTCTTGAAGTGCAGCTGCAACGCCTCGATTTCGAGGAGCGGTTCGCGAACCGCGCCGTTTGTGGTGGTCATGCTAGAGCTCCCGCAAGCGCGGATTGAAGACCCGGTCCAACGCAAACCCGACCATGGCGAAGGCAAGCCCCGCCACCATCAGCAGCGCGGCCGGCTCCAGGATCCAGTAGTAGTGGCCGCTGAACAGCGCCCCGTTCGAGTTCGCATCCTGGATAATCTTACCCCAGGTCGGCAGAACGGGGTCGCCGAGGCCCAGCACGGCGAGCGAGGCTTCGAGGAAGACGAAGCCCGGCACGAGGATCACGAGGCTCGGAATCACCAGCGGCAGGATGCGCGGAACGAGATAGCGGAAGATGATGCGCATATTGCTCGCACCATAGGCCTGCGCCGCTTCGATGTACGGCAACGTGCGCACCTGCAAGAAGATCGCACGATAGCTCTTGATCGAGGCGCCGAAGATCGACAAGAGGATCACAATTCCCAGCATCACCCAAATGCTGCGTGAATAGAACGTGCCGACCATGATGAGGATCGGCAGCAGCGGCAGGATCAGGTTCACCTCCGTGATCCGCTGGATTGCCTCGTCCAACCAGCCGCCGAACCAAACGCCCATGGCCGCGATGGCCATCGTGGTAACGGTCGTGCCCACGGCCGCGAGCAGCCCGAAGGCCATCGCGATCGGGGTGCCCCACATCAGCGCCACCATGAGATCGCGCCGCTGGTGGTCCGTGCCGGCGAGGCCGTGCACGTCGCCGTAGACGACGAGACGGGCGTCCAGGTCTTTGCCCTTCTCAAACAGCAGGCCTTCAACCTCGAGCCGATACTCGCCCTTCATCGGCGTGGGATTTTCCGCGTCGGGGTCGGAGAACAACCCGATCTCGACCCGCTGGCCGCCAAGGC
>JAJCYU010000100.1 GCA_029262755.1 Anaerolineae bacterium
ATGGGTGGTGCTCATGATGGGCCTACCTCGCAGTGGATCCCACGGAGTCGTGGGGGGTCCGGACGGACCGGCTCGCGACGCCCATTCGGGTCGCCGAGGTCGCCGGTCGTATCGTGGATTGCGCCATCCGGGTAGAGGATCGCGCACCCCGGGGGGAGGGGGTGCTGCGTCGGCTCAGCCGCGGCTGCTTGCCGTGGCCTGGAAGACTTCCATGATCTCGCTGATCACGCGTTCCTGCTCGGCGGGCTCGCCGCTACGCACGGCGTTGACCACGCACGAGTTGAGGTGATCCTCCAAAATCAGCTGACCCGTCCGCTCCAAGGCCGACTGCACGGCGCGGATCTGCTGGAGGATGTCCATGCAGTAGGCGCTTTCGTCACTCATGCGCTGGATGCCTCGGACATGCCCCTCGATGCTCTTGAGCCTTCGCTGGACGGCCGTCTTGTTCGCGTCGTTCATGATCGCTCTCCATGCTGTTCGAGATTGCTGGTTTCGTCCGTCCAGTTGACCCCTCCCCAGGGGGGTAGGGATATTGTACGTGGCCCGATGACTGACGTCAACCCCCGTCTTCACCGCTTTCGTCGCCCTCCCCACCGCCCTCGTCATGACCGTGGTCGTCGTCCGCACCCTCGTCATGCCCGTGATCGTCCTCGCCCGCGCCTTCGCCTTCTTCGTCCCCGGCGCCCATCTCTCCCATCGAGTCCTCGTCCATGCCCTCGTCATGCTCGTCCGCGTGGTCGTCGCCGCCGGTCGCCGCCGCAGCCGCGGCGGCGTCGGAGGCCGCGAGGATCTCCTGCGTGATGCGCAGCACATCGGCCGGGCTGCAATCGCCCATGATCGTGGTGTTCATCGCGTGGCAGGCCATGCCCTTCATGGCGTCGGGATCGTAGGTGATATCCGCCGCGCGAATCGTGATGTCCACCGGATCGCCGACGACGTCGATATCGAGGATCATGCCGGACTCGAAGTGTCCGGGCAGGTGGCAAGCCAGCTCCATCTCGGCGGGCTCGGTGAAGATCAGATCGCGCTCCACGATGCGGCCCGGCTCGAGCGTCTCGCCGCTCACGAAGAGCATCTGGTTGCCGTGATCGTGCATCTCGGCGCCGTGCATGCCGCCCATCGCGGCCATCGCGGTCTCCGACTCACCGCGCGGCAAGACGCGCAGCTCGTGCGAGATGACGCCGGTGTCGGCGATCACGAGGCGGTAGGGCACGCCGGTCTGGAAAGTGGTGTGCGTCGTCGTGATGGCGTACTCAGAGAGCGTTACGCGCACGATCTCGCGACCGTCCGGGGTCATCGTCTCGAGCTCGGCCTCCGGCTCCGCCATGTCGTCCGCGGCCATCGGCTCCCCGCCGCCGGCTTCGCTTTGTGGGTCCCCGTGCTCCATTTCGGATGAGCCCTCCATGACGGTGGGCGCGTCGTTTTCGGTGTCCGCCGGTGGCTGGGTGCAGCCGGCTAGCACGGGCACGACCAGCAGCGAAAGGGCAAGCAAAAGAGCGGATCGCCGGATGGGGCGATGTAGCACGGGGACGGATCGTAGGGTGTCGGTGTTCACGATTTCTCCTGGACGGGCGGGGACGGCGCTCGCCGGGGCGATGCGCGCATGGAGCGACCGCACCGCCATGTGGCGGTACGGTCGCACGTTCGGATCAGGCTTAGCGGGCGGGCGGGTAGTCCCACTCCGTCATGCACGCCACGATCTGCTCGACGGTGGCCGGCGACGCGTAGCGAATCGTGACCTGCTTGGCATCGGGATCGCCTTGTACATCGGAGACGCCGCTGACCTCGTTGGATACGACGCGCTTGATGTTGGCCACGCAGTGGTCGCAGCTGATGGCGGGCACGTCCAGGGTGATGGTTTCCATGGGTTGTTCCTCGTTGGCTTGCGGAGGCGAACCACGATGCGGTTCGGACTTCAGGGAAATGTGGCGGCTGTCGGGATCGAACCCGTGGCCTCAGGTCTCGAGCACTGTGTATCCGGCGCCGACGATGGCGGCGCGGATGGCACTCTCGTCCACGCGAGTCGGGTCGAAGGCCACCTGGGTGTGGCCCTTGGCGTAGGAGGTCGATGCCTCCGCGACGCCGTCGAGATCTTCGAGCGCCCAATCGACGCTCATGGCGCACGAGGCGCAGTGCATGCCTTGGATGGAATAGAGCTTCTTTACGACGTCACTCATCGAATCACCTCACTCATTGGACCACTTCGATTGCGCCACTGTACATGGCCATACCACAGGCGAAGATGTAGTCACCGGGCGTTGCGGCCGGAAGCTCGATGACCTCGGCGCCGGTGATGGGCAGGACCGCGTCGATGCCCATCTGCGGGATCGTGAAGGCGCGGGTGCAGCCGACGATCCCGTCCGTCACGAGATTCAAACGGGTGGGAAGATCGGCCTGGAGGCGCAAGCGCGCCGGCTCGTAGGAAGTCTCGAGCACGTTGACCGTCACTTCCTGCCAGGCCGGTAGCCCCGCATCGTCCATGATGACCGCCGCATGGACGGCCTCTCCTCTCACCCACGAGGCGCCGAAACCGAGTAGCCGAGCGCCGGAAAGCATCGATAGCGCCGCGACGACCACGATCATCGTGGCAGCGATCGGCTGGAAGACGCGGAAGGCGGAGCGGGACAAGCGGGTTGCCAGAAGCGCCAGCGCCAGGAAGAGCGGCGACGTACCGAGCGTGAACGCAGCCATGATGGCAGCACCGCGAGCCGGGCTCTCCGAGGCGATCGCGAGGCCCTCCATCGCGAGCGTCACGCCGCAGGGAATCGCAACGGTCAGCGCGCCGAGAAAGAGCGGGCCCATCGCGCTGTCCTGCCGCGTCTGCTTGCGGATGTAGCGTTGGACCCGCTTGGGCGGGGTGAAGCTCAAGCGGCGGAACACGGGGTGGACGTCGAACATCTGGAAGACGACCACGATCATGAACAGACCAACCGCGATGAGCAGCCCGCCCTGCAGCGAGGGCGAGATCTTGGATCCGACCAGGCCGAGCAGGGCGCCGAGCGCCGTATACGCGACGAGCTTGGCGCCCAGAAACGCGGTGATCGGCACGATCTGGCTCGCTTCGATCCCCGCATCGCGTAGCCGGGACTCCCGCTGCGCGATCATGGCCGCCAGCAGCCCGCCCTGCACCGCCATGCAGCTGAGCCCACCGATGGAGAGGCCGGCAAAGAAGATCAGGCCCAAGCTCGCGCTCTCGTCGATGGCCGGCATGGCGGGGAGGGAGACTCGGCCCGTGCCTAGGCCGACAAGCAGGGCGACTGCGGTCACGGCCAACGCGACAAGCAGGCCGAGCTTTCCATTCGACATCCGGGTGCCCGGCCGCCCAGTGGCCTCGTTCTCCGAAGGCGTCACCGCCGCTTCGCGGCCCGACGGTTCGGGTTGGGACATAGACATGGCACGTTGCTCCATAGTGGATAGGCGATGCGGCCGAGGAGGGGTCCCTCCCCCGGGGGGCTGGGCCAGCATAGGATCTGCGCCGACGAATGTCAACGAAAATGCGGCAGGATTCACGTGATGCTCATGCAGCAACGACAACCCTTCGTCGGACTTTTGACATCCGACCGATGGCTCGGCTATCCTCCCGCGCCACCCTGGGGGGGAGGGGTTGAACCCCATCACTTGGGGTGCATCGAAGGCGGTCAGCGCATCACGTCGGCCGCGTTCAGCACCGTTGTCATAGTCCGTGTGGCTACCCCGTGCTACGCGGCATTCCTAGGAGGCATTGCATGCAGACCCTGATTCGCGGACGACTTCCCCTTGCATTCCTTTTCCTTGCCACGCTGACCCTGGCTGCGTGCGGTGGCAGCGAAGCGCCCGCCGATACCGCGGACGGCGGCTCACGCATCACCGGCGAGGTCACGGGCGATATCATCACCGTCGATACCGGCCAGATGGCCGACCTGCCCTGCCACGCCATGGACAACACGATCATGGGCGCCTGTTCCGAAGAAGACGTCACCGCGATCCTCGGCGAGATGGGCGTGGACGCAGAGAGCGTCATCCTGGTCGATGCGCAGACGATGAGCGACGAAATTTGCCACGTCATGTCCGACATGATCATGGGCGATTGCTCCGAGGCGGATATCGAGCGTCTCGCCGCGGAGATGCGCGCAAACCGCTAAGCCGCGTTTGCGTTCGATCGCGCGAAGCGACGCGATCGGAAGGCGTGAAGCGAGCCCCCGACGGCCGACCCGAAAGGGTCGGGTGGTCGGGGGCTCGCTTTTTTCTCGCGTGCTACTCATCTCGACCGAATCCGGCCCGCGGACATGCGAATCGGGTTCGCAGACGCGGACCTAGTTCCCTGGCGTGACGATGAACTGGTACATCATGCCCGTCTCGAGGTGCTCGGCGATGTGACAGTGCACCATCCACGCGCCGGGGTTGGTGACCTCCATCAGGATGTCGACCGTGGTGCCGATGGGCATCAGGAAGACGTCCTTCCAGACGGGGTTGTCGTTGCGCACGCCGTCCGTCGCCAGGACGACGAAGCGCTGACCGTGGATGTGGATCGGGTGCTGCATCGGGTGCACGCTGTCCGGTAGATTGCTCCACCGCATCTTGATCACGTCGCCCGTCTTGTAGGCATACGCGAGCGCATGGTTCTCGGCGCCGGTTTCCCGGTCACGGATAATCCACTCCACATCGACCTTGCCCTTGGCCTGCCGGTTGGCGGCGAGCATGTCGTCCTCCCACTCGAGCCCCCCGACGTGGCCGCCGTCCTCGTCCTCGGCGTGGTCGCCGTCCGCCTCGTCCTCGTCCTCATCATGGTCGCCGTCGCCGTCGCCCGTGGCGTCTTCGACCTCGTCGTGATCCTCGTCCTCATCTGCCGAAGACGCGCCGGCGTCGGGATCGACCTGCTCCTCGTCGCCCTCCAGCCGGCCCTCCATGACCAGTCCGGGCACGCGGACGTCGATGTCGATGAAGGCATCGGGCGGGGTGTCGAACCAGGCCTCGAACTGGGCTACGTCCAGCATCACGTCGCTGTTGACGCGTTCCTTGGCAAACGCGAGCGTCGGTCCATCGTTGGCGACCCGGCTCCGACCTACCTCGACGCGGCCGACGATGTACTCGCGATCCGGCGTGTCGTGCAGGATGCGATAGGTCCGCTCTTCCTCGAAGAGGACCTCGACGGTGTAGCGCTCCGCGGGCGCGATCACGATCTCATCGACGAAGCGCTCGATCGTGTACTTGCCCATGTCGCTGCCGACCATGCGGATCGGCGCGCCGTCGAAGGACAGCGCGAAGGGTCGCACGTTGGCCACGTTGGCGATATGAAAGCGGACGACCTCGCCGCGTTTTGCCGGTAGTCGGAAATCCGTCTCGCCGTTGACCAACATGGTGTTGCCGAAGCGGCCCATGATCGCGAAGTTCGCGTGCTCGCTGCCGAAGCGGACGATCTTGTCATCCTCGATCAACACATCATCGACGATCAAGACCTCCTCGCGATGCACGGCGCGGTAGTACTCGGAACGCGTCGGCTCGACGATCATCATGCCCGACATGCCCGCGTCCTGCTGGATGTCTTCGCGCACGTGCGGGTGATACCAATACGGCCCGGCATCGGGGAAGCGCAGCGTGTACTGCCAGTTGCCGCCGGGCTGGATAGCAGGCTGCGTGACGCCGGGCACTCCGTCGTGCGCGTTGTCGTGCCGCAGGCCGTGCCAGTGGATCGTGGTCGGCATGTCGATCTGATTGTGGAAGTCGACCGTGATCGAAGAGCCTTGCTCCACCCGGAGCAACGGGCCCGGGATCTGTCCGTTGTAGCCGTAGCCCATGACCTCGCGGCCGTCGATCGTCCAAGTCACCAGCTGCGCGTCCATTGAGATTTGCGCCCCGTCCGCGAGGTCGAGCGTCTGCATCGGCTGTCGCGGTACCGCGCGCAACTCCGGACCGTTTTCGCCGGGCGCGAAGCCCGGATCCACTTCGCGTGCCGTGAAGGCGCCGCCGGCTTCGTCGGGGGCCCGCATGGCAAGCACCTCCGCAGAAACCCGGACGATGTCGTCGTCCGTGCAGTCGCCCATGACGATGTCGAACATGGCGTGGCAGGGAAGGTCGGCCATAGCGCTCAAGTCGACCGTCAGGCCGACGTCCTCGAGTGCGGCGACGAGGTCGTCCTCCGCCTCCAAGCGCGCGGCGATCTCGTCGGCGTCGCCGACGAACGCCGCGGCGCCGCCGTTCGCGCTCGACCCACCCGATGCGCGCGCGTCGCCCGCACCCGACGACCCGCCGTCACCCGCGCGTCGGTCGAGGATCTCCTGCACCATCTCGTCGACGTCCTCCGCCGAGCACTCACCCATGATGATGTCGCGATCCTCGTCGGGATCGTTCATGCGGTGGCAAGGGAAGTCCGTCATGTCTTCCTGGTTGACCTCGATCCCCTCGTCCTCGGCCGCCGCGATGGACTCGTCGAGCGCCGAGTCGGCGGCTTCGCTATCGGATCCGTCAAACAGTCCTTCGAAAAAGCCCGGC
>JAJCYU010000101.1 GCA_029262755.1 Anaerolineae bacterium
GCCGTCGACTCGCTTGCCGGGCCCGCGATGCCGGAGGTCGGACTGCTGTCGCGCCACGGCGACGCGCCCGCCGTGCCGCCGGCCACCAGCCGCGGCCTCGGCATACCTGCGCTCCGGCCGGAGCGCCGCCTCGTGCCGCGCGAGGCCGCCCAGGAGCGCCTCTTCGACGAGCTCGCCGCGTGGTCGACGCCGCCCGTGGACGCGCCACCGGAGCGGGTCGACGACCTCGAGGTCTACGCCGATCTGGCGGAACGACTGGATGCACGCCCCGGCCCCACGCGGGCCAATGATCTGATCGAGGCCTGCCTGAGCCATCCGCGGCGCTTGACGCGGGTCGCTGCCGCAACGGCGCACTTGCTGCGCGGGCAGGAGCTCACGGTCGATCTTTTGGCGCCGTTGGTCGATGGTACGCGCAGCGGGCACGCCATGACCCGTGCGCTTGCGGGACAGGCCCTCGCGCGCTTTGCGCCCTCTCACGCCCGCCTGGCCGATCTCGTCGCGCCGGGACGGCCCCGGCGGCCCGGCGATGCGACCCACAGCAGCCATCTCCTGCACGGCACCTTCGCGCGCGCCCACGCCTGGTGGCAGGCGGGCGGCGACTTTCACGAACACCTGCGCACGGGCCCGCGACCCGACGTCTACGGCGCGCCGGATCGCTTCGAATGGTCGGGCGGTTACTCGGACGAAGCGCGCCGTATCGGCGCGATGGAACTCGTCGCGTGGGCAGCCGCGCGCCACAGAGGCGACGACGATTGGTTCGGTCACAGCCATGGTGGCAACGTGTTGTTGCTCGCGACCCGCCACGGTTTCGGCGCGCGGCAGGTGCTGCTGCTGAGCACGCCCGCGATGAAGCGCTACGTGCCCGCCTTCGATGCCGTGGCCAGCATCAAGGCCATTCGCGTGTGGTTCGACCCCGTGGTGCTCGTGGCCGGTGGCGCCCAATCCTTCGGCGACGCGCGCATCGAGGAGCGGGTAATTCCCGGCGTGGACCACGGCGCGACGCACGAGCCGGGGGTGTGGCGGCGGCACGGGCTCGATGCCTTTGTCGGACCGGCTCGCTAGCGCCTGTGCAATCCCTGCGCGTTGCGCGGTTGTTGCTGGTGGGCGCGTGGTGGCGCTTGAGTGGCTCCGCGAGGGCGGGGCGCACGCTTGTCCGCGGTCTGGCCGGAGGCCGCGAGCGCGAGCAGGTGGTTGCCGGCATGATCCTCGGCGCGTCAGGCGAGCGTGCGCAAGCGCTCTTGCGCGCGGAGATCGCGGCGGGTGACCCGGCGCCGAACATCGTGACCTTGCTCGGTGACGTCGGAGACACCGGACGGTCGGATGACCAGGACGTGCTGCAAGCGCTGGCCGAGCAGTCCGAGGATGTGGGCACGCGCCGTGCGGCGGTGGACGCGCTGCGCGTGCTGCGGCTGCGGGGTAAGCCGGCCGACGAGGACGCGGCGCAGTAGCGAGATCGGGACGTGTAGTACGGTGCCTCCAGCGCACTGCGTTGGGCTCTCCAGGTCATTCCCTGTGGCGCTCCAGCGTAGCGGCCGGATACGTAGTCCGCCGGTGAACAATCCAAGCCTACGCACGCGTGTCCACGTCGAACGCGCCGCTACTCCCAGGGCCGGGCGCCGTTCGTCGATCGTCCTCGTAGGCGTTGTTCAGGGGCGCGGACGGCCTCAGTCCCCGGAAATGCGGAACGCCTGCACGACGAACACGGTGATGAGGACGATGACGAGCGCTTGCGCCACGGCGCGCGCCCAACTCGCAGGCATGCTGCGGCGCGCCGGCGGGGGCTCGTCCGCGGGAGGCAAGAGTCCTTCATCCGTGGGACGCGGCGCTGGTGGGCCGAGCGTCGGCGGTAACGGCGCCGGTGCCGGAGGCAAGACGACGATGGGCGCCGGCACCGTCGACGACCCAGCGCGGGTAGGTAGCGGCCGCATCGTGGGCGGCGCTGCGGCGCGCATCGGGTCCGGCGGAGGCGTCCGCTCCGCTGCGCCGCGATAGGATCCAAGATCCATGACCCAAACCCAGCCATCCCACGCGGTGGGCGCGGCGCCCATGCCGACCTCGTGGTAGACGGAACTGAGGACGTTGATAGCGTGCTCTTCGTGGCCCATCCACCAGGCGAAACCCTCATCGACGGTAGTGCGCGCGACAAAATTTTCGCCGATCCATACGTTCGTCTCACCTAGCGCATACCCGGCATCCAGCACGCGTTGGCGCACCGAACGGCCGTCCAGGCCTGTATGGCTGAAGTTCTCGTTGCGCGCGATCTCCGCTGCGTGCAGGCGGGCCACACGCTCGAGGGTTGGATCGATTCGGTACGTGGGCAGGCCGGCTTCCGCGCGCGCCTGGTTGACGCGTTGGAGCATGGCGTCCGCCATCGTAGCCGGCGCAGGCTGGGCCGCGACGGGACGGACGACACCCTGACCCGCTGCGCCAAGATCCAGCAATGCGAACAGGCCGATGCCGAGCACGACGCCCATGCGCAGGCCGAGGAACGACCGTTTCGCGCGACGTGCGAATTCAAATCGGCGCGCACGAGCAATGGCGCGAAGCGTGCGTAGGACGCGTGTCGAGAGCCGATTCCCGGCTTCTTCGTGCGGTCCACCCCGGACGCACACGGGCGTCACAGCCTCCGGATCCGCCGTCCTGCTCGGTCACCGGGCGTCGCCAACGTCGGACGGCTGCCCTGAGCCGCGAGCCACGCGGCGAGCGTCCGCATCCCCATCGGCTCGAGCCTCTGCCGCATGCGCGCGAAAATGCCCCAGGTAACCGCGACATCAGCCGCCGCACGGTGCAGCCTTCCGGTGGGCACGCCGAGCTCGCGCGCGACCTCGCCGAGCTTGTTGCTACGGAAGCGGTACCAGCGACGGGCGAGCAGCAACGTGTCGATGGCGGGCGTCGCGGCCGGTTCGTGGCCGGCGCCGAGCAACTCGTGGCGCAAGAAGCCGAGGTCGAAGGGTGCGTTGTGGGCGATGATGACCGCACCATGGAGTTGGCGAAGCAGCGCGGGCGCGACGGCCTCGAAGGGCGGCGCGTCGGCCAACTCCTCGTTTGTAAGGCCGTTCACGCGGGCGGCGTTCGGCGCGAGTGGGCAGCCTGGTGCGATCAGGGTCGACCACGGTTCCGGCGACGGTCCGGGATCGCCGCCGGGCGGCACCCGCAGTACGGCAATCTCGCACACGCGGCCCATCGGCCCTGGACGCAGGTCCGTGGTCTCGACATCGACGACGGCCAGCGGCAGCGAGGCAAGCGTAGCGGTCGAGTCCGGGACGCTCGCATCGCGCTCTGGCCGGATCGGGCGGCCGTTGCCCGCGGGCTGTGTGGCGAATAATTGGTTGCTCATGCCGTTAGTGTAGCGCCCAAGGCGTATCTCGCTAGCGTTCGAGTGCGGGGGAGCGCGCTTCCGGTGGAGAGACGGTGCGTTCGACCGAGAGAATGACCGTGCCATCGAGGACGCCAGCGCGCCGCGCGACCCATGGCAAGGTGATCTGAGCGCGCACCTCAAATCGCGGGGAAGGGTGGAATGGCCACACGCCTCCTTCCAGCGCGATGGGGAGATGGATCCGTACCGAACCGCGCACCGGGGTTGGGCGCGCCGTGGTCGCTTCGGTGGCCGTTGGAGAGGGGCCGAGCGTCGGGGTGCTCTCGATGGGCGGCGTCGCGCTCGCCGGTTGCAACGTCTCGCCTGGGCGCGGCGTGTTTGTCGGCGTCGGGGTGAAGGTGGGCGTTCGCGGGCCGCTGAAGGTAGGAAGTGGAGTCGGGGTTATCGTCGCGGTCGGGCGCCGTGTCGCGGTGGGCAGCGGCGTGGGCGACGGTCCGTCGGTGGGCACCGGCGTGAACGTGGGGCTCGGGGTGCGCGTCGGTGTGAGGGTGATCGTGGGCGTCGTGCTTGCCGTAAACGTCGCGCTTGCCGTCGGGGTTGTGCTTGGCGTGGGTGACGGGCCGTCGGTCGGGATTGGCGTGTCGGTGAGAGTCGGCGTTGGTTCCGGTGTGAGGGTCGGGCTGAGCGTTGGCGAAGGGGTGGGTGATACGGTCGAGGTCGGCGACGGCCCTGAGGTCGGCGGGCTCGTTTCGGTCGGCGAGGCGCTCGGCGATGGCGTTGATGTCGCGGTGGACGTCGGGGGGACCGCCGTAGGGGAGGGCGTGCGCGTCGCGGTGGGCGAGGGACCCGGCGTCGGCGTTCGGGTTACGGTCGGCGTCGGGGTGCGCGTCGGTGTCATGGTGGCCGTGGCCGTGGGCGTGGGGATCGAGGTTGCGGTCCGGGTCGGCGAGGGGCCGGGCGAGGGTGTGCCTGTGACGGTGGGCGTCTGTGTGTGCGTGGGTGTGGGGCTCGCCGTGGGTGTTCGGGTTGCGGTCGGCGAGGCTGTGGCGCTGGGAGGTAGGGTGGGCGTGCGCGTAGAGGTCGCCGTTGCGGTCGGCAGCGCGGTCGGCGTTCGCGTCGGCGTCCGTGTCGCGGTCGCGCTCGGGGTGAGCGAGGGAGTCGACGTGTTCGTTGGCGTTCGGGATGCAGTCGCCGTGGCCGTCGGGGGCAGGGTCGCGGTGGCAGCATCCTCGTTGCGCCAGACGCGGTCGAATTGGCCGAGGTTGGCGACGAAGGCATCGAGGTCCGTGTCACCGTCAAGGTCGCCAAACGCAACACCGACGCCCGCGTGTTGGCCCAGCCGTTGGCCGGAGTCGGAGAAGCCGGCATCGCCGTCGTTGAACCACAGGGTGTCGGCCTGGCCTAGCCGCGTGAGAAACACGTCCGGATCGGCGTCGCCGTCCACGTCGCCGATGGCGACGTCACGCGGGAACCCGTCGCCGAGACGCTGGCCGGAGTCGGTAAATCGGCCGGCTCCGTCGCCGAGCCAGACCTGGCCCGCGCCCGGTGTCGGCGTGCCCGCGGGATTGCCGAGATTGGTTAGAAATGCGTCCAAGACGCCGTCGTCGTCCAGGTCCGCCAAGACGATCGCGCTGATGGGGGGAGCGCTCAGCCGCCGACCGGTGTCGAAGAAGCGGCCCGTGCTGTCGTTGCGCCATACCTCCGCGGCCGCGTCCGCGCGACCAAGGACCAGATCGAGATCGCCGTCGCCGTCCACGTCGCCCAACGCGACCGCCAACGTATCGGACGCGCCGAGCCGCTGTCCGGAGTCAACGAAGGTGCCGGTGCCGTCGTTGAGCCACACGCGATCGGGCTGGCCAGGGGGCGCGGCGCCGGGATTCGCGGCATGACCCACCACCGCGTCGAGATCGCCGTCACCGTCGACGTCGGCCAGCGCGACGTCGGTAGAGGGGGCCGGCCCGAGCCGCTGTCCGGTGTCGATCAGCCGGCCGCTGCCGTCGTTGCGCCACACCGTGTCCGGGTCCGGCGTCACCGAGCCGGTTGCCGGGCTGAAAAGGCCGAGGTTGGCCACGAAGGCGTCGAGGTCGCCGTCGCCGTCGAGGTCGCCCAGCGCAACGGCGGACCCGTGCTCGGCGCCCAAGCGTTGTCCGCTGTCGACGAAGGATCCGCCGTCGTTGCGCCAGAGGCGGTCCGGTTGGCCGACCTGCATGCCGCCGGGTCCGAAGACGGAGCGATTGACCACAAAGGCGTCGAGGTCGCCGTCCCCATCCATATCGCCCAGCGCCACATCGAGGCTTTGCGTGGGGCCCAAGAGCGTGCCGGAATCGACGAAGAGGCCGGCTCCGAGCATCGAAGGCGCCGCGCCCGAACGTTGTGGGAGCTCGATGGTCGAGCCAAGCCACCCGCACAGCAGGAAAACGACGCTCAGCCCAACGCCCGCGCGGCGGGCGCCCTTCGGGGCGGCCCGCAGCACGTTCACGTTGTTGGTCGATCGGGAGGGGAACATAGGGCGCCGTGCCGGCCTCGGCGGGGCATCGCGTGGCGATGTCGCGCGGGCCTCGCGATGCCTCGGAACAAGAACCTGGCTTCGGCTACTCCACCGGCACGCGGCCGACACGCACGGCGGCACGATACGCGAGCCGGAAGCGCGCGAAGGCGTCCTTGTACTCGCCCGCATCGAGGTGCGCGATTGCCGCATCATATTCGGCCTCGGCGTTGCGCACATCGTAGCCTGCGCCCGAAGGGCCGTTCATGTCGATGGTATCCCGCACGATGAAGCGAACGCTCAAATCGTCCTCGGCGTCCAGAAATCCACCTTCCGAGGCAGGTAGCTGGAAGAGCGCGACCCGTTGGTCGCCTTCAAGCAGCAATGCGTTCTCGATGGCCACGCGCAGCTCCCAGAGACGATGGAAGTCATGGCTCTTCTGCGTGGCCCGCGTGCTGACCTGCACATCGAGGTAGGCGTGCAAGATGCTGCGGTGGAATCCCTGCTCGCAGGAACCGTTCAGGTTGTATGCGAACTCCACCGAATCGGCGACGATCTGCAGGGCGGTGGTGGCCACGGAGCACGCGATCTTCAAGGGGTTCGGGATCTCGGCGCCCGTGACGGGAAAGACGTCACCGTCGAAATAGGAGCACACGGCACTCGCGGTAAAGGCGACGGTCTGCAGTGCGAAGACGGTGGCAATGCCACCAGCCGGGGAGGGCGGGCAGCCGGCGCAAGTGGAATTCTCGGCGAAATCCGCGCAGTTATCCCACTGATCGACCGCGGAGCTCGGCACCGCCGGGAGCGGGTTCGGAGCAACGACGGCTTGCATGATCGCATCCGTCACGGCCAATTCCGGCAGTAAGGCCGCACCGCGCTGCGGGGCGGGTCCCTCACTGGATCCGGCCCGCGGGATTGCCTGCGTCTGCGCCTCGAGTTGCGCGAGGGCCGGCCCGCCCTGCACCAATTCCAGGGCCAACTCCGGGGCATCCCACATACCGGGGAAGGGCCGGAAGGCCTCGTCGATGGCGAAGAGCTCTTCCGCGCTCATCTGGGCCAACGCGGCTTGGGCGGCCTCCAAGCGCTCCATGGCGTCCAGGCGGTCGGCCGAGCGCACGGTGTCCAGCAGCGAGCCGATATCGCTGTAGTAGGCGTCGAGCTGCTCACGAAGTGCTTCGAGGTCCTGGGAGGTCGAGGCCGTTCCCGCGGTCGTGTCGGCCACAATACGGTCCGCGAGCAGTGGCTGCACATGATCGGCCCACAATTGCTCCGGCGCGCGGGTCCGCAGGTACATGCGGGTCTGGGAGGCCTGGACGACGGAGATGTCGTCGTCCGCTAGAAAATCGGGCAGGTAGGATGGGCCGACGTGCTCCGCGGAGGCGATGGTGGCCCCCTCGTCCTGCGTGTCACCGTGCATCGCCGGCGCGGCCTGCGCAGACGCCGCGGCGAATGCGAGGGACATCACGGCCGCCGTACTCGCCGGCCCCAGGTGCTGCCATCGTCGCGAGCTCATCGTTGCTCCTTCTGCACCGTCTTGCGATAGGCGCGGCTGTAGCGTTGGTATGCCGAGCGCCACTCACCATCGGCGTAGTGGGAATCGCCGGCGGCGATCTCGGCTAGGGCGCCGTTGACATCCGTAAGCATGTCCGAACGGATGCTGGCGCGCACCGACTGGTCGGTAATCAAGCGAGCGAGCTCGAGCTGTCCGCAGAAGCGGAAGCCCTCGTAGCCCGTCATCGTGGTCGTGTCATCCGGAACTTCATCGCTGCAATGCGATCCGGGCAGCTGGAAGATCGCGACGTGATCGTCCGGTTCTTTCAGCAGATCGTTCTCGATCGCGATGCGCATCTGCAGCGCTGCGTGCGCATCGAGGCTCGCCTGTGTCACACGAGAGGATATCGTGGCATCGAGGAACAGGTTCTCCAGCCCGCGATGCAGGCCCTCGACGCAGTTGTCCGCCAACGCGTTGTTGAACTGCATGGCGTTGATCGTGAAGCCCAAGGCCACGCGGATGCTGTTGGCGACGTAGTAGGCGATGTTCGGAACCGGTGCCGGGATGCACGCCGGCGCGATCACGACCTCGGTGTCCGGATCGATGGAGGCGGTGACGGCGTCGGTGATCGTCAACGCCTGTTGGAGCGCAAAGATGACAGCCGACGGAATGAAGATCGGACAGCCGCTGCAGTTGACAGAGCCAAAGCTACCCGGGCAGCCGGGACGGTCGTCCGGCGCCGGGGGTAGATCGCCCCGGGGCGGGAACTCCGGCATGACAGGGTACGGGGCCACGGCCGTGGCGTTGGGCGTCGGTACGGCGAGGATGCCCGCGGCGAGTTGCGGTAGCGCGCGCGTTTCGTTCTCGTCGAAGCCGCGCATCAGCGCCGCCGCTTCGCCGTCGATCGCGCCGCGCGCCTGCCAGTCGCCAAGCTGCGCGTGGAACCAGGGCGGCGCCGCGACGCCGGGATCTTCCATGGATTGGAGTAGACCCGGCAGCTGCCAGAATCCGGGATGATCGCCCAGGAGCGCGTCGAGGAGCAGCCATTCTTCCGGACGCACCTCTTCCAGACGTGACTCTACTTCTTCGAGGTAGCCATCGGGCTGCGGCAACGTGGTTTCGGTAAGCGCAGGGAACACGATCTGCATGTCGTTGATCCACTGCGTCAGCCGTTGCTCCATGTCCGCGGCATCCGCCTTCTGCACGGCGTTCAGGCTTGCGCCTTCTGCATCGAAAGTCAGCGAGCGAAGGGTGTCCTGAGGCAGGCCCGTCAACGCGGAAAGGCTGACGAGCGTGGGGTCCTGCGCGAGTTCGGCGGCGTCGTCCTGCGCGTAGACGGATACGGACGATGTCAGCGCCGCCGCGAACAACGCGACGCCGAAGCCGGCGGCAATGCGCCTTCTCACGGGGCCCGTGAAACGAGAGCGCACGATGGCGCGCACCTTTGCGCGAAACGTGGGGCGGGTCATCGTTGCACGTCCGGTCGGGCTGCCGCTCGGTAGGCTTGGCTGTAGCGTTCGTAGGCGGCGCGCCATCGACCGTCCATGTAGTGCTGGTCGCCGGCGGCCAGCTCCGCCAGGGCGCCGTTGACATCCGTGCGGCCCTCGATGGTTGCGCTCTGCCGTATCCGGTCTGCAACGACCTTCCGGGTGAACTCCAGCTTGCCGCAGAAGCGGAAGCCCTCAAAGCCGGTCATGAGCGGCGTGTCATCCGGTACCTCGTCGCCGCACATCGAGCCCGGAAGCTGGAAGAGCGAGACGCGGTCATCCCGCTGCTCGAGCAGGTTTTCTTCGATCGCGAGCACCATGCGCATCTCGGCATGGCGGTCGAGACTCGATTGCGTCACCCGGGATGAGATGGTGGCGTCGAGGAAGAGGTTCTGTAGCGCCCGGTGAAGGCCCTCCTGGCAGTTGGATGCCAGCGCGTTCTGGAAGTTGAGGGCACGCACCGTGTACTGCAGACCGAGCCGAATGCTGTGCAGCACGTAGAAGACAGGGTTGGGCAGCGTCAGGCACACGCACGCTACCACCAACGTCACACACAGGTCGGTGTCGGGATCGGCCGGATCGACGGGCAGCAGCTGCTTGTTCTCACGGCTCAGCTTCTGGAGCGTGGCGTTACCCGACGCGCTACCGATTCCGGCGAGCGTCGCGCGCGTTCCGCCCATCAACGTGATGGCCTGTCGCAGTGCGAAGATCGCAGCGGAGGGCACGCTGGCTGGACAACCGGCGCAATCTCCCCCGCCGAAGGAGCCCGGACAGCCCGCACGATCGTCCGGTGCCGAGGGAAGATCCCCACGGGGCGGAAACTCGGGCATGGTCGGGAAAGGCACGGTTGCGGTTGCATTCGGTGTCGGCACCGCGGCCTGCTGCAAGGAAAAGAGTGCCGCGGCCTCGTCGGAGCCCGGCAGGACGTCGGCGGGCCATTCGGCGATAGCGCGCGCAAACAGCGGCGGCGTCGGCTGTGAGGGATCGCGCACGGACTCGATGAACGCGGGGATCTCCCAGAAGACGGGATCCTCGCTCAGCTGCGCATCGAGCATCGTGATCTCGTAGGGGGTCAACGCGGTGACGCGTTCCCGCAACGTGTCGTAGTAGCCCTCGGAGCCGGGATCGACGAACTCGTCCAAGTTGGGAACGGCGCGCTCAAAGTCGTTCGTCCACGCCAACAGCTTCGCGCGGACCGCCTCCGCATCCGCCGCATCGACCGATTGGACGGCCATCGCGGTTGCAGCATCGGATGTGCCGGTCCCGGAGGCATGAAGGTCGGCCCGGATGCCCAAGAGGTCGCTCAGCGAGAGACCGGGCAAATCGGCGTCTTGGCCGGCCGTGCCGGATCCCGTGCGCGCGGTTGGGCTCGGATCGGCCGCCGAGGCTCCCGCGGCCACGCTCAGCGCAGCTACGACAGCCAGTACCGCGCTCACGATGCCACGGATGGCGTTGGAGCGGCCTATGTGCATCGTGCGCTTGGCCGTCGGGGCGACATGTCGCATAGGAATCCATTCGCGGAGTGGTTTGAGCGGCGCGCAATCCACATCGTTCACGCGTGGCCGGACGAAACACGAACACGCAGTACAAGATAACGCAGTGTAGGGCCGCAACGATACGGGACGCTCACGAGCGTCCCGCTATCAACGAGCTACTGCGACGAACCGGGCTTCGCACGGAGCGCCACCTACAAGAACGAATTCCGGAGGCGAAACGATACGCGCTCCTCGCGACGAATGTGAATGCACCGTGAGTCGCCAGGACCCGTATCTTGGCGACGCCTCATACCGTTCTAATCACGGGGGCGCACACCGCGCCTCTCTCTTGCCGTACATCGAGTCCGGATTTCGGAATTCGACCAAAATTCTTGATCCACCGAGACGTCCGCCTCGCGACGTCGTTCGTATCAAATGGAGCGCCGCCGCCGCGGCGTTTCGCCCCGCGCCAGGAGTCTGACGCATGCGCCCTGCCATCTCGGGCCTCACGCTTACCCGCGCCCTTCTAGGGCTTCTCTTTCTCGCGATCTTCACGCTCGGAACTTCGGTTTCCGCGGCGCCGCGCGATGGATTGGCGGATGACGTCGGGGGGAGTGCGTCGCAATCCGAACGGCCGCAACTCCAACCGGGGGAAGTGGGATCGGCCCCGGATTCGAATCAAGACGGTGCGCGCGACGGCGGCGTGCGCACGGCGGGTACGGCGGGCGTGGATGCGATTCTGCCCATGTCGGAGGGATTCGAGGCCGGCCTCGGCGACTGGGTCGTTTCGCCGATGGGCGTGGACGTGCTCCAGGCGAGCGACCTCGATCGCTTCGCCGTGGGCGACAACAACGATCCGGAGCCCACGGAGGGCGATCGCTTCGTCCTGCTGTGCAACGGCCCGGAGGCTCGCGGCAACGCGAACCCCACGGACTCGGGCGTCAACATCGACGGCGACGCGGACAACAATTCCGACAACGACGTAGCGTTCATCCGTCAAACCTTCACCTTGGCGCCGCACGAGGTGCCCGCCACGCTCAGCTTCGACTGGAACTTTCTGACCGCGGAGAGCGACGGCACGGTCATCCCCGATCCCTTCGACGACATCTTCCATGTCACCTTGCAGCCGGGCCAGCCACCCATCCTCGCCGGAAGCGTCCCCGGCGGCGGCCCGTCGCCCTATCCGAACACGCCGGTGGACGGCGTCGAGATCGAGGTCACGGGCGGCAGCCTGACGCGCGGCTGCAACTTCGAGTGGGGCCAGAGCGGCTTCCGTACCTTCCAGCGGCTCATGACCGCGCCGGGCACCTACACGCTTGAGTTCCTCGTGGCCGATCAGGGCACGGACGACTTCTTCATCGACTCCGGTCTGCTAATCGACAATATTCAGATCACACCCGAGGTCGACATGGTGGTCACGAAGGCCGCCAACCCGAACCCGGCCATCGCCGGCGACGCGCTCTTCTACGAGATCACCGTGCGCAACGACGGCAGCGGCCGCGCGACGGCGGTGGTCGTCACGGACACGTTGCCCGCGGGCGTGACCTACATCGCCGCGGATGCCCCGCCCACGGATGACGGCATGGGCGGCCCCGTCGTGGATCCCGCCTGCGCCGAGACGGCGCCCGGCAGCGGCATCGTCGTGTGCCAACTCGGCACCTTCACCGGTGGTGAGCAGAAGGTCTTCCGGATCCAGGTCGAGATCGACCCGGAGGCGGTGGCCAACGGTGCAGAGACGCTGACCAATTCGGTCGTGGTCGACAGCTTCCAGCTCGATAGCAACGACGCCAACAACACCTTCCAGCTCGTCACCTTCTTGGACGACCTGGCCGATCTGGCCGTGTGGAAGGTCAGCAAGCCGGACGACAGCGTCCGCGCCGGTGAGATCTATACGTATACGATCCTGGTCGAGAACCTCGGCCCAAGCACGGCGCGCGAGGTGGTCATCAGCGACACGCTGCTCTCCAACGGCGCCTTCACGCTCGTCGCGCTGCTGGACGATCCGGCCCGGGCAGGCGACGTATGCACTACGGTGCCCGCGCCCGCGCCGCAGTCGGGCCAGATCATCAACTGCATGCTCAACGAGACGCTCGAGCCGGTCGGCAGCGGCTTGGGTAGTGGGCGTTGGACGATTCAGGTGGAGGCGACCGCCTCCGAGACGCAAGACGTCAACAACGAGGTCCGCGTCTTTACCGTCGACGATCCCACGACCGGTACGCCCGGCACGCCGGATCCCGATCTCTCGAACAACCTTGCCGTAGACCGCATCTCGATCCTGGACACGAGCGACCTGCTCCTGACCAAGGTCGGATTCGGCGAGGTCCAGGACGCGGCGGCCTGCGGCGTGTTCACCGTCGAGCCCGATGCGGTAACGGCCGGCAGGCTCGTTACGTGGACGTTGCAGGTTACCAACCAACTCGTGGCGCTCGGCGTTCCGGGCGGCAGCACGGCCACGGATGTCACTATCGAGGACTTCGTGCCCGTGGGCGTAGAGATCGTGTCCGTGACGCCGACGCAGGGCGCTTGTACACCCGGCACCCCCGGCTCCGTGATGGATCCCACGCGCTGCAACCTCGGCGTGCTCGTGCCCGGCGGGCAAGCGGCCATGCAGATCGGCGCACTCGTCGATCCCGACTACGTCGGCCTTTCCGACACGAACCAGCTCATCAACAGCGCCCACACCTTCAGCAACGAGATCGACCCCGACCTGTCGGACAACCTCGTCAACCAGACGACGCTGGTCAACGACGTAGCCGATATTGCGGTCACCAAGACCGCGACGCCGAACCCCGTGGTGGCCGGCACCGCGCTCTCCTACGAGATCGTGGTGACCAACGCCGGCCCGTCCACGGCGCGCAACGTCCTGGTGCGCGACCAGCTGCCGCCGGAGGTGAACTTCCACTCGGCCCGCATCGAGCAGATGGCGGGTCGCGAGAACTGCACCTATAGCGCCGGCGCCCACGAGGTCATCTGCTCTCTGCTCGATGTACCCGTCGGCG
>JAJCYU010000102.1 GCA_029262755.1 Anaerolineae bacterium
GCCGACCGCGACGCGTACGGCCACGCGAACGTCGACGCCGACACGCACCCCGACGCCGCTGCCGACGGCGACGACCGCAGCCACGCGCACCGCAACAGCGACGGGAACGCTGCCCGCAACGGCGACGCCGTCCGCGACGGGCACCGCCACGCGGACGTCGACCGCGACGCGCACCGCGACACCGCTGCCGA
This sequence comes from Anaerolineae bacterium, assembly GCA_029262755.1. Lineage (GTDB taxonomy): Bacteria > Chloroflexota > Anaerolineae > Epilineales > Epilineaceae > JAJCYU01. The sequence continues at coordinate 192 of JAJCYU010000102.1, forward strand.
CCGCCACGCGCACAGCAACACCGACGGGAACGCTGCCCGCAACAGCGACGCCGTCCGCGACGGGCGCCGCCACGCGGACGGCGACCGCGACACGCACTGCGACACCGCTGCCGACGGCGACGACCGCAGCAACACCGACGGGAACGCTTCTCGCACCGGCGACGACAACACACACGGCGACGCCGCTGCCGACCGTGCCGTCCGGATCGACGTCCACGACAACGCCGACCGCGACGCCCACGTCCACGCGAACATCCTCGCCGTCGCATACGGTGACACCGACCGAGCCTTCAACGCCCAGTGCAACGCGCACCGCCGCGGGAACGGCCACGTCCGGCCCAACGCCCACCGCGGGTTCCTCGACCCTGACGCCGACACCGCCCGTACCGACCGCGACCGCGGCGGCATCCCCGACCCCGACGACCAGCGGGGCCCCATCGCCCACGGCGGGCCCAAGCGCAACAAGCCAGACGGCATCGACCGCGGTGGCAAGCCCGACGCCCTTCGCTACCGCGCTGCCGACCGGGACCGGTTCAGCCTCTCCGTCCACGACCCCGACGACGCTCTCATCCTCGACGTCGACCCGGACCGCGACCCCCAACATCGGCGTAGCGACTGCGACACCCGATGGCAGCGCGACCGTCGCGCCGACCGCGGACGGTGGCACCGAAGCGCCCGGTCACACGGCGACGCCGGGCTCGACGCATGCGCCGGAAGCAACGGGTACGCCCATCGCCACGGACGATCCGGCCGCGACAGGCACGCCGCCGGGAACCGGCACGGCCCCGCCCGAGGGAACGCAGACGCCTTCGCCACAGGCATCCACGACCGGTACGCCGCCGACGGCGACGCGCACCACGGTTTCCGCCACGGTTTCCGCCACCGCGCCCGTTACCCCTAGCGCGACGATCACGGGCACGTTGGAGGCTCGCGGCACGGAGGAAGCGCCCGGTACCGCCACCGTGACGTCCGATGGGACGCCTACAGGCACGGCGCCTACAGGCACGGCGCCGACTGTCACGCCCGACCCGCAGGTCACGCCGACGGCGGTGGATCGCCCGCCGTCCCCGTCCCCGTCCCCGTCCGTGCCCACTTCGCCGACACCTTCGATCAGCCCGACGCCCGTTCCAATACCCGCAGAAACCGCGACGCCGCTCGCCGCTCGCAGCCCGACGGCCACCGCGACGGCCACCGCGATGGCCACTGCGACGGCCACTGTGACGGCCGGGACTCCCGCGCCTACTCCGACCTCGTCGCCTTCCGCTACGCGTGGCCCTTCGCGCGGCGGCCCGTTGTATCTGCCTTGGTTGCTCCCCTACGAAGGCGATCCGCTCGATCCGGGCGGACTACCGCCCGCACCACGGAAACGCCTCGTGCCGATCCGCTGACAGCGCTACGGGCAATGCAAGATGGCAGCGAGATGATCGACGCGCGATCGGCCGATGCGAAGGTGTTGGAACGCACCGCGAAACGCAGATCGAGAGCGCCGCGAACCGGGTCCACGGCAGATCGGGGGCGCCGCGGATCGGCGCCACGGCTGGCCAAGTGCTAGCCACCCCCACACGCTACGGCCAACTCTGGGACCAGTCGTGGCGGCCGCCGGGGCAGGGCACTTCGACGGCCAGCTGTCGGTAGATCGCGCGCAGCGCGGCCGCGTCGTCCGCGGCGCGGTAGCGAGCGGCATCGCCGGCCACGGAACGCAGCAGGCCAGGATTCACGTCGGCGCCGAGGCCCACGCTGAAGATCGTCGTACCGCGTGCGTCCGCGGCGCGCGCGGCATCGAGCACCTCGTCGTCGCCCGTGGAAGGGCGGCCATCCGTCAGCAACACGATGGCGCGCGTTCGGCCGGCTTGCGGCGGCTCGCTGTTGAACAGATCGCGCGCCGCCAGGAGGCCGAGGTCGATGCGTGTGCCCTCGCCGTCCGGGAGCGCGTCGAGCGCGCCCCGCACCGCGGCGGCATCGTTGCTGAAGGCGATGAGCGGATGCACGGACGCGTCGAAGCCGATAACGGCCACACGGTCCTGGGTCGTGCCACCGGCGCCGGCGGCGCCGGCCAGGCGCATCTGCTCCACGAAGGCGTGGGCGGCCCGTATGGCCGCCTCGCGCTTGCTCACGTCGCCACCCACCGCGGGCAAGCGCATGCTGGAAGAGACATCGAGCAGGAGCACGACGTCGACGCTGCGCAGCTTCGGATCGCAGCGCTCGCGCAGCATGACGGGCAGAAACGCGAAGTGGCTGACCATCACCTCGGGCACGGGGAACATGGCGCTGCCGGGGCGCTCAAAGATATCGTGGAAGGTGGCTTCGGCCTCGACGTTGGTCGGCCAAATGCCGATTTCCGTGGGCCGGAGCCAGTAGGCGATCTCGATGCCGGCCTCCGGGACGGAGTCGAGCTCCCAGATGACCTCGTTGCCGCGGATATCATCGGGTGCCGGCTCGGCCGTGTTGACCAGGAAGCGCATGTTGTCGGGGATGACGTCGCGCACCACGATCTCGGTCACGGTCGGCCTGCGCAGCCGCTCCGCGATCTTCTCGTAGATATCGACCAGGTCGGCCGCGGTCGGTGAGTCGAAGTACAGCGAAGGGCTCGAAGACGCGAGGCTCATGGTCAGGCGATCGCAGTCGTCGCCAAGGCAGACCGTTGCCAAGATCGCGCCGCCTGCACGCAACCGCGTGGCGGCGGCACTGGCAAGCCGGCGCGGGTCGTCGCCCGGATCGCCGCCGCCCGCCGTGTGACGGCCGTCGGAGAGCAGGATCACGACCTCGATGGGCGCGCTTCCCGCGGGCCAATGACTGTCGTTGCGCCCCGCGACCAGGACGCGCCCGGCATCGTCGAGCGCGCTGACGATATTCGTGCTGCCCTGGCTGACGATGCCGTCTACGGCCGTGCGCAAGCCCGCGCCATCCGCGCTGAGCTGGCTGACCACCAACGACGTCGTGTGAAAGGTGACGATGCCGACGCGGGTGATCGTGAAGTCCGTTTGATCGAGGAAGGTGCTCGCCGCGCGCTTTGCGAGGGTCAGCTTGCTGTCTGCGGCCATCGAGCCGGAATTGTCGATGACCAACACCACCTCCAAAGGCTCCGCCCGTTCCGGACATTCGGGCCGCGCGGTGAGCGTCACGCGCGTCCGTTCGCCGAGGGGCAGGCGCTTGGGGGAAGCGACCTTGTCGGTGTGCAACACACACGGACTTGGCTCGCGCGTGGGGCCCTGCGCCCGCACGTCCTCGACGAGCGTACCTTGGCCGAACGTAGCGGCTATCCCGTACACGAGACCGAGTACCACGACCGATCGCACGAGGCGAAAGGACAGCCGCCGCGCCTCGAGGAGGCCGCTGAGATTCAAGCCCGTCATCGGCTACGCGCCAACGGCAGGAAGACCCGACCCAGGACGTCGATCGTAGGTGGAGCATCGGGATAGGCCGCGTCGCGCAGCACCCAACCATCGACGCTGCCGGCGGTCTCGCCGGGCAGCAAGACGAGGGTGTACACGGATCCGGCCTTCAGCCACACGTCCTCGATGCGGCCGACCTCCGCGCTGCCGTCCACATCGCGTGCGACGATATCGGTGAAGCCTGCCGGCAACGAAACGCGCGGCGAGGCCAGGCCAAAGCCGAGACGAGCGCTCAGCGTCGCGCCGCCGGAACCGGCGATCGCGAGCTTGGTTGCATCGGGTGCGGCGTGCACAAAGCGGATCGTGGCCTGCCCGTGCGCGGGACGGTCGAGCGCGTCGTCCAACCGCACGATCGCCTCGTCGTTGCGCCCGCCCAGGAAGAGCAGGCTCGTGGCCTTGTTGGCCTCAAGGATGATCGTGGTTTCCGCCAAACGCCGATCCGGCTGATCGACGGGCACGACCGCGAAGGTGTAGTCCTCGGCCGTATAGGATTGGTAATCGGTCGCGCGACGATAGGCCAGGTCGCGGACGGCCTCGAGTTGGCCCACGAGCAGGCTGACCGCGGGGGCGTCCGGCGCCGCATGCAGCAAGCGCACCTTCGTCTCGCCACCGGGACGGCCGGGCGCACCGATGCGCGCATAGTCTTCGATTACCACGATCTGCCGATTCCCGGCCTCCGCGGTGCCGATCAAGTAGGCCGTGTTCCAGCTGTAGCCGGCCAGCTCCACGCCGGCACGACGCGCGATGGGGTTGCCTTGGGCGGGTTCGTTGAAGGCCAAGGTGTAGCTTGCGGCGGGGATCACGATGTACGGTTCCGCGCTGCCTCGCGCGAGCCCCATGGCAATCGGGACATCGGAGTTGCCGGACGCTTCCATGTTCATAGCGCCGAGGTCCGGCGCGAGGTGCACGGCGCGCAGGTGCGCGCGCGATGCGGATGCGCCCGTCGTGTCCTCCCACTCCAGGACGAGCACCTCGGGTGCATCGATGGTGCCGTGGATCGCGACCGTCGTGGGGCCGCCGATCGGCAGCGTGATCATCTGTTGCAGCAACGGCGCGCCGCCGCCTTCCGGGCTCACGGTCAACTGCACCTCGCCCGAGTCGACGCTCAGTTCCTCCGACGTCGATCCGAAGTTCATTTCCCAGGCAACGAGACGGTTGTCGAGCCGTACTTGGAGCGCTTCCGCTCCGACCAATGCGTGGAAGAAGCGTGCGTCGGCCGGAGCCGGTCGCGGCGTTGCTGTCGGGCGAAGGTCCGCTGTCGGTCGGGCGCCGCCGCCGCCACCACCGCCGCCACCACCGCCGCCCCCGCCCCCGCTCGCCCGCGCAATATCGTAGTCGAGGATGACATCCAGCGATTGCGAGGATAGGAAGCCGACCACGAAGATCGTCAGCCCGTAGTTGGCGCGTACGTCGAGCCGGGGCAGGTCGAGGCGCACGGTCTGGTCGTCGCCGCCCGCGTCGCGCAGATCGACGCTCGTCTCGCCTTCGCGTTGGTCGATGTAGGAGGCGACGCCCTCGTACGCGATGTCGGTGTGCCAGCGATCCTCGTTGTCCTCGACCAGATCGATGGGGCCGAGATCGGGCGCAAGGTGCGCCACCCGCACCGCGCCTTGACGGTTGCCACGGCCGGCATCGAAGGGCAGGGATCCGTTGGGAATCTCGCGCAGTCCAAGATCGGTATTCGCGCCCGAGAAGGCCAGCGTCAGCACCGTGCCCGGTTCGTAGGTCACGTCCAACGTGGCCAGAATGGGTGAACGCAGCCCGGCCGGCCGGACCTCGATGCGATGGGAACGTCCGCCCTGACCCACGGGCGGCACCCGGTATTGTGTGATCTCCTTGTACAGGATGTCGGGGAACAGCGGCTCGCCGTCGACGGTCACGTCGATACCGGGCACGTCGATCACCGCATGCACGATGCGGATCCCTTCCCGGTTCGGGAACCGTTGCGCCTCGGCCGGCTCGGGCGCGAGCGGCGCCAGCGACCACGCGGCCGCGATCATCGCCGCGAGGGCGAGGGCTCTGCGGCTCGGGGTGAATGGCAGGATTCGCATCGGGGTCCTCCGGGGGGTGAGGGGGCCTGCCCTGCGGGGCTCGTTCATCAAGATCCTAACCAAATCGGGTGCCGCTGTATCCACGCCGGCGCCCTTTGTTGCTCATCGTACTGTTGGACGAGCCGCGCCTCAGGGCGTCTTGGCCGGGCCGATCAAACATCCGGCGCGCCAGATCACGGTGTTGTACGAGGGGTGATAGCGCTTGGTGCGATGCCAAAGGTCCAAGCACGTGCGCCGCGGGTTCGGCGGCTCGTCGTGCTGCGGATCCGGGTGAGGCGGCGAGCCCGGCTTGCTCTCGTCCAGAAGGCGGTTCCAGCCCCAGACGCGGGCGGGGTCGGCGAGTGCGCGTGCGATGATGGCCTGCGGCACCTCGCGCTGCGTCACCGCGCAGATGCAGCCGTCTCCGTTGGGCGGATCGATCACGCGCACCCGCGGCACGGGGAAGCGCAACGTGCCCGCAAAGCCGAGACCGTCCGTGTAGCGCGCGCTCGCCTGCACGTTGGTCGGCCACGTGCCCACCTCCTGCGGCAGCAGGCGATACTGCACAAAGTCGCCGGCGTTGGGGATGTCGTCCAGACCCCAGATGAGCGTGCGACGCGTCGCGTCGTAGAAGGCGGGCGGCTCGGCCGACCCGTTGACGTATTGCATGTTGGCCGGGATCTCGTCCTCAATGGTGATCTCGGAGAACAGCACCGCGGCCTTGATGCGCCCGGCTATCTGGCTGTACACCTGGTTCAGCCGCGCGGAGTCCGGCGTATCCATGTAATGCGACGGCTTACCTGCGATGCGTCGAAGGACCCAAGACTCGGCGCCATCCAACCCGATGGTGTAGGTCTCGATCCCGTCGGCGCGTACCTGGTTGATCACGCCGTCGATGTCGCTGAAGGGCGGGTTGCGAACGGTGTGTCCACCATCGGTCAGGAAGATGAGCACCGGCGTGGCGTCCGGCCTATGGTCAGGACCGACCGCCATGCGTCGGCCCGCTTCGAGCGCGTCCACGATGTTGGTGTAGAGATCGAGTTGGATCTGGGAGATCTCCCGCTTTACCGCCGAGTAGTCATTGGTCAGCGTGTGCACGATGTGCGGGAATTGATTGAAGTGGATCGCCCCGACGTTGACCAACGTGGGGTCCATCAAGTCGACGAAGAGCTCGGCCGCGTCCTTGGCGCGCTCGAGGCGCGACGGGCTACCGGGACCACCGTCGCGATCGCGCATGGACAAGGAAGAGTCCAACACGAGCACGACGTCGGCCTTGCGCTCCTGCTCGGGGCAATGGCCCGACACCGACAGCGTGACCGTGACCTGCTCGCCCAAGGGAATGGTGGCCGGCGCGGCTACCTTGTCCTGCGCCGTGACGCATGGATCGGCCGCAGGCTGAGCGCGGGCGCTCGAGCTCAACGCGGCGATCCCAAGCAGGAGGACCGTGCCGATTCCGGAAGCGACGAGGACGGCGATGCGCGTGGGGCGAAGCATACGGGAGGTCGAGGGCATCGGAGGCTCCTGTGGGTAGACCGACGCGCGCGGTGACGCGAGCTCGTGCGTGCCGGTGCCCTATCTAACCCCGCAGCGGCCGCGGAGTTTGCGGGGAATCTTGGTTGCGCTGTGACGCACCCCCGACGATCGGCACGTAGTCCGCGTTCGCGCCGGCGTGCGAAGCGCGCCTAGGGGTAGCCCGGAGGCGGTGTTCCGCCATCCTCCGACCACAATCGGTAGTGTGCCGGATTGCGCGTTACGTTCGTGACGCCGCTGACGATCAGCGTTACGGTGGCGTCGCCCGGCACGTTCTCGATGGTGATCGACGCCGAGCCGTCGGCGCCTACCTCATAACGCTCGAAGCGAGTCGCATCGGACGTACGGATCACGGCCTGGATGGACCACCGCTGCGGCAAGGACGGGTCGAGCGGCATCCATCCCTCGCTGTGCCAAGAGTCAACCGGACCCTCGGGCGGATTGTCGAGGTCCTGCTTGTAGCCGATCTCGTCGATGCGCAGCTCGTCAATGGCCCATCCGGCGAGGCTCACCGCATCGTCGGTCACGAGCTCGAAGCGCAACAGCACGCCGCCGCCTGCATAGCGCGTTAGATCGACCTCTTCGTCGACCCATCCCGCGCTTTCCCCCGTGAACGCGGGACCGAAGCTGTTGCCGTTGGGGTTGAGGTGCGCCGAACGATTCGAGCTCACCAGGTCCCAGGTTGCACCATCGTCTTCGGACGCCAACAGATATCCATAATCCCACGATTCCTCGATCGACCACCAACTGCGGTAGCGCAGGGTCGCGTTCTCGACGCCAGAAAGATCGAAGCGGCGTGTCAGGCGGCTATCCATGTCATCGCCACGGTTGGACCACCATACCCGGCCATGTGCGTCGG
>JAJCYU010000103.1 GCA_029262755.1 Anaerolineae bacterium
GCGTCGGCTATCTGGAAGACGGAACCATGGTGGTCGTAGAGCATGGGCGCGAGCATCTCGACGAGACGTTGCCTGTAACGGTGACGCGTGTCCTGCAGACCGTCGCCGGTCGTATGATCTTCGCCCAATTGGCCGAAGAGCGCCGAACCTGAACTGCGAGCACGGAGTACGCCTAGCATGAGCCAACTCACCCGGACGATCGTCCATACCGAGCATGCGCCGGCTGCGGTCGGACCCTACTCGCAAGCCGTGCGCGTAGGCGACCTCGTGTATACGGCGGGCCAGATCGGTCTTCATCCCGCTTCAGGCAGAATGGTCGAAGGCGGCGTCGAGGCGGAAGCGCGCCAGGTGCTTGCCAACCTGGAAGCGGTCCTGGTTGCCGCCGGCTCATCCACCGGCGGGGTGGTCAAGACGACGATTTTCTTGACCGACATGGCCGACTTCGGCACCGTCAATGCTATATACGGTGAACAGTTCCATACGGATCCACCGGCCCGCTCCACCGTCGCGGTCGCGGCGTTGCCACTCGGAGCACGGGTCGAGATCGAGGCCGTCGCAACGGCCCAATAGGGCGTTCATGGCGCAATCCCGCGCCGCCGAACGCTTGCTCCAACCGCCCGCTCCACTAGAATCTGGGGCCTAACTCACGTAACGAGGTCTGTACCCATCATGTCAGAAGCCTTTGTCATCCACGATGCCCTTGACACCCACCCCATGCTGCAGCTGCTGGACGAAATCGACGAACGCATTCACACGCGTGGCGACGTCGTCCACGGCACGATCGTCATGGTCGCCTCCAATGAGGTCCTGATCGACGTTGGCGGCAAGTCGGAGGGCATCCTGTCCCCGCGCGAGCTCGGCCGTATGACCAAAGAGGACATCATGGCCCTCACGATCGGGGACGAGGTGGAAGTCCTCATCGTCAACCCCAACGATCGCGACGGCAACATGATCGTCTCCATGTCCCAGGCCCGCATCGGCCAGGATTGGGACGACGCGGAGAAGCTCTTCGCCGACGGCACGCTGTTTGAGGCCGAAGTGTCCGGTCACAACCGTGGCGGTCTGATTGTCTACATGGGCGGCGTGCGCGGCTTCGTGCCCGCGTCGCAGATCGACCGGCGCCGCGCGTTCAAGCGTGATCTGATCGACGGCTCCTCGAGCAGCCCGCTAGCAACGCTGGTTGGCGAGGAGCTCACGTTCAAGATCATCGAGCTCGATCGGCGCGGCAATCGCCTGATCCTCTCCGAGCTGGCCGCCATGCGTGAGCGCCGCAAGGCCTCGAAGTCGCAGCTCCTCGACGAGTTGAGCGAGGGCCAGATCAAGGAAGGCATCGTTACCAGCCTGGCGGACTTCGGCGCCTTCGTCGACATCGGCGGCGCAGACGGCCTGGTTCACCTCTCCGAGTTGACCTGGGGTCGCGTGAGCCATCCGAACGAAGTTCTCGAGCTCGGGCAAACGGTCAAGGTGAAGGTCATCTCCGTGGACCGGGAGCGCAAGCGGATCGGTCTGAGCCTCAAGGCCCAGGCGCCTGAGCCGTGGAGCACGGTCGAAGAGCGCTATGTGGTCGGCGAAGTCGTCGAGGCGGAAATCACCCGTCTGGCCGATTTTGGCGCCTTTGCGCGCTTGGACGAGGAGATCGAGGGCTTGATCCACGTTTCCGAGCTTTCCGACGTAAGCCAGACCCCGGAAGAGATCGTCTCACCAGGACAGCAGGTCACGGTTCGCATCATCCGCATCGACCCGGAGCGCAAGCGTATCGGCTTGAGCCTCAAGCGGGCGGACGGTGCTTACGATGCGCTCGGCGAGATGGATTACGCCGATGACGATTCCATCGATGGACCGTCCGACGACGCGCCCACCGAAGAAGCGCCCGCCGCGGAAGCGGTTGCCGACGACGGTGACACGATTGACACGGTCGAAGAAACCGTGGAAGAGGCGGCGGTAGAAGAGGCGACGGAGCCGGAGACGGTCGTAGAAGCGGTTGAGGAAAGCGTCGACGCCGAGGATGACGCCGAAGCCGAAGCGGATGTCGAAGTCGAAGTTGAGGCGGAAGCGTCTACAGAAGACGATGGAGAGTCCGTCGCGGTCGAGGCATCCGAGGAAGAGATGCCCGAACCGGAAACGGTCTAGCCTTCCTACAGCATTCACCACGGGGATCGCATCCAGATCCACGTTAGAGGGCTCGGCGCCCGCGGGCGCCGAGCCCCGGCCGAAACGAGGTCGAGATGTCCAAGTTCGATGACCGGTTTACTGAGCGAGCGCGCAAGGTCCTCATGTTGGCGCAAGAGGAGGCCAAGCGCCTTACCGACTCCTATATCGGTACCGAGCATCTCCTCCTCGGCCTGCTCAAGGAAGAACGTGGCGTGGCCTCCCGTGTCTTGCGCGATATGGGCCTCGACCCATTCCAGGTGCGCAAGTCCATCGAGCAGAGCGCGCTTCGTGGTTCGAGCCGCCCGCGCAGCCAGCAGGCAGCCGGGCTGACGCCACGAACGAAGCGCGTAATCGAGCGCGCGGTTGATGAAGCGCGGCAAATGAACCACCAGTACATCGGCACCGAGCACCTTCTGCTCGGGCTGATCGGAGAGGGCGGAGGCTTGGCGGTGGAGGCCCTGCGCGAGATGGGCCTTGACCTGGATGATGTGCGTCGCCAAACCACACGCGCAATCATGCAGAATCCGTCTCGAAAGGGGCCCGAGAAGCAAAAGGGCAAGGGTCAGCAGACGCCGTTGATGGACCAACTCGGTGTCGATCTCACCACGCAGGCCGAAGAAGGTCAGCTCGATCCCGTGGTTGGTCGACAGACCGAGATCGAACGTGTCATCCAGATCCTTTCGCGGCGAACGAAAAACAACCCTGCGCTAATCGGCGAACCCGGTGTCGGCAAGACCGCCATCGTCGAAGCCCTGGCTCAGCGCATCGCGTCGGGGGATATTCCCTCCCAGCTTCGCGACAAGCGATTGTTCATGCTCGACGTGGGCAGCCTCGTGGCCGGCACCATCTACCGCGGGCAGTTCGAAGAGCGAATGAAGCGCGTGGTCGACGAGATCAAGGGCACCGATGCGATCTTGTTCATCGATGAGCTCCACATGCTCGTCGGCGCCGGCGCGGCGGGTTCAAGTGTTGATGCCGCGAACCTTCTGAAGCCGGCACTCGCGCGCGGCGAGCTCCAGGTAATCGGCGCGACGACGCTCGACGAGTATCGCCGCTACATCGAGTCGGATGCCGCGCTGGAGCGCCGATTCCAGCCCGTGCTCGTCGATGAGCCGAACGTCGAGGACACCGTGCAGATCCTGCGTGGTATCCGCGCACGGTATGAAGAGCATCACAACGTCAAGATCGAAGACGAAGCGCTGTTCGCCGCCGCTCATCTCGCGGCACGCTATATCACCGATCGCTTCCTTCCCGACAAGGCCATCGACCTGGTCGACGAGGCGGCGAGTCGTGTCCGTATGTACAAGATTCCCGACACGCCGGGCTTGAAGGAAGCGTTCGACGCGTTGAAGGAGAGTCAGGAGCAGCGCGAGACCGCGTTCAACGAGGAACGCTACGAGGAAGCGGTCGTGCTGCGCGGCGAAGAGCGCAACCTCATGGAGCAGATCGACGCCCTGCGCGAGGACGGCGAGGCGACGTTGCGCGTGACGGATGAGGATATCGCCGAGGTCGTCGCCATGTGGACCGGCGTGCCGGTGGTGCGCATTGCCGGCGAGGAGAGCGAACGCCTACTCCAGATGGAGACGGCGCTGCACGAGCGGATCGTAGGCCAGGACGAGGCCGTTGAGGCGATCTCCAAGGCCGTCCGCCGAGCACGTGCCGGCCTCAAGGATCCGCGACGTCCGATCGGCACCTACATCTTCCTTGGTCCGACGGGCGTGGGCAAGACGGAGCTGGCCAAAGCACTCGCCGAGTTCATGTTCGGCAGTGAGGACGCCTTGCTCCAGGTCGATATGAGCGAGTTCATGGAGCGGCATGCGGTCAGTCGATTGGTTGGCGCCCCGCCCGGATACGTCGGCTATGACCAGGGCGGACAATTGACGGAGGCGGTGCGCAGACGCCCCTATCAGGTGGTCTTGCTCGACGAGATTGAGAAGGCGCACCCGGAAGTCTTCAACATGCTCTTGCAGATCATGGAAGACGGTCAGTTGACCGACGCCAAGGGTCGCAAGGTCGATTTCCGAAACACGATCATCATTATGACAAGCAACGTGGGTGCTTCGAGGCTCAACCGCCAACAGGCGCTCGGGTTTGATCTCAACGAGGGCGACGAAGTCCAGGCCGATCACGAGTATGACGAGATTCGGGAGAAGGTGCTCGACGAGTTGAAGCGCGCCTTCAAGCCGGAATTCATCAACCGGGTCGACAAGTTGCTGGTCTTCCACCCGTTGACCCGCAGCGAACTGCGTGAGATCGTCGACATCCAGATCGAGCGCCTCACGCCCCGCCTGGAAGAACAGGATCTGCGCTTCGAGATTACGGACGAAGCGAAGGACCGGATCCTCGATGTCGGCTACGAGCCCGAGTTCGGAGCTAGGCCGCTGCGCCGTGCGATCCGGGATCTCATCGAGGACCCACTCAGCGAGAAGCTGTTGGCCGGCGAAATCCAATCGGGCGACCTTATCGAGGTCGATGTGGAGGGCGACGAGGATAGCAAGAGCCTCGAGTTCGAGATCCTGGAACGCGCTGCGACCGAAACCGAGGCCGAAGCGGAGGCCGAAGTCGACGAGCCGCCCGCGGAGCCTGAACCCGCGTAGGCAAGAAGCGTTCGTCGTCTCGGCGGACGCCGAACGGTGAGTGGGCCTGTGATGCAGTAATTGCAGGCGCGCCTACTAGGCACGCTTCGTCGGCAGGCTATGGGCGCCACTCCATGCGCCCGCCCGGCCCCTCTTCCAAGACCCGACCGTCATCGAAGCGGATGACCAGATCGCGGGCCGTCGCAACGCCGAAATCGACCTCGACCCCACGGCCATCCAGGAGCAGGTAGTCCGGCGCCTGTACGAAGTCGACCCGGCTGCCTTCCCGTAGCGCGCTGTAGGCGAAAAGATCGGGCGCGTCGACGGCCCAACCGTCGGGCGGAAGGTCAAGATCGCGGTTGCGGACCTGGACGGGCCACACATCCGTGCCGTGGTTGACCCAGAGCGTGAGCGGCCCGTTACCGTAGCGCATGCGCAGCCGCGGTCCGGCGAGATCGAGTTCTTCGCGCAGCGCCGCGCTGAGATCGCGTGCCTCGTCGTCCGGACCGATATAGGAGATCGCCGCGATGGGTCGATCCAGCAACCGTGAAACGATCGGTCGCAGCCCGTAGTGCTCCTTGAGCGACTCCGCCTCATCGAGCCAGGGTATCGCCGTCGTCTCGCTCAGGCCGAGCGTCCACCACGACGCGGCATGCCCGTAGGTCAAGGACGCGGCCCGGTAGGCATCCCGTTGCCGCGCGTCGAGGGGCGGGCTGATCTCCGCTCCGAAAAAGCGCTCGTATGGGCCCATGCCGTAGCCGACCATCCGCTCGCGGATGATCCGTAGCTCGAAATCGGGCATCACGAGCTGGTTCTCGCCCGCGACGCTGTTGTCGAGCACGCCGGTCGAAAGGGAGCGAGACGTGCCGTCGATCCAGCCCGCGTACAGGCTGTCGTAGCGCGCCTCCCACGGACCGTACGCACCATCGCCGAACACGGGGCCAAGGGTGCGTTGGAGGCGGTCAAAGAGACGCATGGCTGCGTGCACCGCGCCACGTGTCGTCGAAGGCTGCGCCGGCGGCACCGCCCGATCGATGCCGTTGGATGGTGCACCGGGCAATCCCCACGCGGGGTTCCACGCCGCGAGCGCGTCAAGATTGGCTGCGCCGATACCCATGGCGGCCAAACGAGCGGCATCGTCCGCCGCGACCCGCTCGGCGCCGGTCGGCCCCAGCAAGAGACGAGGGGTCGTCGTATCGTCCGCGCACGGCCACGGCGCGTCGAGCGCCTTGGGGACGCCGTCCCTGTCCACGGGTGCGTCGCCTTCCCGCCATGCGGGATTCGGCAGACCGGGGCAACCGGACACGGTTGAGGTGTAGCTCAGGCCGGCCGCGATGAGGTCGCCGGCCGCCGTCAGACGGGCCAGCGAAGCCTCGTCGCCCAGATCCGGACGGATTGGCAGGGTGGAGGGCGGCATTGCAGCCGGATCGGCCAGCGCGGGCATCTGCAGCACGAGGTCGCGCACGCCTAGCGAAGCCATACGCTCCACCCAGCGCGCTGCATCGTCGAATGTCGCGCCGCCGCGCGTCTCCAGATGTGCGAAGCTCTTGGTCAGCAGGCCGGGCCGCAGCGGTGACGCTGGGCCGCCGGGCACCGGAAAGAGGTCCTCGACCACCGTTGACACGCTAAGCCATGCACGTTCGTCGACCGGCGCAACGCGTCCCGCGGCGTCCGGGGCGTATAGCGCGCTGATCTCGTTGGTGAACGCATCGGGCAAGGAGGCGGGTCCGCGCGGCGCGAGATCGGTACCGTGGCTCGCGGTCGGGTCGAGCAACAGGCCGACGAAGAGGCGCCGGGCCACCATGGTCACCGGTGCCATGCCCATGTACGGAATCCGGACGGCAATCGCATCCGACCAGCCTTCGATGTCACCGCCCGTGAAGCCCGCATAGTGGCCGATGGTCGCGGGCACGACCCCGTCCAGGCTGCGAGCGTGGATCGCAATCGCCCCCCCGACGGGTCGCAGCTCGTAGCGCTTGCGGTGCTCCACGTCTTCCAGCCGTTCCGTGACGGTCATGACGACCGCGCCACCGAGTAGCGCGTGCTCGACCCCCGTGACCGGCCACTCTACCCGGAAGAGGCGTGGTTCGAGCAGTCCGGCGTCCTCTGATCGGAAGTACAAGCCCCCTCCGGCCAACGGATAGCGGCCGGTCGCCGTGTCGCGCAAGGCAAGACGTCCCCGCGTAAAGTCCGGATGGGTCGTCTCCAGTTCCAACTCCATGCTCTGCGCGCCCGTCTGCCGGAAGCGATAGAGCCGGAACGTCTCATCGTATTCCACTGTGGCGTCGCCTGCTCGTGCAGCCGAAGCGGGCGCGACCCCGTACGCCTCGGGATCCCGCGGAAAGAAGAATGCAGTGGGCGATGGTGTTGGGGTTGGGCTCGCGCCGCGCGTGGGACTAGCCGGCGCTGTCCCGGAAGGGCCAGGGGTCGCCGAGGCGGGGCCACCGCCCTGGGTCGGCGTCGGCGACGCGCTCGGCTGGACGGTCTCGGTTCCCGCAACGACCGGCGTGCTGGACGCCGTCCCACGGCGTGTTGCTGTAGGGCTCGGGGAGGCGCTCGCGGCGCCCCCCGGCGTTGGGGTGCGGCTCGGCCACGGCGTCGGCGTGAACGTGACCGGGGTCGGCGGCGTGACCGTCCGATTGGGCGTACGCAGAACGCAAAACGGGAGGTAGATACGGCCCGCCGGCTCGCCGGCCGCTTGGGCCGGCCGCGCGGCATGCACGAGCTCGGACGACAGCGGGGTGGCCGCGGATTGCGGGTGGAAGGTGAGTAGCCCCAGGAGGCCGATGAAACCGCAGGCAGCGGTCTGACTGCGCGACCAGAACGACTGGCCTGACTCGCGTGACGCCTCGTTCTGACGTTCGAACGACCGGTCCGACTGCACCGAACCAGCGCTGTGCGTCTGGTCGCGAGGCAGCAAGGCTGTGAGCAACCCTGTCGCCTGCCGACCCAAGGACCTAGCTCGTACGAATCGCGGCGACCGTAGGGATCGCAGGTGGCCGCGTGCCTTGCGCCGGCTACCGCTTTGAAGCTTCGAATGATTGTGCATGGCGCGGACGGTAGAGGGCGGGCGGGGTCGGGTCAAGCCCTCATCCGCCCTGCACCGAACGTTTCTGCGAAAGCCCGTGCTACGGCGATTCGTGCGTCGCCGTGAGCGAGCGTTCCGTGGCGATCGGGTTCGGCGGCAAGCCGGTCGGCGGAACCTGGGTAGGCGGTACCTGGGTGGCCGGCACGGCCGTCGGCGGCACGCTCGTCGGCGCCGATGTCGGCGGTGGCGGCGTAGGCGGCGCGCTCGTTGGCGGCGCGCTCGTCGCCGGCGCACGGGTTGCCACGGGACCTCCCGGCGAGCCCGGTCCGACGCGTGTCGAGCTCGCGACCGGCGACGGCAGGGGCGTGAAGGTCGCGACACCTGTCGCGGTCCTCGTAGCCGCTACGGTCGCAGGCGAAGCCGTGAACGTAGCTGCATCCGGTGCGCTGGTATCGGAGAATTCCGTCGCCTCGGCAGGCGCGGGATCCGGCTCGGTACCGCCCGGTTCGTCCTCTGGCGCTTCGCCGGCCACACCTCCACGCTGGGAGGGAGCATCTGGCGCACCACCCGGCGCGCCGCCGTCGTCCTCCTGCGCGGACGGCACCGAGCCCTCGACCGCGTCCGCGGCCGCAGCGAGTCGCACCGCCGTGGCAGGATCGAGCGCGCCGACATCGTCCGCCAGGTCGCGCAGAGCGCGAGCGCTCTCCGCGGCCTCCACGGCGGCCAAGCTCGATAGCGAGCCCCCGGGAGCGTCGCGCAACAACGCACGGTGCGCCGCCACGAGCCGATCGATGTCCGCAGGCTTCGGCATCACGCCGCGATCCACCAACGCGCGCAGCTCCGCCAGACGTTCCGCCGCCATCCCGGCGCGCAGCAGGGCGCGCGCCTCGGGTCCGACCGTGATAACAACGCGAGCCGACTCCGCGGCGAGCTTCACGCCGTACAGGGCGTCGCCGGGCAGGCTGTCGGCCGACACCGCGACCGCGGAGCCAAGGGCCAAGCTGAGAGAAAGTGCGATCGCAACGCCGCGCACGGCCCAACGGCGCCACACGCCGACGAGCATGCCGGACGCGGTCCGGACATCGCTGCCCTGCGCGGGGTGCTGCGCGGCCAGCATGTCCTGTAGCGCCGCCTGCTGGCTGGCCCGCATGGCACCGGGCGCCGGCGTCGGCAACAGCATTTCGGCAGCCAACGCCAACTCGACCAAGCCGCGCAGGGCGGCATCCGCCCCGACCGACTCGAACACCACCTCGGCGCGCTCGCCGCTTGCGATGCGGTCCAGACAGCGCTGGAGCAGTTCAGCACTCATGCGCCCACGTCCCGCGCGCCGTCATCCAGCGCCTTGCGCAAGGCCCGAAGAGCATGGTGCTGTAGGTTCTTGATCGCGCCTTCGCTTCGGTCCATGACATCCGCCGTCTCGCGAATCGACAGCCCCGATCCGAATCGCAACGCCACGACTTGGCGTTGCAGATCGGTCAAACTCTCCGAGGCTTCCATCAACCGTGCTCGATCGAGCACGGATTCGGCGCGCGACACGTCCTCCTCTCCTTGTTCGTCGACCAAACGGTCGAGTCGGCCACCTTCATCATCGTCACCTACCGACTCCGTGAGCGATACCGCGCGCTCCGGACGTCGACCCTGCCTTCGCCAATGATCAATCACCGTGTTGCGTGCGATCCGCATCAGCCACGGCGCCAGCGAACCCTGCCAATCGAACCCCTCCAGCGCGCGCATCATCTGCACGAACACGTCCTGGGTAAGGTCTTCGGCCAACGCCCGATCCCGGACACGGAACACGATGAAGCTGAACACCCGGTCGACGTGACGCTGGTAGAGTTCGCCGAAGGCTCGTGTATCGCCCTTTGCCGCCAACCCTACGAGGCGTCGCTCATCGGCGCCGCCCTTCAAGCCAACCATCCCGTGCTTCGCACCCTGTCGGCGCCCATCGATACCGCCCTTCCGTGGCGCTGACCGTCTACAGCCATCACAACGTTGCACCTCGTGGGCAGGATAGAGCGACGCGCGGATCCATCCGGTCGACGGCAGCGGGGACGCGCGGACACAAGAAGGGCCGACGCGGCGGCGAATCATACGGGAGCGCCGGGGATCGTGACAAGGGCTTGACGACGGAAGCGCCGCCAGGGCCTCCGGCTGGTCTTCGGCGCACATTCCCGACTGCCACGCAACTAGCGCGGACACCTCGGAAGCGATACAAGCGCGCGAGGAACGGTCACGGCAGGATGATCCGCCGCGCGATGCGCACGGGAAGGGTGCCCGGCTAAGCGCACGAGGTCCGCCCTGCGCGCGGCGGCGCCGATCCCGATCGCATGCCGTTCGACGGCCGCCTGGTCGAGCGCGTCGAGCGCGCGCTGGAAGCCCTCCGGCGGGGTGCGGTTGAGATCACCATCGGTCATGATGACCAAGACGCGTTGGGCGTTTCGGGGCGGTGTGTCGGCGAAGAGCGCGGCCGCACTTCGTAGCGCAAGCGCATAGTCCGAACCGTCGAACTGCCAGAATGTTTCGAGGGACACGGCACGCGAGGGATCGCAACAAGGCTCCAGGTCCCACGTGATCAAGGACTCCGGATCAAGACCGAAGACCACGAGCCCGAAACGGTCGCGTCCAGGCCGCAAACCGGTGGCGCCATCACCGCCGAAGATCATGGCCCGAACCAATGCTCGTTCCGCGGTCCAGCGGTTGAGGCTACCGGGCACATCCGGTGTCGACATACTTCCGGACACGTCGGCCATGATGATCAGATCGACCGCGTCCCGCTCCCCCAGACATGCTCCCGGCAGCGCGATCGGCAACCAAATTCGTGCCATCGGTTGCGGTGGCGGGATGGTCGATGTCGCCGTGCGCGTCGGAGTAGGCGTGTGCGTGGGCGTTGACGAAGGGCCGGTGGGGGTCAACGTGCCGGTCGTGGGCGATTTGGTCGGCGTCGACGGCGTTCCCGGCGTCACGGGTATCGTAGGTGTTCCCGGCGTGGCGGTGGTGGTCGGCGTTGTGGGCGAGGCCGGGGTTGCCGGCGTATTGGGCGTCGACGGCGTTCCCGGTGTCGCGGGAGTCTCCGGGGTCTGTGGGGTGACCGGCGTCACGGGCTCGCAGGGAACGTCCAGCTCGACGTCCGGCAGCGTGATGGTCTGTCGCAGGTCGCGATACAGAGGGTCCTGGTACTCCACCGCCGCATACGACTCTGTCTCACCGGGAACGCTCGACGTGAATCGACCGCAGGTCATCACCTCGGCTTGATAGGTCAACGTGACGCTGTCCTTCGTCCATCGCTCGATGGTCCATGCCAAGACGTTGCCCGCACCGCCGGTAGGGTCCCCGCCCCCTACGTACCTCAGTTGCGGGGCCAACGTATCTTGAACCTCCACCGTGCGAATCGGGGCAAAGGGGCCGCGGGCCTGCAAAAGGTCGGACAACGGCTCGCGAAGTCCGTCCCACGCCAGCAGTTGGTACATGAACGGTTTGAGCGTCAAGGGCAGACAGCCGATCAGACAACGGGCGCCGTGGCACGCGGCCGTCAGCACGATTCCGCTGTCCCGCAGGCCGCGCGCCTTCTGTCGCACGTTCTCGCAGGTGGATTCCTCACCCTCGTCGCTGGAGACCAGGAAGACCACCTCGCGCAGGAGCGCTGGGGACTCGAGGTTGCGGACGGCGCCCAGAGCGATCAGGGATTCCGAGATCCCTGACTCCAAGCGCGCCGAGCCGCCAAGCTTTATGTTGTTCAGGTCAGCGACAAGGTCTTGGACATCCGTCACGCGGGCAAGCGGTCGCCCGGAACGGGCGGTTTCGGCGAAGCTCACGACACCCACGCGTACATGCGGTTTGCTCGGCAGATTCATCGCCCGCAACGCGCCTTCCAGCGCACGACGCGCTTCATCGAGCTTGCCTCCGGCCATCTTGTCCGACGCATCGATGAGCAACACGAGGTGCAGCGGACGCGTTGCGGCGTCGATACAATGGGTGCGCACTCCCGTCGTGATGACCACATCCGTGCCGATTTCCGGATCGAGCGGTGCCACCGTGCGCGTCACGGTGATGGCGCACGGCGCCCCTTGGGCAGCACCCATCGACGCAGCGCGAGCAGCCCTACCGCCGAACGGTCCAAGCTGCGGCCCGGCGATCGATCGAAGCGATGCGAACCCAGCGACGAGGGTGAGTGCAAGCACAACGATCGCCGGCGCGGTTGCGATGGCCTTCCGCACGGGCGACGAACCTAGGGCGACCTCGAGCGTCCGCGGCCGAGAACTACGGTGGCTCTCGGAAACGGAGGCTCGGCTTCCCATCGCTCGGACCATGGGCCGGCGACGTTTTCCTTGCCTGCCTATCGTCGTAGCCGAACCGGAACGGGCCCGCCGCTTGATGCCCCGGACCTTGAGGGTTGGACGGGCGCCCAAGCGCATCATGGCTGGGGATTCGGCTCCCCACCGGAGGCCGGGGGATCGTCGAGACCCGGCGATGCGGTCGGGTTCGGCGGAGGGCTGGGATCCATGGGCGGCGTGGGCATCGGGCCGATCGACGCCGGGGTCGGGGTAGGCCACGGATCGACCGGCGGCAGCGGATCCACGGTCGGCGTCGGTGGTGCGATGGACGTGGGCGGCACCTTGTCTGTCGCGGTGGGCACCGGCACGTTGACCGTCGGCACGGGCTCCGTTGGAGCCGGTGGTGGCGTCGTTGCCGTCGGCGTCGGGCGCGACGGCGGACGTGCGGGCGGAGGATCGTCCGGAACCTCCGTCGGCACGAGCGTCGGAACGGCCGTCGGCACGCCGGTCGGCGAACTGCTCGGCTGTGGGATCACGGTCACCGTTGGCCCGGTCGTTGGAAGAACGGTGGACGTCGGGGTCGGCGGGGCGATCTCGGTGATGGCCGCGCCGATGGTCGGTCGTCGCGGAGCCTCACCCGGCTGGCCCGGGAGCGGCTCACCCGGAGGCGCCCCCGCCACCGCGGTCGCCGCGGATGCCGATCCGGTGGTCGCCGTGGCCCGTGGTGGCACGGCGACCGAGCCAACACCGCCGCGTTCCTCGTTCGGTGGAGGATTCGCCACGCTTGAGTCGAGCAGCCGGACGTGAAGCGCGAGGCGCGCTGTCGCGATCTCATCCTGCTCCTCGGGCGTCAGCCGAGCATCCCGTTGTAGCAACTCGAGGGCATCGGCAGCGAACGATGCGCCGGAACGTGCCGTCCAGAGCGGGCGCAGGTCGTCGCCGATCCCGCCCGAGATACGCAGGGCTTCACCGTAGCCGGCCACGACACCGTGGACCGTGTCGGCCACGGCATCATCGCCTCGTCGCGGAGTTCCGACCAGGCGCTGCAACTCGTCCAGACGATGCCACGCAAGATCGCATAGTATTTCGGCGCGCTCGACGGGCCCCCGGGCGAACCAGAGCTGCACCTGCTCGCCCAGCCGCTTGACCGGATAGAGCGGGTGGCCCACCGTCGTATCTTGCGCGAGCAGCACGGCCCCCATCAATGTGCCTGCGACGGCGAGGCCGACCGCCAGCGATCGCAACACGGTACGACGCCGCGTGGATTCCACGACCGGGCTAGCGAGCCCGGTGCGCAGATCGGCGCGCAACTCATCTTCGAGATCGAGCACGAAGGAAGGACGCGGGTCGCCGACAAAGGCCTCGCGCCCCTCGACCAGTCTGCGACCCACCTCGTACATGGCGCGCTCGTCGGCGGAAAGTGCCGACGGCACGGCCCGTGACCCGGCATCCGATGACGCGGCGTCCAAGCCCTTCGCCGCAGCCAGGCGATCCAACGCCCGATTCAGAGCATTATCGAAGGACACGAGTCGCCTCCTGCCGCTGCGCATTCGCCATGGCGGCGGCCTTGCGCAGCGCGCGATGCTGCAACACCTTGCAGTTGCCTTCCGTCACGCCCATCCGGGCTGCGGTCTGGGCGATGGTCATGCCCTGCAAGAAGCGCAATTCCAACACCTGCCTGTAGCGCGGCGGTAATGGAGCGAGGAGCCCGATTACCGACTGGCGATCCGCGGCGCGTGCACCGTCTTCCTGCACGCGAACCGGGTCCGGAATGCGGTCTGACAGGCTCACGTTGAGCCGGTAGCTGGCCGCTCTTCTGTGGTTCCGCACGGCGTTGCGCGCAATCTGGTACAGCCAGTTCTTGAAGCTGGCTTCGCCGCGGAATCGTGCAATGGAGCGCATCATGCGAGCGAAGGTCTCGGCCGTCAGATCCTCTGCGTCGGCTTCGTTGCGCACCTGCGCCATGATGAATCGGTAGATCGGGCCGACGTAGCGGCGGTACAGCGTGCTCATCGCCGACTCGTCGCCTTCTACAAGGCGCTCTACGAGCTCGCTATCGGAAAGCTCGGGACTCGCGCCACGTGGACCGGGCGTTGCCGGTTGACCCCCGTTCCGTCGCGATGTCCGCGCGTCCATGTCGATCGTCCGCTCTCCAATCCGCAGTACTCTGTTCGAACCACCATACACCGGCACTCGTGTGTCCAAAGCCTCTGCGGGTAGGGACACGTCGAGGTTACAGATGAGCCTAGGCACGCTCACACCCTGTGCGGATGCCTTGGAGCACGGGCACGACCGTGACGACTTCCGCGCGACCACTATACTCTGGCTACGAACGTGCGCCATGTTCCGCCCCAGATTTACGCCGACGAGAGGCCCATGACCGTCGATTCGTGGATAGCGGATGCGCAGGCCGGCGACGCAGAGGCGTTCAATCGTCTCGTCGTGCGGTTTGAGCGCCTGGCCTACCACGTAGCCTGGCAGCAAGTACGAAACGACGACCTGGCATTGGATGCGTGCCAAGAAGGGATGCTGTCGGCGTGGCGCGCCATCAAGCGCTTCGACGGAAACGGCCGCGCCTTCCGGTCGTGGCTGATGCGCATCGTCATGAACGCCGCACGCGACCGGCTCCGCTATGAGATGCGACGTCCGAGCCTTTCTATCGAAGTCGAGCGGGACGGCAAGACCTACCATCGCCCGCTGCCCGCCCCCGGACAGACAGCGCAGGAGTATGCGGAGAACGAAGACCTTGCCGCGTTGCTCGACGGCGCCGTCGAGCAGCTTGCGGACGAGCACCGCGACGTGATTCGTTTAGATCAAGCGGGATTCCGGTATGCGGAGATCGCATCGATGCTCGGCATCGAGGTCGGTACCGTCAAGTCGCGCATGTCCCGGGCTCGAGCGCATCTACGGATCCTGCTGTTTCCCCCCGATGACGTACCGGATGCCGCGCATCCCGAAAGCGAGGCGGAACACGAAACGCCCGACGCGGAGCCGGACAACGAGCAGCAGACCGAGCAACACACCGAGCCGACGGAACCATCCGTCGGCAGACGGCGTTCAGGATGATCTCATGAACGATCACCCAATGCAGGACCACATTCCCGTCGCGGACCTATCTGCATTCGTCGACGGCGAGCTCCCCGATGACGTGGCCAGCCGCGTCGCCGCGCATCTGGCTACATGCGCGGACTGCGCCACGGAGCGGGACGCGATCGAACGGACCGTGTCCTTCGTCCGCGCGGTTCCGCTACGGCCTATGCCGCGTGGCGCTTCGCTGCGAATCCCGGTCGATACGCCGAGCATGGAGCCGGCGCAGCACGGTGCCGGCACATCAACGCTCCATGTTCGCGACCTTGGATCTTGGCTGAGCGGCTTGTTCCGTGCTCCCTGGCCCACGCTGCCTACGGCGGCCCTTGCAACGCTGATTTTGGCCGTCGGATTCGGGGCCGGTGTCGGTATCTCTCGCTTCCCCTTCTCTCAAGGCGCCGCCGACAGCACGTCGGCTCCCATGGCACACCTCAGTTCCCAGAATGCTTCGGCACCGGATTCCCGGGGAGCATCCTCGTCGGCCATCGAACCGGGACAGGGCACAGACGACCGAAACGAGGGCGCGGCGCGGGCCGGCGCCCCGGCACCGGCTGCCGACGCGCTGGCGATGGGCAATGTGGATGCCTCCGATGCCCGCGTCGTTGACGCGGATGCAGCGGATCAGGAATCCGATGCGGATGACGGCGCAGAGGCCGATGAGGAGGCGTCGTATGGAATCGGCGACGTGGCGAGCGACGCCGATGCATCGGACGATGATGATTCCGTCTCGGAAAGGGATGGGGCCGACGAGATGGCGTTGCGTGAAGAGATTGAAGAAGGGGAAACATCGGAGGTCTTGGACTCGGTTTCCGGTTCCGAGGTCGCGGGCAGGACAAGTGCCCAACAGGACGCGGTGGCCGAATCCGACGATGTCCGCCCCGGCGAGCAAGCAGTGCCGGACGTGGTTGCGCAAAGCGACGCACCCGCGGACGCGGCGCCGGCAGGCGAAACAACCGGCGATCGCGAACAGGAATCGATGTCGGCGCCGGCAGCGCCGAACGGCGGAAGGGACACGCGCAGCACGCCGTCCCCGTGGACGCTGACGGCGCTCGCGTTGTTCACGCTTGCCGCCCTTGCCGCCTTCGATTGGTGGCGGCGTACGCGCGGGAGCTAGACGGGCACACCCGTTCCCCTGCGCGCCGTTGACCCCTCGCGGCGCCCCCCCTATCCTCCCGCCATGCCCCCCTCCGCCCCGCCGGCCAGCGCGGATTCCACGACCCCCATCGACCAGGCGCATTTCGTCGTGATCGACGGGCACGCCTTGGCGTATCGCGCCTTCAACGCACTGCCCGCGGACATGACGGCGCCGAACGGCGAGCCCGTCAACGCGGTTTACGGCTTTGCGTTGATGCTGCTCGACGTCCTCGACAAGCAGGCGCCGACCCATCTCGCCGTCGCATTCGACGCGGGCCGTTCGGGGCGCGACGAGCTGTACCCGGCCTACAAGGCGCAGCGCCCCGCCATGGACGAAGGGCTGCGGGTTCAGATGGATCGTATCCAGGACCTCGTCGCGGCCTTCGGGATCCCCGTCATTCGGGAGGAGGGCTGGGAGGCCGACGATCTGATTGCCGCCCTGGCCGATCAAGCAGCCGAGCAGGGCTGGCGCACCCTCATCGTCAGCGGCGATAAAGACTTGTTGCAGTTGGTAGACGAACAAACCTTTGTGCTGACGAGCGGCCATCGGTTCTCCGACACGCGCTTGTGGGACACGGATGCGGTGCGCGCACGCTTCGGGATTGAGCCGGAGCAACTCGCGAGTTGGAAGGGTCTGGTCGGGGATCCCTCCGACAACATTCCGGGCGTTCCGGGCATCGGAGCCAAGGGTGCAACGGGCATCATCGCAGCGTGGGGCGACGTCCAAACCGCGATCGCTCACCTCGAGGAGATCACCCCAACCCGGGCTCGCAACAGCCTTGGCCAGCATACCGAACAGGCTTTGCTCTGCGAACGCCTGGCGACGATTCGCCATGATGCACCCGCCCAGCTTGAACCCGAGGCCGTTGTATTTGCAGACTGGGACCGTGCGCCCGTGGTTGCGTTCCTTCGCGATCTCGGATTTCGTTCGCTGCTCGACCGATTGCCGAGCTCGGAAGACGAGCCTGCCCCCGCTACGGCCCCCGAGGGCGAGTACCAGATCGTCGACACGCCCGAGGCCTTGACCGCGCTCGTCGCACGCCTCGTTGACGCCCCGCGCCTGGCGTTTGACACCGAAACCACGGGCGTCGATCCCATGCGCGCCGAGTTGGTCGGTCTCGCGTTGTCCGATGCGACCGGACGCGGTTGGTACATCCCGGTCGGACATGTTGGTCCGCCTCAGCCCGACGCCCACGCCGCTCCACCTATGACGCAAGGCGCGTTCGACTTTGACGAGCCCGTGGAACCGACACCGACGGACGCATCGACGGACGCTAAGGAAAGAAGCGAAACGCAGCAGGCGTCTGCCTCCGACATGGAGGTCGGCGCCGAGGAAACGGACCTGATGCCGGCACCAGGCCCCGAACGCAATCTGGCGTGGTCGGATGTGCGCGCCGCCGTCCGGCCGCTGCTCACGGGACCGGCCTTGAAGGTCGCGCACCACATGAAGTACGACATCGTGGTCCTGCGACGTCACGGTTTGGAAGTCGTCGGCCCCGTGTTCGACACGATGATTGCCGCCTGGCTGTCCGAGCCGGGCCGGCGTGGTTTCGGGCTCAAAGACCTGGCCTTCACGATGCTCGGCATCGAGATGACCCCGATCTCCGCATTGATCGGCAAGGGCAAGAAGCAGGTCACGATGGCCGCGGTGCGCGTGGCCGACGCCGCGCCCTATGCCTGCGCCGACGTGGATATCACGCTGCGGCTGGCGGACCTGCTCGAGCCGGCACTCCTTGAGCGCGACGCTCGGGATCTCTTTGACGATGTGGAGATGCCCGTCGCCTGGACTCTCGGTGACATGGGGGAAGCCGGCATCAAGCTCGACACACACGTGCTGGACGAGATCCGCGTGGACCTGACCGACCGCATGGCAACCCTCGCGGAACGGATTCACGAAGCGGCTGGTCGCGTATTCAACATTGCGTCGCCGCTCCAGCTCGGTCAGGTGCTCTTCGAGGACCTCGGCCTGCCACCCACGAGACGAACGAAGACCGGCTGGTCGACCGCGGCCAATGTCTTGGCCGACCTGGCCGCGGAGCACCCAATCGTCCAAGACGTGCTCCTTTGGCGGCAAGCGCAAAAGTTGCTCGGAACGTATGTCGACGCGCTACCCGTGCTCGTGCATCCCGAGACAGGACGCATTCACACCAGTTGGCATCAGGTGACGGTCGTGACCGGCCGCGTGAGCTCCTCCGATCCGAATTTGCAGAACATCCCGGTGCGCACCGCGCTCGGGGGAGCGATTCGTCGCGCGTTCATCGCGCCGCCCGGCAGCCGGCTCGTTGCGGCCGACTACTCGCAGATGGAACTGCGTATCCTCGCTTCCCTTTCGGGTGATGAGGCTCTTCGCGCGGTCTTCGCCTCCGGTGGCGATGTGCACGCCGCGACCGCAGCGACTCTGTTCGACAAGGACCCATCCGAGGTCGACAGCGCGGAGCGGCGCATCGCAAAGATGGTGAACTTCGGCACGGTGTACGGCATCAGCTCGTTCGGGCTGTCGGCGCGAATCGACATGTCGCGCGAGGAAGCACAATCGTTCATCGATCGCTACTTCGAATCCTATCCCGGTGTCCGCGAATACTTTGATCAGCTTCTGGCCGGTGTCGCGGAGGCGGGTTATGTCGAGACGATCCTCGGCCGGCGACGCTACTTCCCGGAATTGCGCAGCGACGCCACGACGCGTATCGACGTCAACACGCGGCGAAGGGCGGAGCGCGAAGCGATCAACGCTCCGTTGCAAGGCTCCGCGGCCGATATCACAAAGGTTGCCATGGTCGCGGTCCATCGCGCGTTGGCCGACGAAGGGCTCCGGGCCAAGCTGCTGCTACAAGTGCATGACGAGCTGCTGCTCGAAGCCCCCGTAGACGAAGTGGCGCGGGTCGTGGAGATCGCGGAGAGCCTGATGCGCACGGGCGTAGTCCTGGACGGCGTCGACCTCGCGGTTGACGTGTCGAGCGGTCCGAATTGGGGAGAGCTATCCCGCATCGAGATTCCCCCGAGTGCAGATCGACCGTGAGCTTCCATGCACCGCATGCGGCGGACAACCGCGACGTCCCACACGCGACCGCCGTTGCTCCCTACGTGGGCGGGTATACCTGCCCATCCCCCGTCCGAAGATGGATGGCTAGCGTTGGGCACGCCTCTGCCGCCTCGCGCAGTACGTTCGCGTCGTCAACGCCCCGCAAGATGGCGCGAACCGTGAGCCCGTCCTCGAAGTGGACGAGCTCGAAGGCACGCGGCGCTCGCGCAACGCACTCGCCCGATCCAACACAGAGGTTCCAGTCGATGCTGACCACCATGCTCCGCCCCCTTCATCAAGCGTGGAATAGAATGCCAAACAGCACCTTCAATGCGGCCTCGAGCCCGCCGATGTGCACGCGATGAGCGCGCGACTCCTCGACGGCCGAGCCCTCGCCCGCGAGATTCGATCGGAAGTCACCAACCGCGCCGCCCAATTCAAACAACGAGCCGGCCGCAGGCCTGTCCTTGTGTCCCTGCTGGTCGGAGACGACGAGGCCAGCCTCTCGTATGCCCGATCGAAAGCCAGGCAAGCCGAAAAGGTCGGTATCGATTTTCGGCTCGAGCGGCTGGCAGCCGGAGTGGACACCGACGCCGTCGTTGCCGCCATCGGTGGGCTGTGCGTCGCGCGCGCCGTCGATGCTCTGATCGTCGAAATGCCGTTGCCGCCCGGTATCGAAGTGGCGGCCGTTTTGGACGCCATCGACCCGCGGCGTGACGCGGATGGCGTTTCGCCGGACAGCCTCGGCCGCTTGGCGGCGCAGTTGCCGGGACCACGTCCGGCCACACCCGTGGCCGTGATGGCCATGCTCCAGGCCGCCGGTACGTCGCTCTCCGGCGTGAACGCGGTCGTGGTCGGGCGCTCGAAGACCGTGGGTCTGCCGGCTGCGCTGCTGCTGCTCGGGCAACACGCCAGCGTTACGGTCGTCCACTCGCGCACCGCGGATCCAGCCGCACACACGCGCCGCGCCGAGGTCCTGGTTGTCGCGGCAGGCAGGCCGGGGCTCATCACGCCGGAGGCAGTCCGACCCGGTGCGACCGTGATCGACGTGGGCACGAACTGGGTGGCCGACGACGCACAGACGTCGGGCGGTAGGCTCGTGGGCGATGTCGACCCTGCGGTGGCCGAGGTAGCGGGCGCGATGTCGCCCGTACCCGGCGGCGTCGGCCCCGTGACGACTGCGGTGTTGCTACGCACCGCCGTGGCACTTGCGGAAGCGCGCTTTGGACGCGATTCGGCGCACGGGGCGGGCTGAAGAGGCGCGTCACCGGATTGGAAGGCGAAGGGCTTCAAGATGCTGCGTGCGTCACGCCATGCGAGCCACGAGCGGTGCTTCGCGCCAAAGGCCTTCCAAATCGTAATAGGACCTTCGCTCGGGATCGAATACATGCACGATGACACCGGCGTAGTCGAGGAGCATCCAGCCGGATGCAGGATCGCCTTCGCGAATCGCGGGTTTGCTCTCGCCATCCTCGCGTAGCGCGTCCTCGACGGCGTCGGCCACCGCACGCATTTGGCGCGCGGAACCCGCCGTCCCGATCACGAAGAAATCGGTCACGACAGAAACGGGGCGAATGTCCAGCAATACTAAGTTGTCCGCCTGACGGTCGGACATGGCATCAAAGGCAAGGCGGGCGAGTGCGCTCGCGTCCAGGGTGGGCTCCTCGGGGCGTGTCGGGAAGGGCCGCAGGCAAAGCCGTCGGCGCGCCCAAAACCATCCGATTCGTAAATCAAGGGGGGCGGGGGATTATAAGGAGCGGAATCCGCGGAAACAAGCCTTTGTCGAGCCAGGCCGCGTCAGCTACCCTGGCAGCCGCTCCAGGACTTATACCTGTAGCACCGGCCGTGACGTTTATGGCACCGTACATCCCCCCTTCCCGATACGCCGGCACGCGGCCGCCGACGTTCGGAGACGTACTGAAACGAGTGAGGACAGGAACATATGACTACGACCCGCTGGGCGTTACCCGTCACGGTTGCGCTCGTTGCGCTGTGTTTGGCGGTAGGTGCCCTTGTACACGTCGAGCGCCGGGCAGCACGCGCCTCGAGCAACGCTTTTTCCGCGACATTTTCCGAGAGCACGGATGGCCGCTACGTCGTCGGATTCCGACGGGGAACCACGGAGGCGCAGGCGCGCGCCCTCGTCGAGCAGGCTGGCTTGCAAGCCGGGCCATGGATTCGTCGCTCCCGGGCGCTACCCGTATGGACTATCGATGCTTCCAACGGCCCCGCCATTGCCTCCACGCTCGAAGCAGATGGGCGGGCTCGCTATCTGGAGCCCGACTGGATCGTCGAGGCGAGCTTCACACCGAGCGACACGCGTTACCACCTCCAGTGGGCGCCCGATCAGATCGGCGCCGAAGACGCTTGGGACGAAGTAACCGGCTCGTCATCGGTCATCGTGGCCATCATCGATACGGGCGTGAACAAGTCCCACTCCGACATATCGGGCAAGATTGCGCCGGATGAGTACGACTTCGTCAACGGGGACAACGACGCGTCGGATGATCACGGGCACGGAACGCACGTCGGAGGCATCGTTGGCGCGCAATTCGACAACAGCCGCGGGATCGCGAGCTTCGGCGGCGACACGCGTATCCAGCCGATCAAGGTACTCAACGCCGCAGGCTCCGGGTCCAGCTCCAACGTGGCTGCGGGCATCGAACATGCGGCCGACCACAATGCCGACATCATCAACCTCAGCCTTGGCAGCAGTTCGCAGAGCACCGTCATGCGCGACGCAGTCACCTATGCCTACACGAGCGGCTTGTTGGTCGTTTCGGCCGCGGGCAACAACGGCAATTCCGTGCCACACTACCCGGCAGCGTACACGGCGAGCATGGCCATCGGCGCTACGGACAGCCTCGATCGGCGTGCGGGCTTCTCAAGCTATGGCACGTGGCTGGACATGGTCGCTCCGGGTGTGGCCATTCAGAGCACGTGGTGTTGTTCCGGCGGGTCCCCGCCGCCGACCTATCGCGACGCGAGCGGCACCTCGATGGCGTCTCCGATCGTGGCAGCTGTCGCGGCGTTGATGCTGGACGCCGATCCGGGAATGTCCAACGACGATCTGTGGGACATCCTCAAGGACTCTTCGGAAGACGTCGGGACGCCGGGCCCGGACATCTACACAGGCGACGGCCGCGTCGACGCCGCCGCTGCCGTCGGCACCGCGAGCGTCGCCGGCACGGCCACGCCGACCCCGACACCCGAGCCCGACACAACGGTTCTCGAAGCCGAGGCCGACGCCGTGGTCGTCCAGGGTGCTCCCGATCAGAACTTCGGCACGGGCGGTGCGCTGCTCACAGGTGCCATCCCAGCCTTTCACAGCTTCCTTCGTTTCGACCTGCCTGGTGACATTGGCACGGTCCAGACTGCAACACTCCGCATCTACGCGATCGAAGCAAGCACGCCAGGCTTCGACGTCCACGAGGTGACCGACACGTGGACGGAGCTCGGAATCACGTGGAACAACCAGCCCTTCCCCGCCGCGTTCGCCGCCAATTCGGGCGACTTTGGCGCCGAGGAATGGGTTGAGGTAGACGTCACTTCCATCGTGACCGGAACCGGAGACGTCTCGATGATCATGGTGCCCGGTGACGTGAACGGCGTGCAATATTCCTCCAGAGAAGGGGAGCACGCACCCGAACTGGAGATCCAGAGCACCGGAGGCGCTGGACCTCCTTCCACGGCTACAAGCACGGTCATCCCTTCTGCGACTACGGCACCCACTGCGACGCCTGTACCTACCTCAACTCCGCTGCCAACCACCCCTCCTACAGCGACACGCACCCCGACGCCGCTGCCGACGAGCACGAACACGGCGACGCCGCTGCCGACCAACACCCCGTTGCCGACACCAACCCGCACCCCGACGCCGTTGCCGACCGCCACGAGTACGTCGACTCCGGTGCCCACTGCGACTCCTACGCTCACACCGTTGCCTACAAGCACCGCAGCTCCGGTCGTGCACGAGTTCGAGCCCGACGCCGATGCGCTGGTCCACCAGAGTTTCCCGGCGCAGAACTTCGGATCCCAGCCGCAGCTGAGCACGGGCGAGAATCCGGAGGTGCTTAGCTACCTCCGCTTCGACGTTACGGGTACCGCAGGCACGGTTCAGAGTGCGACGCTGCGGTTGTTCGCCGGCAACAACGCAACGCACGGAATCGACGTGCTCGGCGTCAGCGACAATTCGTGGGGTGAGTCCTCCATTACCTACAACAACGCGCCGGCCACCGGCACGCTCGCCGGAAGCATCGGCGGATACAGCGGCGGTACGTGGATCGAGATCGACGTCACGACGTTGGTCACAGGCAACGGGGAGGTCAGCTTGGCGCTAACAGCCGCCGGCAACGAACACCTCGGGCAGTCTTCGCGTGAGCAGTCGGGGCGGGAACCGGAACTTGTGGTCACCACGCAGTAGCGGGTCCAACTTTGCACGGGGCACGAGGAGAGCGGGGCTGCCCGGCGCCGTTGCTCGTCGCGCCCATCATGAGAACCCCTCGCCGACGGCGGGGGGTTCTTGCGTCGTCGTTCTCCGTCGTTTGGCAACGTCATTTCACATCGTGGTCTCGCAACATGGTCTCGCAAAGACGGGCCAACGGCCGACGGTCGACGGCTGTGCACAATCATCTCACGCCAGTAGCACGGACTCGTTGCCCGCAGGTTGGCTACCCCGTCCCCTCCGGCACCGAGGCGGCGTCCAACACTCTGGTTGCCCCGATCATCGCAGCTGCATGGCCCCTTGGGAGCCCAACATGCCCGTGCGCCCCGGCAAGACGGATTCCACACACCGCGTCCTGACCGCGCTCCTGCTGGCGATCGTGGCAGGCACGCTTCGCAACGACGCGGCGAGCCCATCGCACGTTGCTGAGCACACGCCGCAACGCTCCGCGCAGCGCGTACATGCCGCAGGCTCCGACGCACTCTTCCTGCCGCGCGTAGACGTCTCGCGCGAGACCGGGCTGGCGGTCCGAGGGCAACTCGGAGGCGCCATCAGCGCGATCGAAGCGCTCGAGAATCACGTGGCCGTCGGCATCGGACCGCGCGTGCTCATCATCGACCTGACTTGGAGTCACGGGCTGCGGGATCACTGGTGGTCACCACCACTCGGCGGGGTGGTGCAGGGGATCGCACGTCATGGTGAACAGCTGTTGGTCGTGGCGGGCGGCGCGCTGAACACGCTCGATCTGTCCAACCCGACCCTCCCGAAGCTCCGGCACCGCGAACTCTTGATGTCTGCGGATGACGTGTCGGATGATGATGCAACGACGGCGCTGCCCGGCGCCGTCATGCGGATGATCGTATTCGCTGAGCGTCTGTACATTGGGCTCTCCTCGGGTGCGATCGAGGTGTACGACCTCGGCATCGAGCCGGCCGACGCGCCGCAACCCGCGGGCCGCTATCGAATGCAAGGCGCAGGTTCAGTGTTGCAGCATATTGCGGTTGCGCGCGGACATCTGTTCGCGCTGGGCGGAAACGAGCTTCGCGTGATCGACCTCTCACGCCCGCCGCGCCCTACGGAAGGAAGGAGCCTCTCCTCGCACACGTTCGGATCGTCGTCTACACGCTCGATGGAATCGGACGGCAGCCGCCTGCTCCTGCTCAACGCAGACGGGCGAATGAACGTGGTGGACGTCTCGGCGCCTTTCGAACCCAACGTGGTGTCATCCTACAACGCACGCGCCATGCACCTCTCGGTCGCCCGAGGGCTCGCCGTGCTCGGCACGGACTTCGGCAACTGCGGAGCTTCGTCGCCGGGGCGGCTGCAGGTCGTGGACCCACGCGACCGCAACGGCCCGCGGCGGTTGCACGATCTTCGTCCCGCAGGCGTCCCATTGTTTAGCCAGGGAGCCGGCGGCCGACTGCTCGTCGTGCTCGCCGACTGCGAAGCCCGTGGAGAGCTGCGTTTCGAAATCTACGCGCCCGCTTCGGACGACGAGCCGCTCGATACGATCGCGCTGCCCATCGTACCGACCGTGATCGATGCAGCCACGATCGGTGAAACCGGTTACTTGCTGGCCGATGACGGAAGTCTGAGCGTGGTGGATCTGCGCGCTGCGCCACGTCCGAAGCGAATCGGGGGTTGGGCAGGGGGCGATGTGGGCGACCGCTGGATCCGCCGCTCGGTCTCGTCGTCGGGCCGTCTTGCGGTCCACGGCAACAGGCTCCTGCGCGCATGGGGCAACACGGTCGCGGTATTCGACATCGCGCAGGCCGCTGCGCCACGCGCCATCGCCGCGATCCCGATGCCGGTACGCGATCCGGGCGAGCGGCGCTCGACCACGTTCACCGCGTTCGCCGTGCACTTCCATCCCAACGGGCGATGGGCCTACGTGGGCTACGGCGACGGCGCAACCATGAATCGCGGCGGTCTGATGGTGCTCGATCTCACCCAACCCGATCGACCCCGTGTGCACCAATTGATCGAACGTGAGAGCGATGTAAGCGCGCTGACCGTCGAGGGCGAGAGTCTGTATACCGTGTTCGGTTGTGGGTTGGCGATTTGGGACGTTCGTGAAGCACGATCGCCCCGGATACTCGGCGAAACGCTGCGTGGCGAGTTGTGCGGAAGTCGCGCCATCGCTGTGTTGGGGGGACGGGCCTACGTCAGCGCGAACGCGCTCTCCATCCTGCCCGTTGTTTTCGATGTCGGGCAGCCAGCCGCCATATCGCTCTTCCACATGAACATGGATTCGCGCCTTCCGCTTGGCGTCATCCGCGATCTCTCCGTCGTCGATGGCCGCGTTCGCGTGACCGGCATCCTCGCGCCACGCACGGTTGGGGGACCGGACCAATGTCTTGAGAACTGTGCGTTCGTGGCTACGCTGGATACCCGGCCCTTCGAGCCCGTCCGCGTCGCGCGCCTGCGGGTCATTCCGGACGCGCTGCAAGGCCTCGGCCTCGCCCCGCTCCCACGCGGCATCCTGCTCGCCGCGGGCGAGTCGGGGATGTTCACGCTGTCTCGCTGAGAACAGATGGGCAATCGGGGCAACCGGGACCTAGGCCTCAGGCTCAATGCTGTCCGGCTCATCGCCGTCCGTTGCCGGGATGCCGAGAGCCACGGTGTCGGGTTCCACGGTTTCTGAACTGCCGGTACCCGGCTCCGCTGAATCGATCCCATGCGGGTCGATCTCCAGCCGGTCGATCTCCAGCGATTGCAGTGGATCCGTGGCGGACACGTCCGGGTCGAGACTTCCGTCGTTGGACTCGTTTTCGTCCGACTCCTCGTCGTCGAATGTCACGACGACGGTCTGTTCGCCCAACACCACCGTGTCGCCTTCGTGGAGCTTGCGCCGGCGACGGGTTTCCACCGTCCCGTTGACCTGGACCTCGCCCGCTTGGATGCGCACTTTGGCCTCGCCACCGCTGGCCACCATGCCGCTGAGCTTGAGCAAGTTTTGTAGAGCGATGACGTCCTGGGGCTGGTCCATCGGTTGGGCCTCTTGGGTCGAGAGTAGGTTGGAAGGCGGGGAGTAGGGGGCCGGCACGTCGTCGCGGCCGCTCATGCGGACCAATCCACGGCATCGCGCACAACGGGCAGCGTCATGCAGCGGCAGCCGCCGCCGCCGCGGCTCGATTCAGCGCCGGACATGGCAACGGCGACCCGTCCCGGCGCTGTGAGGTCGACGGCGTCGGACACGGCGGTTGCTGCGTCCATTACCGCGAAGCCGCGCGCCGAGAGGGCCTCGTAGGTGGCGGCGTTGCGCCCGTAGCCGATGACCTTGCCCGGCGAGAATGTGAAGAAGTTCGCTCCGCTCGACCATTGCTCCCGTTCCTGCCGCACCGGATCGTCGCCGCCGCAGGGCACGGCTTCCAAGGACAGGCCCAACGCGTCTAGCGCGGGCAGCAAGCCGTCGTGATCGTGGATGGCGGCTACACCGCCGTCCGCAAGTCGCAGGTGGATGGCGCGACACCGCGGTTCGTCGAGGATCAGCGGCTTGTGAACCACGCACAGGCCCTCGTCGACCATGGTGAAGACCATGTCGAGGTGAATGGTCGCCCGCATCTTCGGTAGCACGACGACGACGACATCGCGGATTGCGCCCTGACGCGCGAACGAAGCGACGAGACGGTCGATGCCGGCCACGGAGCTGCGCTCGCTGTGGCCGACGACCACGAGGTCTTCGCGCAGCACGAGCACATCACCGCCCTCCACGGTCACGGAGGGATCGACGTTCGCGGCGCCATCGAAGCACAAGGGCGCCGCGAGGTCCGGGTGGTGCTGGAAGAGGGCGCGCATGACCAGGGCTTCGCTGCGCCGCACGTGGCTTGCCATGGCGCCGATCACCGCGCAGCCACCGACCGCCATGGCCGCGTCACGCATGAAGAAGGTGTTGGACATGGGGGGGAGGTCAAAGCGGCCGGGATCGAGGTACTTCGCCAGGCTGTCCTTGCGCATCGGCGTGCCTTCGATCAGATGACGCGCCAACGTGGCCGGCTCGTGCCCGATTAGATCCCGCGCGCGTTCCGGACAGCCATGAAGCGCGCACAACGACGTGACCAACGTTTCGCGTACGTTGTTCTCGACCAGGACCTCCGCCAGCAGGTCGGTCAGCTCGCGCACCTCCGCCACCTGGCCGAGCACCGCGGTCATCTGCCGGTGTTCTCGCAGCGCAGGTTGCAGGAAGAGGATGTCGTCGTAGAGCGCATCGGTGGCGCCCGAAGGCGTCACGTTCTCAATCTCTTGACCGGGCTCGTGCACGATCACCCTTCGCAGCCGCCCGATCTCCGAACCGATCGCGATGCGCGACATGCCTGCGCTCCCCATGGCGCCCGCCGGTGCCGCTCGGACGAGTGGATTCTAGCGCACGGCGCCCTAACTCGGTTGCATCAAATCGGAGGGGATCGGCCGCTGCATCAGTCGAAGCCGATGACCACGAGCTCGCGCTTCCCGCGCGCCGGCTTGCTCTCGTCGGATCGGATGAGCTCAAGCGCCATCGTCGAATCCATGTATTCGCCCAGCGCGATGATCGGGTCGGCGTCCGGCCCCGCTTCCGCGATGGCGCGCATGGCATCCAGCGCCTGATGCGTGGTCGGTCGCCGCGGCAGCAACCCGCCGATGAGCGGGATGGGGATGCGGATGTTTACGCGTTCGCGCCGCCCGTCCGCGTACAGTTCGCGGCTGTAGATTCGGAACCAAATGAATGCAAGGCGCCGCAGCCCTGTGACCCGCGGGCGTGCCAGCATCGCACGCATCTGCTCGACCTCGCCCAAGGCACCGATTCCGCCGCCCGGCGCCAGCGGCGCCGCGCTTGCATCGGGACGCGCAAGAGCGGCCGCTGCTTCATCGCGTACGCGCAGCACCCTGCGCCGCGCCTCGTCGTTCGGATCCTCGCTCGGCCAGACCAACGCTTCATCGCTCATGACAGATTCTCCCTTGGTAGTGCTCGTGCGGTCCGGCGCGTTCGCATCCATCTAGCGCAGCTCATTCGATGATGACCTCAACGCGTTGCCCTTCGTCGGGATCGTAGTAGTCCACGACACGGCCCCGTGCACCACCGGATAGCGCCATGCTCAGCTCTTCGAGGTCGATGCCGGCCAGCTCCACCCATTCCACGGGTGCCGCGTGCCGACCCGCCCGCAGCAGAAAGTCCACGACGCCGCGGGGCAGGGTGATGTTGAGCCGGGCATCGCCCGACGCGGTATCGGTCACCCGCAGACGCACCGAATGGCCCGCGGAGTGTGGTCCACGCTCGCTGCTGCGGCGCGGGGGGGCCGCCCCGCGTGCACCGCGGCTACCGCGGCGCGCCGGATCGGCGCCCATCGCGGCGAGCAAGCGCACGCCCTCCTCCGAGGTGATCTTGCCTTCCTCCACCATGCGCAGCACCCGCATGCGCTCCTGGTTCGTCGCCATCAAGTCCCCCCTACTGGTGCCCACGAATGCATGGATACCAAGCATGCCACGACAGCGCGCCGAGCATGACGTACGCGAACCGCCCCGTCCGCGTCGCCATGCTCGGCGCACCGTACGGCGCCGGCCGCCCGATCAGCGGCGCAGCGCCGCCAGCAACGTCTCGGCCTCTTCTGCCGAGATGCGCTTTTCCTCCACCATGCGGAGGATGGTCATCACCTCGTCGCCCGAGGCGCCCGGCACGGCCTGATCCGCCGCCGAAACCTTGTTATCTCCGCCGAGGTCGAAGTCCCACGTCCGGTCTCCGATGCCGACACGCGCACGCGCCACCTTCTTGCCGCCGCGCGCCGCACGTACCACGGCCCGCCGCATGCGATGCTCCAGCCGCTCGGCGAAGCGCTCGCCGACGTGCGCCATGCGCAACCGCAAACGCTCGGCATCATGTTCGCCCAGATCGAGGCTTGACAGATGCTCCTCGACACCCGACACGGCTTCCGCGACGCGGCCCGCGATCTCCTCGGCCAACTCCTCGAAGCGGCCGGCCACGCGTGCGGCGCCCGCCGCGGCGGAGGCCGCGGCACGCTCCAAATCGACCTCTACGTCGCGCCAGTGCCCGCCGTGGTTGTCGTCGTGATCGTCCTCGTGCATATCGTCGTCGTGCATAGGATGGGATGCATGCATGTGTTCGTGCTCCTGACCGTGCTGATGGTGG
>JAJCYU010000104.1 GCA_029262755.1 Anaerolineae bacterium
GCATGCGCGCGAGCTGGCGGCGCGCGTTTCAGGCGACGGTTCGATGACCGTTGTCGAGGGCGATTTCTACACGGTGGCGCTCACCGGGCCCTTCGATGTCGTCGCCTATTGGGACGGCTTTGGCGTCGGGGCGGACGCCGATCAGCGGATCTTGCTTCGCCGCATCGCAGGCTGGCTGGCCGAGGACGGTTGCGCGCTCCTCGACGTGTACACACCGTGGTATTGGGCGGCGCACGAGGGAAGCGAGATGCGCTTTGCCGACGTTCGGCGCCGCTACGGCTTCGACGCGGAGGGCGTGCGCATGCTCGATTCGTGGTGGCCGGAGGGCCGCGAGGCCGAGGCCGTCACCCAGTCGTTGCGCTGCTACGGGCCCGCCGATCTGCGGCTGTTGCTCAAGGGCACGGGGTTGTCCCTGGCGGACATCGTGGCGGGCGGCGCGCTGGACGGCGAAGGTCGCTGGCACGCGTCCGTGCCCTTGGCCGAGGCGATGAGTTATCGCGCGGTGTTGGTGCGCTAGGAAGGCGACGAGCATCATCCGCGTCCGAGTTGCCTGTAATCCTTCCCGCGGCACGCTGCCCCACCGGAGGCCGACCATGTACGACGACCATCCCGAAGAGAAGATGATCGTGCTCTTCGAGGAAACCGGGGAGGCGCATCATGAGGCCTTCCTCGACACCGACGGAGCGGATCCGGAGTGGCCGACGTGGTATGCCAACTACCTGCACGGTGACCTGAGCGAACTACTCGACTCGAAGTTCACCAAGAGCGAATTGATCTACCTGCTGGTCACGGTGGATCGGGAGTTGGCCGCTGAGGCGCCCGGCGCATCGTGGCCGGCGTACTACGCCGGCTTCTTCGCGACCCGCTACGGCTAGTCCAGTGCCCCCCGGGAGCGGACGGGACGGGATCCGCATGCGAACGTGCGCTATTCCTCGTCCGAGCTTCGCCACGGGTTGACCATGGTCTGCATCAGGATCGGGGTGCCGATCTTGACGTTGCGACGGCGCGTCACAAGGTAGAGCACCAGGTCGGCGATGTCCTCCGGGAAGAGGCATTTCCTGCGGTCGAGGCCGTCGTAGCCGTCGGTCATGGGTGTCGCCACCATGCCGGGGCAGATCGTTGCAACGCGCACGCCCAGTTCCTGGTTTTCGCGTTGGATGAACTCGGAAAGGGCGTTCAGCGCGTGCTTCGAGACACCGTAGGCACCGTTGCCGGGGTAGTGTTCGATCCCCGACTCCGAGCTGATGTTCACCACGTAGCCGCGCTTCTGCTTGTGCATGATGGGTAGTACCGCACGCGCCATGAGAAACGGGCCGCGCAGGTTGGCGGCGATGACGCGGTCCCACGTGGCCACATCGTGTTCGGCGATCCGACCGCCACCGGACACCGCCGCGTTGTTGACCAGGATATCGACAGCCCCGTAGGCGTTGTAAGCCGCTTCGACGACCGCCGCGGCGCCCTCCTCCGTCGCCACGTCGGCCACGACGGCATTCACGATCCCTCCGGCGCCACGGATCACCGCCTCCGCCTCACGCAGTTGCTCCTCGCGCCGACCGCAGATCATCACATGCGCGCCGGCCTGGCCCAGCTTCTGGGCTACCCCGAGCCCGATGCCGGTGCCCCCGCCCGTGACGATCGCCGCGTGCTCTTCCAAGATGCCCATGTTGTTGTGTCCTCGTGGTCGGCTGGCGAGAGGCGGTTGGCGAAAGATGATTGGCGGAGGTGGGAGTGGATCGGGGTGTCGTGTGGAGCAGCAGAGGTACTAGACGTGGGCGCCGCGTTCCCCTGTCGTCGCGGGCGTCGGCTGTCGC
This sequence comes from Anaerolineae bacterium, assembly GCA_029262755.1. GTDB lineage: Bacteria > Chloroflexota > Anaerolineae > Epilineales > Epilineaceae > JAJCYU01. Next base: position 1,812 of record JAJCYU010000104.1, read on the forward strand.
GCTCGCGGAGCCGGCGTGCCCCTCGGAGGGCGCGAACACCGTCCGCTCGTCGCGATCAGCGCGCGATCGGTGGTTCCCCGCCCGGCCGCGACGGAGTGTAGCCCGCCGAGATGGCTGTACGAAACGATGGCTGCGCGCTCACCGGCCCGGAATATCGCTGCTCGCCGCCACGAACAGCACTTCGCTGCCCGGTGGGCCGAAGGCGATGTCCATGATTTCGTAGAGGCCGTCGTGATGGGCGGCGGCGAGCGTTTGGAGGCCGTCGGTGGAGCGGTACAGGTCGGTGCCGTAGCCGTTGATGTAGCTGCCATGCGGGAAGTAGACCCGGTCGGGATCGTCGGGACCGACGAAGACGCGTGTACCGCCCGTGAGCACGACGCGCTCGGGCAGCGTGCCCGGCCCGGAGCCCGGAACGGGCTCGTCGTCGGCCACGCGGCGCTCCCACGTTGCGCCGCCGTCGGCGGTGCGCCAGATGCCGCGTCCGCCGTAGTCTTGACCGTTCGCGAACGACACCTGGTTGAGCACCGCGTAGGCCACATTGGGGTCAGATGGTGCGAACGTGATCCACGCCGGCACAACGGCCGTCACGTCGGTCGGGGGTTGGCCGATGGGATCGAGCAGCCCGCCGTTGGCTTCGCGCCACGACGCGCCGTTGTCATCGCTACGCCACATGCCCTTCGTGTTGCTGCCGACGAGCCAGCGCATGCCGCCGCTCGGTAGCGGCTTGGGCGCATGCGCGGCCGAGATCACGCCCTGTCCATCGGGAATCGGGATCGGCAGCGTCTCCCACTTCGCACCGGCTTCGGTGCGGGTATAGAGGAAGGGGCGGCGACCCGCGAAGGTCCAGTGGAAGGCAGGGTCGGGCTCGTCCTGGGTCAGGCGAGCGAGGCGTGCGGAGCGCTTGTGGAGGTCCACCTCTGCCGCCGCGAGCGGCAAGGGACCGGGACCCGGGCCGATCACGCCGTCATCGCCCGGGTCGATCGCGAAGTGCATCACGTCATCGGGAAGATCCTCGACGGTCCACGACGCGCCGTCGTCCTGCGTCCAGGCGAGCCGCGCCTCGAAGACGGATACCAGGACCCAAAGCTCCGGTCGGGACGGTGCACGGACCAGCTTGTCCCATCCGCCGTCCGGCACGCCGGGCAGCTTAGCGAGCGTGCAACCGGCGTCCGCTGAGCGATACAGCGCTCCTTGATGCAACTCGAGCACGACGTCCCTGTTGCGCGGATCGACGTCTACGGCCCAGGTGTAGGCCAGCGGGCGGAGGGTCGTCGCGTTGGGCAGCAGGCTTCGGCCGCCGTCGATCGATAGGCGCAAGCCACCCGCGTCACCGCTTGTCTGCCCGCATTGCGGCACACCCGCGCCCAGATCCGGCGTCGGGAGCCCGGGCGGCAACGTGGCCGTCGGCGAGCCGGATGGCACCGTCGGCGTCGCGCTGCGCGCAGGCGTCGCCGTGGGTGCGATGGTCGGCGGGAGCAGGGTGAGGGGCGGTGGCAGCAACGTGGCCGTCATGGTCGGCGTCGCGGCTGCGATCGGGGCGTCGGCGAGCGCGAGAGGCAGCCAGATGGCGTCGAACACCGGTTCGCCCTGCGCTTGCACGCTCCCCGGGTCACGGCCGTCTTGGATCGCTACGCCGATGGCTGCTCCCGCGGCCACAGCCAGGCTCGTCGCGAAGATCGCGATCGCGAAGACGGTCGATTGGGGTCGATAACGGCTCATAGCGTCGGGCTCCTGCGACTGCGGAAGTGTAGGCGGCACGATTCGAGATGACGTCGCCCTCGCCGCCCACTGCTGCGAGGTTTGTGGGAGCCGGATTGTAGCGTTTCGCTCCGGGAAGATGGCGGTTGTTGAAGGGGTCCACGGTTGGCGAACTAGATCGCCCGAGCATCCGGCCCGCTCGCAGCGAAGCCGCACGCGGGCTACGATTCGCCTTCGAGCGACCAACCATCCAGGAGGACGTTGTCATGGGTCACGTCTACAAGCACATCGAGCTTACCGGCTCGTCCGAAACCTCGATCGAGGACGCCATCGAGACCGCCGTCAAGCGCGCGGGCGAGACGGTCCGCAACATGCGCTGGTTTCATGTGACCGAAACGCGCGGCTACATCGAGAACGGCGCGGTGGCGTACTACCAGGTCACGTTGAAGGTGGGCTTCACGTTGGACGGTCAGCCCGTCGACTGAGTCGTGCCCGCATGCGGAGCCGTATCGGCCCAAGCCGTATCGGCGGGCTGCGATGAATCAACGGGCTGCGCGTCCGCCGATCAATAGGAAAAACGAGGGGCGGGATTGCTCCCGCCCCTCGCTCGTATGTTGATTGGGTTCGCGATGGCCGCGACGCCCGTTACGGTGGGGCTAGCGTCGAGGCTTTCGCGGGCGATGCACTAGGCCTTGATCAACCGACCCGCGCGCTGCCCGAACTGCGGCGCTTCTGTCCGACCTTGATGCGCGTCTGCGCACGGCGCAGGGCCGCGAGGGCTTCTTCGCGCTCAACCTTCTCCGTCGAACCGGCCAGGGCCTGTTCGGCGCGCTGCCGCGCTTCTTGAGCGCGCTCAAGGTCGACCTCTTCCGCATGCTCTGCGGCGTCGGCCATGACGATCACGTGCGAGTGCCGGACCTCCATGAAACCGCCGCCGATGGCGAAGATTTCACGCTCCGATCCGCGCACGATCTCCAGCACGCCCTCGGCCAGGCCGGTGACGATCGGGGCGTGGTTGGGCAGGATACCCAACAAGCCCTCCGTGCCCGGCGCGACCACGACGTCGACATCCTCCGCGTGGAGCACCTGCCGCTCGATCGTGACGACGTCCAGAGTCATCGGCATCAGTCCATCAGCCCCTGGGCCTTCGCCACGGCCTCGTCAATATCACCGACCATGTAGAAGCCCTGCTCCGGCAGATCATCGTGCTTGCCGTCCAGGATCTCGCGGAAGCCGCGAACCGTTTCCTGGCGGGAGACGTAGCGGCCGTCCATGCCCGTGAACTGCGCAGCCACACGCATCGGCTGCGACAGGAAGCGCTCGACCTTGCGGGCGCGCGCCACCAAGAGACGGTCCTCGTCGGAGAGTTCGTCGACACCGAGGATGGCGATGATGTCCTGCAGGTCCCGGAAGCGCTGCAACACGCGCTGTACATCGCGCGCCGTGGCGTAGTGCTCTTCGCCGACGATGCTCGGGTCCAGGATGCGGCTGCTGGAGGCCAGCGGATCGACGGCCGGGTAGATACCGCGGTCGGCGATGGACCGCTCAAGCGAGATCGTGGCGTCGAGGTGGGCGAAGGTGGTCGCCGGAGCCGGGTCCGTGTAGTCATCGGCCGGGACGTAGATCGCCTGGAGGCTCGTGATCGAGCCGGTCTTGGTCGTGGTGATGCGCTCCTGCAGCTGGCCCATCTCGGTGCCGAGCGTGGGCTGGTAGCCCACGGCACTCGGCATACGGCCGAGGAGCGCCGAGACCTCGGAGCCGGCCTGCACGAAGCGGAAGATGTTGTCGATGAACAGCAGCACGTCGCGCCCCTGGTCGCGCCAGTACTCGGCCATCGTCAGCGCCGTTAGGCCAACCCGCAGGCGGGCGCCGGGCGGCTCGTTCATCTGACCGAACACCATGATCGTGTTGTCCATGACGCCGGCTTCCTTCATCTCACCCCATAGCTGCGTGCCCTCACGGGAACGCTCGCCCACGCCGGCGAAGGCGGAGACGCCGGAGTGCTCGAGGGCCATCGTCTGGATCATCTCCATGATGATGACCGTCTTGCCGACGCCGGCGCCGCCGAAGACGCCGGTCTTGCCGCCACGGGTGAAGGGGGCGATCAGATCGATGACCTTCAGGCCGGTCTCGAAGACCTCCGTCTTGGTCGACTGCTCGGCGAAGGAAGGCGCGTCGCGGTGGATCGAGTACATCGTATCCGTCACGACGGGCGGGCCGGGATCGACCGTCTTGCCGAGCACGTTGAAGATGCGCCCGAGCGTCGCTTCACCGACGGGCACCGTGATCGGTGCGCCTGTGTTGATCGCCTCGACCCCGCGGGCCAAACCGTCCGTGGTGCCCATCGAAACGCAGCGCACCACGCCGTCGCCTAGGTGCTGCTGCACCTCGACCACGAGCGGATCCTCGCCTTCGCGCGGGATCTCGACCGCATAGTAGGTCTCGGGTGCGCTCCCGACGGGGAAGCGCACGTCGACCACCGAGCCGAGAACCTGGGCGACCTCGCCCTTCATCGCATTGCCGTTTTCCGACACGGTCCTGCCTCCCTCGATCTGACTTCGCGTAGGGGCGGCCGGGGCCGCTCCGGGGGCGCCGCGCACGTGGCGCGACGGGAAACGTCGTTTGCTAGCTTGCCGATCGCAGCGCTTCCGCGCCGCCTGCAATATCCAGAATCTCGGCCGTGATGTCCGACTGCCTGGCCTTGTTGTAGGTCAGGGTCAGGTCTTCCACCAGGTCCTTGGCCGCGCTGGTTGCGTTGCTCATGGCCATCATGCGGGCCGAATGCTCGCTTGCCTGGGCCTCGAGCAGCGCTTGGTAGATGCGTAGCTCAAGCAGACGCGGCAGCACTTCGTCGAGCACCGCTTCCGGGCTCGGTTCGAACTCGAAGGGCGAACGCGAAACCGTCACGCTCTCGTCGATCGCGATCGGCAGCAGCTGCGTCAGCGTCGGCACCTGCTTGGCGACCGTGACAAAGTCCGCAAAGACCACATGCACGGACGAAAAATCGTCGCCCTGGAAGCCGTCCAGCAACAGTCGCGTGATCGGCGAGATGTCGAGCACGCTCGGGTTGTCCGGCATTTGCGTGAACTCGCCGATCAGTTCCGAACGCGTACGCGTCAGAAAATCGCGCCCTTTCTTGCCGAGCGCGACCCAACGCAGGTCGTCGCCGATCGAGGCCTCCGTGGCACGCATCGCGTGACGGATGACGTTGAGCACGAGACCGCCGGTTAGACCGCGGTCCGGTGTGATCAACAACACGCCCGGCTTGCCGGCCGGGTGGGCCTGCAGCAACGGATGGATGCCTTGCGCGGACGCGTTTTGCGCGCGCAGATGCGCCATGACCTCCGCGGCCTTGGCCGCATAGGCACGGCTGCGCATGGTGGCATCTTGAGCGCGGCGCATCTTGGAAGCGCTGACCGCCTCCATAGCTCGGGTCACCTTGCCGATGTTTTTGACCGAGCGGATACGCCGCTTGATTTCTCGTGTCTGGCCAGCAGGCATTGGCTTAGGCTCCCGCGCCTTGCATGGCTTCCCAATTCGTGTTGTAGCCGCGCAACGCTTCGTCGAGCTGGCCCTTGATGTCGTCGGTCAGGGTCTTCTCGGTTTCGATCTGCTTGCCGATGTTCGGGTAGGTGTCGTTCAAGAAGCGCACCAACCCGTCCTGCCACGCGATCATGTCGTCGACCGAAACAGCGTCGGCAAAGTCGTTCGTGACCGCGTAGATCACCTGGACCTGCTGCGGGAAGGGCCAGGGGTTGTACTGCCCCTGCTTGAGCACTTCCTGCAGACGCAGACCGCGGTCGAGCTGCCGCCGCGTCGCGACGTCGAGATCGCTGCCGAACTGCGCGAAGGCCGCGAGATCGCGGAATGCCGACATCTCGAGGCGCATCTTGCCGGCCACCTGCTTCATGGCCTTGAACTGCGCATCGCCACCGACGCGGCTGACCGACAGACCGGCGTTGACCGCCGGGCGGATACCGAGGTTGAACAGGTCGGGTTCAAGGTAGATCTGCCCGTCCGTGATCGAGATGACGTTGGTCGGAATGTAGGCCGATACGTCGCCGAGCTGGGTCTCGATGATCGGCAACGACGTCAGCGAACCGCCGCCGCGCTCCGCGTTGAGCTTGGCGGAACGCTCCAACAGG
>JAJCYU010000105.1 GCA_029262755.1 Anaerolineae bacterium
CACACCGCCGGCCACGGCCGCGGCCGTGCCGGTCTCGACGCTTTCCTTGTGCGCGCCACCGGGATTACGCAGGTGGACGTGCACATCGATCAACCCGGGCAACGTATGACGGCTCACGCTCTGATCTCCCGGCAACAAAACACGCCAGGGGCTCGCGGTCCCTGGCGCCGATGCTCCGCGGCGCACGCTTGGCGCGTCACGGCGCCTCGTCGTCGCTCAGTCATTTCGAGGCGGGATTCTAGCACGACCGCCCCGCACCGACCAGGATCCGCGACGCCCGGGCGGTCGCTGCGGGGCGGATCGAGGTAGGTGCGGGGGGCGGGGCCGAAGTGGATGCAGCGTGGATGCGATCTCGTGCGAACGACGCGATCTTACTCGCCTGGTTCGTCCGTGAACCGGTCGGCCAGGCGACCGATCCAGATCGTGACCACGACGGCGATCACGGTCACGAGGATCGCGTACAGCCACGGCCCACCAGAGTTCAGCGGCGCTTGCTCGGCGAACCAATTCTGGATGGCCTCGTTCCAGGCCAACGCGGCCACGAGGCCGAATGCGGCGGTGACGAGATCCGAGATCTTGTTGATGACTTCCTTACCCATGACACGTTCTCCGTGGAGATGCGCGGTGCGAAGATGCGCAGTGTCCGGACGCCCGTCGACGACCGGTAGCCGCCACGGTAGCGGGGGCGGTGAGCGACCGTCAACGGAATCGGGTATCGAGTTGGGTTTCGATCGCGCGGAGTCGTGTGATCGAAGGCTGCGTCGTAATCGCCTCGTCCCCGCCCGCTACCACCCGTCCTGTTCGACCCGCGGCTCCACCTCGCCCGACGGTGGTCGGCCGCCCCAGCGGCCCTTGCGCAGCGGTTGGCCGGGGTCGCGCGTCGCGCCCCAATCGCCGAAGCGGCCGGGGAACGGTGCGCGGCGAGGCGGGGCGGGCGGGGGCGCGACGGGGCCGGCCCACGTGGCGCGGTCCGCCCACGCGGTGCGGCGCGCGTCGCGGCGTGCTACATCCTCGCGCGCGATCGCCAGCGCGTCCGCCGCGATGCGCGCCACGCGCTCCCATGCCTCGATGCCCTCGGCGCCGCCGGCGCGTAGGGCCTGGCGCGCGGCCCAGCGGGCGGTGCGCGCTTCGTCCAAGCGGGTGGCGGCGCGTCGGCCGAGGTCGGCGGCGTGGACGTCCTGGTAGCGCGCGGCGTGCTCGACCGTGGCCTCGGCCCAGCGGCGCAGCGAGCGCAGCCGGCGTCGCCGCAGCCCGTGCACGTCCCGGCCCGGCAACGCGTCCAGCGCGCGGTCCGCTTCGCGCAGCGCGGCGCGTGCGAGCACAGGATCGGGTTGCGCGGCGCCGAGCGCGGCGCGCGCCTCGTCGCGCAACGCAGCGGCGCGGCGTCCGGGCTCGCTCTCCGCACCGCCCAAGATCCCGAGCTGCGCATCAAGCCCCGTGATCTCCGACTCTGACTCGCGCGCCAGGTGGGCGAGCAAGGCCGCGCGGGCCACGAGACCGCTAGCCAAGGCTCGCGCCCGATCGATCTCCCGCGTCGCGCGACCCAAGTGCAGCGCCGCGACCAGCGCCGGATCGGACGCTCGGCTCTGTGCACCGGTTTGTGCGCCGGTCCGAGTACCCGACGGTGTGCCGGCCTGTGCACCGTCCTGTACGCCGTCGCCTGCGCTTGCGCGTGCGCCTTCCCGTGCCCCGTCCTGTGCACCGAGCAGCGCGCGTAGCATCGCGGCTGCCAGCGCTAGGCTTGCCTCGGCCTCGCTGCCGTCGCCCACGACATCGGACCAGGTTGCGTCCGCGTACGGGGCGATCTCGCGGAACGCGGCGACCGCGGCGTCGAGACGATCGTCCGCCGTACGCAATGCCGTCGCGGCGCGCGCGATGCGGCGGGCGATGTCGGAGGCGTCCTCGGCGTGGCGCGCCGCGGGCAGCAGCGCCTCGTCGACCAACGTGTCGGCACGGCCCCACAGGCGCTCGGGGAGGGCGAAGGCCTCGTCGGCGGAGGGCAGCGCGAGGGCCGCGCGCCCGGCCAATGCGGGCAACGCGCGCTCGTAGGCCGCGCGTTCCGCGGCGATGGCGCCCGAGGCCGCCGCGACGCGTTCTTCCGCTTCCTCTTCGAGTTCCTTGGCGTGCTCGGATTCCCGGTCCAGCTGTTCGACGTAGGCGTGCAGCGCCTCGGCCTCCGCCAACAGCTCTTCCAGGCGACCCGCGCTGTCGCGGCCATCGTCCTGGGTGGCCAGGGCGGTCGGCGCTTGCGCGCGGGCCTCGAGGCGTCGCCGCAGCTCTCGGAAGCGCTCGACCATGCCCTGGTGGCGGCGATCGAGCTCCAACAGCGTGTCGCCGCCCAGCGACTCCACACGGCTCATCAAGGTGGTGAGCGCGGGACTGTCGCCGACGAGCCGGCCGTCCAGAGCCTCGACGCGCGCGCTCACCCGCCGCACCGTGACCGGCTCCGGCGTGGCCCCGCCCGCGGCGGGCGCGGTGCGGCGATCGCCGGCGCGGCTCCAGGCCCAGAGGGCGAGCAGGGCCGCGCCGAGGCCGAGCGCCAAGAGCCTACCCGGCAGGCCGTCCGTCTCGGCAAGGTCGGGCCCGGATGGCGCCGGCGTCGCGGCCGCCATCGCGGCGGGCACGTAGCCGCCGCGGCCGGGCGGGGCGTTGGACAGGTCGTCGGCCACCGCGTCCAGACCGGCCTCGATCGCCGCACCGACATCTCCGCCGACGACCAGCGGCGCCACAGCGCGCTCGACGCGGATGGGGTCCAAGAAGCCGCCGTAGGCGTTGCCCACCGCGTAGCTGAAGCCGGCATGGCCCAGGTCAAGGCAGAGGAAGAAGGCCACGGCATCGTCCACCATCTCGCCCGGCCGCGGGGCAAGGCCGTAGTGCACCAGCGCGCCGTCGTAGTAGGGATCCGGCGCCGGCCGGCAGTCGTCCACGATGATCACGATGCCTTCGAGCGCGTAACGTTCCCCTATGCGCTCGGCGAAGTCGCGCGTCAGCTGCGCGCTCTCGTCCACGCCGAGGCTGCCGGATCCGTCCGCCACGAAGCCTCGCCGCGGCGGGTAGGGCGATTGGGCGTGGACGGTGGGCGCGAACACGGCGGAACCGAGCGCGGCGGCCAGGACGGCGAGCGTGATGAGCACGGACGGCACGCGGGCCGGCGCTCGGCGAGCCCGGCCGGACGTCGCCGTCAGGCGCAACGAACGCGCGGCGGCGCGGGTCGCGCGCCGCCGCGTACAATTCGGGCGTGGGGATGGTGCGAGATAATCGTCCATGGATACGGTCGGCGAGCGTAGCATTCCGGCCCAAGGGGCGCAACAGATCCGCAGGCTCGCGACCCGATTCCTCTGTTGGTGCCTTGAGGGCGTTCCGCTACCGTTGAAGGTTCCGTGTCAATCGTTGTCATCCCCGACAGCGTTCCCCTGGAGTTCCCCGCATGCCCGAGTGGTTGGTCCTCCTAGGCCGTCTGATCGGCTACTTGGCGCCCTATCGAGCCCGGGTCGTGCTGGCCTATAGCGCGATGCTTTGCGTGACGCTCCTGACGCTCATCGTGCCGGCCGTTCTGGCGTGGGTGGTCGACGTGGCCCTCTCCGACGCGCCGGCATCGGCTATCGGCCCGCCGGCGTGGCTGCCGGGTTCGGAGGCGATCCAGACATGGGCGATCGGCACGGGCAGCGAGCTGCTGCTGTGGGCGGCGGGCGGTTTGCTTGCGCTGGCGGCCCTGCGCGGCGTCTTTTCCTTCGTACAACTCTACGTGGGCGTGTGGCTCAGCCAACAGGTGGCCTTCGACCTGCGCGGCGCCTACTTCGACGCCGTAGAGAACCAGGCCTTCTCCTTCCACGACCGGACCCAGACCGGCGACCTCATGGCGCGCGCCGTAGGTGACATCTCCAAGGCCCAGGCCTTCGTCGGCGAGGGACTGCTGGAGGCGATCAACACGCCGCTGCTCTTCTTGGGCACCATCGCGGTGTTGTTCTCGATCGCGCCGCCGCTGGCCGCCGTGACGGCGGTGCCGCTGCTGGTGCTTGTATGGGTCACCATCCGCTTCGGTCGCATCATCGAGCCGCGATTCAAGGCGGTGCAGGACCAGGAGGGCGTGATCAGCACCCGCGCCCAGGAGAACTTCACGGGTGCGCGCGTGGTGAAGGCCTTTGCACGCGAGCCGCACGAGATCGAGCGCTTCGACGAGGAGAACGAGATCTTCCTCGATCGGCGCATCGAGGTCATCGCCGGCTTCGCGGAGTTCTTCCCGACCATGACCGCCATCGTGACGGCCGCTATCGCGGTCGTGCTGTGGGTGGGCGGCGGCATGGTCCTGCGCGGCGAAATGACAATCGGCACGTTGGTCGGCTTCAACTTCTGGGTGCTGATGCTCGCGCAGCCTACGCAGAACCTCGGCTTCCTGGTCAACCGCGGCGCCGAGGCGATCGCGGCGGCGCGCCGTCTGTTCGAAATCCTGGATGCACCGCGTCCCATCCGCCCGCCAACCGACCCCATCGCGCTGCCCACCATCGAGGGCCGGGTGCGCTTCGACAACGTCACCTTCGGCTACGACACGGCGCGGCCGGTGCTGCATGACATCGACCTCACGGTGGGACCGAACCAGGTCGTCGCGCTCTTCGGCGCGACGGGCAGCGGCAAGACGAGCCTGGTGTCGCTGATCGCGCGCTTCTACGACGTCACGGAAGGCGCGGTGAGCGTGGACGACGTCGACGTACGCCGCCTCGAGCTACCCGCCCTGCGGCGGCGCATCGGCTTCGTGCGTCAGGACGCCTTCCTCTTTTCGTCTTCGATCCGCGACAACATCGCCTACGGCCTGGCCGGCCGACCCTCGTCGGCGTCGGACGGCACGGGCACCAACGAAACGGCCATGCCGGTCGACGAAGAGCTGCTCGTCGCCGCGGCTAAAGCCGCCCAGGCACACGCGTTCATCACGGCGCTGCCCGCCGGCTACGACACGCTCGTGGGCGAGCGCGGCGTGACGCTCTCCGGCGGCCAGCGCCAACGCATCGCGATCGCGCGCGCGCTCGTCACACGTCCGCGCATCCTCGTGCTCGACGACGCGTTGAGCGCGGTCGACACGGAGACGGAGTCGCGCATCCAGGAGGCGTTGGTCGAATGGATGCGCGGACGCACCACGTTCGTCATCGCCCAGCGGTTGCTGAGCCTGCAGCATGCCGACCTGGTCGTCGTGCTCGACGAGGGTCGCATCGTGGAACGCGGCTCCCACGACGAGCTCGTGCAGGCGGGCGGACGCTACCAGCGCGTCTACGAGCTCCAGCTGCAGGAACAGGTGGAGGCCTCGGACGCAGCGCGTGATTCCGCGGACGACGCACCGGAGCGCGCGGACGCAGCGCGCGATGGAGGCGGCACATGAGCGAGCGCACCAACCATCCAAGCGAGCGCTCCCGCGAGCGCGCGCCCGACCTCGACGAGATATTCGGCAGCGAGCAGGCCACCGACCGCTTCGCGACCCGCGTCGAGCGCGGCGTGCTCGTGCGGCTGCTGTCCTACATGGGCCCCTACAAGAGCCAGATGTGGCGCGCGCTGGCGCTCATGGCGCTCACGAGCGCGATGGCGGTTGCGGCGCCCAACATCGTGGGCGAGGTGGTGGACGTGGTGGCCGACGGCGTCCGCAGCGGCGACGTAGCAGGCGCATCGCGGCGCATGGGCCTGTGGCTCGCGGCGCTGCTGGCATCGATCGGCATCGGCTGGGCCAGCAATCGCGCGCGGCTGCACATCCTGGCCGAGATGGGCACGCGCGTGATCGTCGACGTACGCAGCGAGCTCTTCGCGCACCTGCAGCACTTATCCATGCGCTTCTACGACACCTACAAGGTCGGCCGCCTGATCAGCCGCATCATGGGCGATGTCTTCGTGCTGCAGAACTTCGTGACCTGGGCCATCGTGGGCACGGCCCGCAGCGTCTTCACGCTCTTGTTCATCGTCATCACGCTCCTATGGCGCGACGCCCAGCTCGCAGCGCTGGTGCTGCTCGTGCTGCCCGTCATGGGAATCGCGACCCGCCTGTGGAGCCGCAAGGCGCGCGAAGCCTGGCGCGAGGTTCGGCGCCGGATCTCGGTGCTCAACGGCTACCTCAACGAGAACGTGAGCGGCGTTCGCGAGGCGCAGGCCTTCGCGCGTGAGATCGCCAACGCCCGGACCTTCGCCGGCCTGAACGGCGCCCACCGCAACGCCAACCTCGACGCGGCGCGTCTGTCGGCGGTCTTCTTCCCGGCCGTGGATTGGCTCGGCACCTTCGGGATGTCGATCGTGGTGGCCTACGGCGCCTTCGCGCCGGGCGCGGACGTATCGGCCGGCGACCTCACGGCCTTTGCGCTCCTGGTCGATCGCTTCTTCAACCCGATCCGCGAGCTGGCCCGCCGCTACAACCAGCTGTTGGCCACCACCGCCGCCAGCGAGCGCATCTTCGAGCTGCTCGACCTCGCGCCGGACCTGGACGACGCGGTGGACGCAGAGACCGCGCCGCGCTTCGCGGGCCACGTCCGGCTGGACGACGTGACCTTCGGCTACGGCGAAGAGCCCGTGCTGCGCGACGTAAACCTCGACGTACCGGCCGGCTCTACGGTCGCGCTCGTCGGTCCGACCGGCGCAGGCAAGAGCAGCATCATCAACCTCGTGGCGCGCTTCTACGATGTCGACGAGGGCGCGGTCACCATCGACGGCTACGACGTGCGCGACCTCACGCTCGATAGCCTCCGCGCCCAGATGGGCATCGTCCTGCAAGAGACCTTCCTCTTCGGCGGCTCGATCGCGGACAACATCCGCTACGGGCGGCTGGCGGCCACGGACGACGAGGTGGCGGCGGCGGCGCGCGCGGTGGGCGCGGCCCATTTCATCGACGCGCTGCCCGAAGGCTACGACGCGCCGGTCGGCGAGCGGGGCGTTAACCTGTCGAGCGGGCAGCGCCAGCTCGTGGCCTTCGCCCGTGCGTTGCTGGCCGATCCGCGCATCCTCATCCTCGACGAGGCCACCGCCAGCGTCGACACGGAGACCGAGGGCGTGATCCAAGCGGCCTTGGAACTGTTACTGAAGGACCGGACGGCTTTCGTGATCGCGCACCGCCTAAACACGGTCCGATCGGCGGATCTGATCGCGGTCGTCGATGACGGCCGCATCGTCGAACGGGGCTCGCACGACGAGCTGATCGCGGCCGGCGGTGCATACCACGACCTCTACACGCTGCAGTGGCGTAACGCACCGGCGTCGGTCGAAGACAGTGGCAAAGGTAGTCGCGAAGGCATCTCGGTGACTGCATCAAGCTGACGTCGAATTCAATGGCTGGAGCACTCGACGGCAACCGCACGACGTACTGTATGTGCCCGTAACACAAGTGAAACGTCGCCGGAGCCTTTACAAGGGTAGGCTTCTTAAGCTAGTATATGCCGGTTGGCAACGTAAGGATTTTTGCTCACGCACGTCGTAGAAAGTGCCGGGGTCGAGTCCCAAGGCTGCATCGGACCCGGCATCGGCGTTTTTGTTTCATGTCCGTCCTCGGGCGGCACTCTCGTGGACGGGATCAGCTAGGGGCGGATGGCGATGATTTGGAAAGAACTTAAGAAGACTGCGGCGACCCAGGTCCTGGAGGATCTTTTTCGACGCGCGGAAGACCAGAACAACGGCCTGACCACGGCTGACATTCTCGAGATCTGGCCCCAGGCGGGCGACGATATCGAGACCGTCATCGAGTTTCTCGAAGAGAAGGGCATCGAGATCGATCACGGGATCAAGCCGCAGGCGAACTATACGCCGGCCAACACGGCCGATTTCGAAGGCATCGATTCCGACGACTCGATCAGCCTCTACTTCCGCGAGGTCGGCACCATCGACTTGCTGGACGCGGCGAAGGAGATCGAGCTGGCCAAGCGCATCGAGGCCGGTCGCGAAGCACAGATGGTCCTCGATGATGAAGAGACCGAGCTCAACCGCAAGACCCGCACACGCCTGACCGGCGTCATGCGCGACGGCGAGCAGGCCAAGCGCGAGCTCACGCAGGCCAACAGCCGCCTGGTCATCAGCATGGCCAAGCGCTACTTGGGCCAGGGCGTGCCTTTCCTGGACCTGATTCAGGAAGGCAACCTCGGGCTGATGCGCGCCGTCGAGAAGTTCGACTGGCGTCGCGGTAACAAGTTCTCGACCTACGCCACCTGGTGGATTCGCCAGTCGCTCACCCGCGGCCTGGCCGACCAGGGGCGCACGATCCGCGTGCCCGTGCACATGAACGACCGCATCCGTAAGGTCTACGCGGTCGCCCATGCGCTCGAGACGCACCTCGGCCGGCGCCCGACGCCGGAAGAGATCGCGCGTGAGCTGGAGATGGAGGTCGAGAAGGTCGAGCTGGCGCTCAAGGCCAGCCGCCGCAGCATCAGCCTCGAGAAGCCCGTCGGCCATGAAGGCGAGAGCGAGCTCGGTCAGTTCATCGAGGACGAGACGAGCGAGGATCCCCTCGAGAGCGCCTCGCTCGATCTGCTGCGCGGCGATGTCGAGGACGTCCTGCAGGGCCTTACCGCCCGCGAGCAGCGTGTCCTAGAGCTACGTTACGGCCTACGCGGCCACCGCGCGTACACCCTCAAAGAGGTCGGCAAGATCTTCGGGCTGACGCGCGAGCGGGTCCGCCAGATCGAGAAGGAGGCGCTGCGCAAGCTGCGCCACCCGAACCGCGCCCGCATGCTCAAGGCGTACTTGAACTAGAGCTCGCGGTCGAGAGATCGATGAGGCAGTTAGCGAAGATTCACGAGGCGGGGCTCCCAGGAGCTCCGCCTCGTTCGTTGTCGGCGCGGGGTCGGCGGGACCGCTGCGTCCCGTCAACTCGGCTGTGTCCCGGAAATCGCCCTTCGCACGCCTTGCTACCCGGCCGCATCTACGTGCATCGGCAATCCGTCGTGGGGGCGCAGCGAGAAGCCGTTGTCGGGCACCATCGTGAATCCGGGCGCCAAGCTCATGCGCGTGCGCTGCAGCATCGTGGCCAGCACGAGCGTCGCCTCGGTCAACGCGAAGGTCTGCCCGATGCACTTGCGCGGCCCCGCGCCGAAGGGCAGGTAGGCGCCCGCGTGATCCGCCTCCTCGGCGCGACCGTCCAGCCAGCGCTCAGGGTCGAAGGCCGCGGGTGCGTCCCAGTAGCGCGGATCACGGTGGGCGAAATACGGCAGCAGCGTGAGGCTCTGGCCGGCCTTGACCCGCACGCCGAGCACCACGTCCTCCCCGATCGCCTGCCTGCTGATGGCCCACGCCGGCGGGTAGAGCCGCATCGCCTCGTCGACGACGGCGCGCGTACGGCGTAGCGCGGGCAGGTCGTCCACGGTCGCGGACCGCGTGCCGAGGACCTCGGCCAACTCGGCGCGCAGCTCCGCTTCTGCCGCGGGGTGCTCCGCAAGCAGCCACAAGGCCCACGCCAACGCGGCGGCCGTCGTCTCGTGCCCGGCACCGAACATGACGCCGAGCTCCGCGCGCAACACGGCGTCGGGCATCGCCTCGTCCGTGTCGGGATCGCGCAGCTCCATGAGCATGCCCATGAAGTCGTCGCCGGTCTCACCGGCTGCGCGACGCTCGTCGAGCATCGCTTGCATGCGGCCCTGGATCCGGATGCGCGCCGAACGCAGTGCACGGTTGCGCCGGGTCGGCACCGCCAATGGGGGCGCGACGAAGTGCTGGGTACGCCACGCAAAGTAATCCGTGCTGGTGATGAAGGCCCGCGCCAGATCCCGCGCTTCGCCCTCGAAATCGACCCCGAAGAGCGCTTCGCCCACGATGACCATGGTCAGCGCGCGCATCTCGGCGGCCATGTCCAGCGCCCCGTCGTGAGCCCGGCCGAGCCAGCGGTCCACGAAGTCTTCCGTGCGCGCCACCATCGCGTCGGCAAAGCCGGCAATCCGGCGCCGATGGAAGGCCGGCTGTAGCCGGCGCCGACGCGCAAGCCAATCCTCGCCGTCGCTCGTGAAGAGGTTGTCGCCGGTGAGTTTCAGGAAGAGTCCGTTCGTGAAGGGCTCGCGCTGGTAGTTGCGGTGGTTGTCGCGCAGAACGTGCCGAATACCTTCCGGATGGAACACGGTCAGGATCGGGCTCGGACCAAAGCGGATCTCCACGACGTCGCCGTGCCGCGCCTGCACTTCCGCGTAGAATTCGAGCCCCTCCTCGCGGTATCGGGCTAACGATCCGAGGAGCCAATGTCCGCTCTCGCGCGGCGCGGCCTGCGGCCGGACTGTCGGCGATGAAGCACCGTTGGTCCGAATCGTTCGGGGTTCCTCGCCGGGCTGGGTTGAGGTGGTCATTGGAGCTCCTTCGCGCAGGACAACGCGCACCATTCCAAGAAGAATAGCGGTGCCCGCGTAACGTTGAACCGGACGCGGGGGACCGTCGTTCACGTTGACTGGGCGCCATCGCCAAGCGCCCCCAACCAACAACCCCCCACATCCAATTGCAAGGAGCCCCCACCCATGTCGAACAATGAATGGTTCTCGGAGCAACGAAGCGAGCTGATGCAGGCGATGTATCAGCACTACCAGCAGCACATCCAGCAGACGATGGAAGCCGAAAGCCTCGAAGGTTGGGACCTCACCCTCGCGCAGATCGCGTACGCCAGAGGCGATTCACCGGTCCGCGCGGCGGATGCTGCGCGCCACGTTCCCTTCTCCGGCGAGGACTTCTTCTCCCAACGTCTAGCCGGCGCCGCCGAACGCGGCTTCCTGGAGCAGGTGGGCGATGACGGCTACCGCCTGAGCGCCCGCGGCCGCGAGCTCGTCGACCGGCTGCAGGGCGGCGTCGACGCGGCCCTCGCCGACGCACCCGTGGACGTCGAGGCCGCTGAGGCCGTCACGGGCGCGTTGCGCAAGCATGTCGAGGGCTGCCTCGGCTGCGACATCGAAAAGCCGAACCTCTCCTACAGCCGGCGTTTCGATCCGGGCGCAGACGCCCCTGTGCTGCAACGTCTCCGGCGCGCGGTCAACGACCTCAACGCCTTCCGCGACGACGCGCACACCGCTGCGTGGCGCGAGCTCGGCGTCTCGGGTCACGAATGGGAGGCCTTCTCCCACGTCTGGGGCGAAAAGGTCTGGGGCGACAGCGTCGCCACGGCCGCCGAGGTAGCCGAGAAGCTCGGCTTCCGCGGCTACGACGCAAACGAGTACCGCGAGGCGCTCGAGGCCTCCGTCGGCCGCGGCTGGCTCGCCCACGACGGCGACCGCTACGTGGTAACCGAAGAGGGCCGCCGCGTACGCGAGGCCGCCGAGGCCAAGACCGACGAGCTCTTCTTCGAAGGCTGGCAGCACGGCGCCGAGGAATCCGAATCGCTCCGCGCGACGATGAAGTCGCTCGCCGAGCAGCTAAAGGAGACCGCGCCTCAGCCGCAGGAGGCGTAGGGGCCGCGGCAAGACTTAGCAACGCTGCAACGCTGGGCCACTGGCTAGGTTGCGCGACGTGAAGAGAGGGCGCCTGGTACTGGCGCCCTCTCTCGTTGTCTGGTGATCGATGCCTTGCGGACGATGAGGCCCTAACGCTTCGCTTGAGCTCGCCCGCGCTGCCCTACGGCTGGGTGAAGCCCTCCGGGGCGAACAGCATCGCGCTCCACCGGTGCCCGCCGTTCTCCTCTACCGTGAAGAACATCAGGGCCTCACCGAGACCGTCCATGCCCCAGCCGGTACTGTGCAACACCTGCGCAACGGTCTCGTCCGGCCCCAGCATCTGCGTCGGGTCGATGCCGCCGAGCATGGCCGTTAGATTGGCCTCCTCGGAGGTGAAGCCGATTTGGGCATCGTTGTTCATGTAATTCTCGGCCAGCGACCGCGCCAGGTCGACCAGCTCCACCTGCGTCCACTCGCTGCGATAGTGTCCAAAGCCGAACGGGTTGCGTGCCATCTTCACCATCGACGCCGTGTCGCGCATGATGGCCAGCGTCTTGAAGCCCTCGATCATCCCTTCCAAGGGCATCAGCATGCCTTCGTTGCCCTTGCGTCCGTCGTAGAAGGACGAAGGAGTCGGCGCACTCGGCGGCGGCCCGGGATCGCCCGCGCCGGTGCCGCCGTCCGCATCGACCGGCTGCCCTTCGGGCGCGGGATCGGAGCCGGTGTCGGCGTCGGTGTTCGCATCGGCTCCGGTATCCGCATCGACCGGTGCGTCGACGACGGCCGGCGCATCACCGACGGTGCCCGCTTCCTCCGCGGGCGTGCATGCGGCGAGGGCGAGCGGGGCGAGCACGAGCAGCGCGAGCGCAAGAACGGCGCGCCACGTGGGTCGGGACCGGCGACCGCTGTGGGGCGTCAAGGTAGGATTCATTTGGGACATCGGGCACTCCTCAAGTGGGGGAACCGCGCGGGCATCGGGTCGACCGCGCGCCTTCGGCGTCAACCTCGCGCCGGGGCGAGCGCGGGGAGGCGGGCTTCGCCGCCGACGTACGCGGTGCGCGTATTGTACGACCTGCCGCACGCTGCATAGAATAAAGCCAGCGGTGGGGGGTCGTCTAAGGGCAAGACGGCGGACTTTGAATCCGCTAATCCGGGTTCGAATCCCGGCCTCCCAGTTTGGCGGAAAGTAGCGACGAGCGGCGATCCGAGAGGGTCGCCGCTCGTGCTGAGTAGCGCACGGACGCAGGATCGGTCTCCGGTTCAACGCGGGCCGCACACCCCGTCCTTGGCCGTCTCCAGAACGCGAGCGCACCCCTCGAATATCGGTCTGTCCTCGCGACTGTCAATCTATTCACGCCGTGGTGGATTATCATTCACGGCGTCAATAGATTCGCACCTGGCAACACGGTGCCGCCGTTTCGGTCTACACGGGGAACATCGGCCCACCACGCGCGTAGCTAGCGCGGAGACAACCGCAATTCTGAGAGCCACGACGTCCTTACCGGCTCTCCCCCTCCTAGGAACACGCGACATGAATCCGCTTCGGATTATCTTCCTTGCCACGATCTTGCTTGCCTCCCTCGGCCTGACGGCCTGCTCCGGAAGCACCGATGTGGCGGGCTCAGCCTCGGACGCCGAGCAGGCGAGCAAAGGGGGCGCAGACGGAGAGCTCGTATGGCCGGTGGACAGCGCGAGGGCGATTCTCGACGCGATCGAGAACTTCGAGGACGACTCGATCAACATGGCGATGCTTGACGAAATCGCTTCGAAGCAGGACCTCAAGGCCGAGGTGGAGGAGCTGGACGGCTTCTTGCAGCGCATCGCGAGCGGAGATCTAGGATCCGGTCGAACGGGCAGCGAGGCCTTGGTCACCGTCGCGACGGGTATAACGCAGGGCAGGACCGTGCCCACCCCAGACCTGCGGGACGCGCTGCGGGAGATCATCGAGACCAAGTAGCGGCTCGAGACGGTTCACGTCGCGATACGCGTGGACCATCCCCGAGTGTCCTGCCGGCCTGTTGATGGCCCGTCCCAGCACGGCAACCCAACACGCTGGCGTGAACATCGCATCAACGCACAAAGCGGCGACCCGAGAAGGTCGCCGCTTTGTGCGTGTACTAGCCATCGTGTCCAGGCTGCGCGCCCCTACAACGTTCGCGTCCACCGCTCGACCATCGCACGTGGGGACGAGTAACGAGCGCGATACGCCATCGTTCTCGCGCTCGTTCATCGCGATCGCGCTCGTGCTTGCTACGGGAGAGCGAAGCCGTCCGGGGCGATCAGGAGGGCGCTCCAGACGTAGCCGCCGTCCGTGCTTTCGGTGACGAAGATCATCGCTTCGTCGTTGCCCTCGGCTCCCCAGCCGCTGCTGTGCAGCACGGCGACGACCGGGACATCGGGGCCGAGCATGGCCATCGGGTCGACGCCGTCCAGCATCGCGCTGAGGTCGGTGTCGGGCGAAGAGAAGACGAGGGGCGAACTGCCCGCCAGGTAGACCGTCTTCAGCTGCCCCGCCAACTCGTCCGGCGTGATCAAGGACCATTCGCTGCGGTACGGGCCGAGGCCGAAGGGGTCAGTGGCCAGCGCCGTCATCCCGGGGATGTCGCGCGCCAGCACCCGCGTTTCCAGGTTGTCGATGAACTCCTTGGCCGGCGCGTCGGAGGCGCCCGTCGCGTCGAACAGCCACGCCAGCGCGTCCTCGCCGCTCGTCGCGACGACAGGCAGCAGATCGCGATCGAAGCCGGCGAGCCGGGCGTCTGCCGGTAGCGCGAGCTCCGTGAGATCACCGGTCGAGGGGCGGTAGGCCATCGTGCGTGTCGGTTCGCCCATCACGGCCGTGTCGAGGAGCGCGAGGTCGGCCTCGACCCACGTCGCCGTGCCCAGGTCGGCGCCGATCATGCGCGGCTCGCTGTCGCCGGTCGGGTCGAGGAGATGGACAGCGCGTAGCGCCGGGTCGAACGTTACAAACTGCGCGGCGAGCAAGCGCCCGTCCGGGCTCCAGCTCGGCGCGGGGAACCAACCGCCAAAGCCCATCGGCTCGTAGGCTGCCAGGGTACGAGCCGTCCGCTCGACGAGATCGAAGAGGACGATCGCGATGTCGTCGTTGGCCACCAGCCAGACCAGCTTCGTGCCGTCCGGGCTGAACGCCGGGCTCGTGACGTAGCGCGTCTGAGCGGGCGCACCCTCGAAGGCCGGGATGTCGAAGGCCTTGATCGTGCCGTTGCGCCAAAGGTGGGGCACGCCTGCACGATCGAAGGCCAGGGTGCGGCCGTCGGGCGAGGCGTCGGGAGGCGAGGCCATGTTGTGATCGGGATCGAGGATCCCGACCGTTCCGGACTCAGTGTCGATCACGCTCAAATGGCCGATGTTGGGGCCGTCTTCCTCATCGGCCGTGTGCAGGCCGCACGCAACGCGAGTGCGATCGAGCCACGCGAAGCAGCGGACGAGACGGCCGGGGAGGTCGATTAGGCGCATTTCGCCCGACGCCACGTCGAGCATCGGCAGCTGATCGGAGCGGGCATCCGGCGCGACGGGGATTCCGCGATCGCCCCAAGGAGAAAAGAGCACGCCCGTATCGTGCAGCTGCTGGGCGACACCCGCCTCGGCGACGCGCCACATACCGGCGTCCGTCTGGAACCGCAGGCCGACCGGCGCCGCGTCATCCACGGTCAAGGTCACGATCGAGGCCGTGGGCGTGGCGGGCGGGTTGGTCGGCGCGGCGGCGGTTGTCGGCGCCGCTTCGGCGGCGGGCTCCGAAGGAGCGGAGGCCGGGGAGGGGCTGCAAGCCGCTGCGGACAGCACAAGAACGGTGCAAAGGGCGGATAGTACGTGCTTGCTCGGGACCATCATGGAAGAACCAGACTCCTCAGCATGTGCGTGCAGAAAGCACAGGGGGCAATGCTTGTCGGGGGCATCGCTTGTCGATCGTTGGTTTCGGCCGAAGCTTCGTGCGGCGACGTGTAGAACGGCGATGTCTAGAATGGCGTTGTCGTGCGAGACGATGCTCCGCATGCCGATCGGGTAACTTTACCTGCGCCGCCGGCAAGACGTTCGATTCTGGATGTGATTCAAGCGACATGTTTTTTCTCGAACCCGGCACCGTAGGGCTCGGTATACCGTCCGTGACCGGCGCGTCCCCATTCACGAGGCCGCGCGTCCCCCGGTCCGGGCCGCCTTCATAGTTCGTCCCTTGCAAGCCACCGCCCCGAAGACCGGAGACACACCATGTTCAGCCGTCGCCATACATCGCCTCGAACGTTCAGTCGGCTGCCCGCCTTGTGCGCGGCGTTCGCCCTCGCATTCGCATTTGTGCTCGTCCCACGACCTGCCTCCGCCGACTGCGCGCCTACGGTGCCGTGTTTGTGCCCGGACACGGACGAGTTCGGCACGGATCAACCCATACACAGTGCCTTGATCGACGTGATTGGGAGCGATGTGGACGGTCACTTCGTACGGATCGTTGCCATTTGGAGCGGCCGAACCGCCGGAACGGCACCCGCACAGGTCGGCGATGAGATCTGGGTGCTCGACGAGTCGTGGCACCCGCTGCGCCAAGCCTACATGCCCGAGGCCGGGCGACGCGCGTTGATGGCCTGGTCGGCAGGCGACGAGGCGGAAGACGGTTACCTTCTCTACCTGCTCGATCGACGCGATCGCGTTCGGTGCGAGCAAGATTGCCGCTTCCGAATGGACGCCGCAGACGCCGCGCAAGCCATTCTCGCCGACGCCGCGACCTGCGCCGCCCTACGCGACGCCGCGGGCTACGTGGAAGGCGATCCGGGTTGCCTGGACGTGGTCACGCCCATGGCGCTGCCGTACATCCTTGGCCACGCCGCCTGGTGCGAGTACGAGACGAGCCTCCGCTACGGTGGCGTCCTTGGCATGATCGGGCTGCTCGGGGTGTTCGGGTGGCTGCAGCGGCGAAGGGTACGGTCTACGAGGCACGAGTAGGCCCCGCGCCCTGTTCACCGGCAGGGGATCGTGCGGCCCACCTCCTCGTAGATCGCACGGAGATCCGCCGCGGTCGGCGCGCGGAAGGCATGGGCCGGGCTGGCCGCGATCCGCACGAGCAGCGCATCGTCCACGTCATCGCCCAGGCCGATCGTGTACACGTCGATGCCCGCGGCGCGGGCGCGCTCGCCTTCGGTGATGACGGGCGCGGGATCGTCCTGGCGGCCGTCCGAGAGCAGCACGACCATCGGCTTGCGGCGCGTGGAACTCGGCACGGCGCGTAGCAGGTCGATGGCGGCGGCCAGGCCGCGGTCGATACGGGTGCCGGGGCGCGTGTCGATGATCGCCAGCGCGGTACGTAGGCTGGCTGGATCCGAAGAGAGATCGTGGATCACACGCGGCGCATCGTCGAAGGTGACCAGGGCCGCGGCGTCTGCGCCGGGCGCAAGATCAAGGAGATCCAGGAAGGTGCCGACCGCAGCCGTGGCGGCATCGAGCTTGGCGCCCGTCATGCTCGACGAGCTGTCCAGGACAAGGGCGACGTCGAAACGCAGCGTGCCTGGCAGGCAGTGTCCGCGCATGGCCAGCGGCAGGAAGAGCGGCTTCGGCGGCGGTCCAGCAGTCGGGGTAGCTTGCGTCGGCGCGGGGGTGGGCTCGACCGTCGGGGCGGGCGTCGGCGTCGGGGTCGGCGGCGCCTCGCGCACGGTTACGAAGGGCACGGGGAACACGATGCGGCCCGGCGCGCCCCAGCCGTCGGTGAAGGTCGCCTCGGCCCGCACATTGGTGGGCCAGCGGCCGATCTGCTGGGGTTCGACGTCGAGCGCGAACGCGCTTCGACCGTAGGGCAGGGCCGCTTGCGACCAGGAAACGTCCGCGCCCGCCGCCGAGCCTCCTGCCGAGATCGAAGCCGGCACCAGACGCATGTTGGCCGGCAGGGTGTCGATCAGGTTCAGGTTGATAGCGAGGGCGCCGGGGAAGTGGTAGCGCACCATGCGGTGCTGCAAGCCCGCCCAGTCGAAGGTCACATCTGCGTCGCTGGAGGACAGAGGTTGCGCATCGGCCTCGTAGGTAGAGCCGTCGAAGCGGTAGCC
This sequence comes from Anaerolineae bacterium, assembly GCA_029262755.1. Classification (GTDB taxonomy): domain Bacteria; phylum Chloroflexota; class Anaerolineae; order Epilineales; family Epilineaceae; genus JAJCYU01. Next base: position 17,390 of record JAJCYU010000105.1, read on the forward strand.
GCGCCAGCCCGTGCGGTTGCCGTCATGGACGATGATCTGGATGCCGTCGTCGCGAATGTCGCCCGCCGCGATGGCGGCGTTGGGCCAGGGGCGGCAGTCGCCGTCGCGATAGGCCAGGTCGCGATTGCAGTAGAAGGCGTGGTAGACGACCATCACGCGGCGGCGTTCGGAGGGTGGCCCGAGGGTTCTGGCGGCCAGCTTCATGCCCTCGCGCAGCACCGGGTAGGGCTTGGCGCCGAAGCCGCAGCTTGGGCGGTCGTTGCGGATGAAGCAGCTTGGCGGCCAGCGGCGGGCGATGCGGGGGATCTCCGCTAGCAGGTCGGCTCGGTCGTGCGTCGGCTCGATCTCGACGCGCGAGTCGCGGAAGTAGCCGACGATGCCGACCCTGTGCTTGTCCATGTCGATCCGGCTGACCAAGCGGCGTAGTTCGCGGATCGTGTCGCCCGCGTTGTCCGGAACGCCGTTGGGCGGGTAGAAGAGGGTCACGATCATGATGTCGGACGGCGACTCTCCGATGCCACAGAAGCCGTCAAGCTCGAGTTGAACCGTCGTGTGCTCGCCTAGGGCCAGATCGTCGGGCGCGGCCGTCTTGTCGCCGCGCAACACGCAGGTAGCGTCGCTCGGCACGGGCAGCGCGTCGCTGCCGGGCGGTGCCGGTTCGAAGACCGCGACAACGCTGCCCTGCTCGTCCGCGACGTAGACACGGCCGACCTCGTCGGCGGCGATGCCGCTGAGCGTCTGCGGGTCCGTGGCCGCGAAGGGGCGTCCGTCGAAGCGTGCGCTCACGCGGCCGTCCGGCTCATAGCGCTCGACGTAGCCGCTCTCACGTAGGCCGAAGAGGTGGCCGCGCGTGCCTCCGGCGATCGCGCGCACGTCATCCGCGACCGAGATCGTGGGCAGCGACGAGCCGTCCGCCGCGAACACGATCACGAGATCGCGATGATCGTCCAGCACCAGCACGCGGCCGTCCGGGCCAACGCTAAGGTCCTCGTAGGGGTTGATCGCGTAGGTCGAGCTGGTGTCGTCCGGCAGATCCCAGCGCGTGAAGCGAGGGCTGCCGCCCGCGGCGAGCAGCAAGAGGTGCGGATCGTCCTTGCGCGTGACCGGTGCGCGTTCATAGACAAGGGCGTATACCGTGTCGTTGACGTCACGAAAGGCCAGGTCGACGAGCTTGAGATGGTTGGCGTTGTCGCGGCCGAGGTCCTCGTTGCGTTCCCTGGACTGGGTGCTGAAGCGTTGCGTCCATACGGGATCGATCACCTGGATCTGCTGGCCGTATTCGACGGTAGTCGTCGTGCGGAAGAAGCCGATGCCGTGCTCGTCCTCGATCCACTGTGCCCCGCCCGGATCGGGTCCGCGCGGCCCGGGGGTGAGGCGGATCTGAGGGGTCGGCATGGGGGTCGGCGACTCGACGGGCGTCGGCTCGGCCGCCGAGGCGGTGGGTGTGGCCCGGTCGTCTTCTCGGCCGGCGCGTTTGCCGCGGTGCTCCTTGATGTAATAGCCGAAGAGGGCATCTGTGGTCGCGGCGCCGTCCGCGCGATCCACCCGCAGACGGCGCGTGCTGCCCACACTGCGGCGCGTCGTGAGGCCGAGCGTGTCGATGACCGTGCCGTCCGGCTGGAAGTAGCGTGCCGTCCGCGTACTGTCGAGCACGAACACCCGCTCGGGCGCAGGCACGCTGAGGTGGCGCGGTGCCACGAGCCCGCCATCGGCACGCGCATTGACCGCGGAGAGGAAGATCGCATCCACCTGCGCAAGCCCTGCTTCTCGGTAGCGCACGACCGCCGCCGTCGTCGGCAGCGAGGTGTCCTTGCCACCGCGCGTGCTGTAACAGGGGCCGTAGTTCGGGTCGTAGGCTGCCACCGCGTAGAACTGCCCCAGCGCCGGCCGTATGAGCGGCACGCGCACGGTTGGCTTGCAGATGGTGCCGCCGCCGGCCGAAGTCGCAATCGTGTGCTCGAAGGCGCGCGGCTCGATGCGGCAGGCGCCGCTGCCGTCGCCCACCCAGATCGTGTCGCCTCCCAGCGCGTGCACGACACCGGCGCGGCATTGGTTGAAGGGCGGACCGAAGCCGGAAGTACCGTACTTCGGGTGCTGCAGGTTGTAGATCTTGCGGATGTCCGCGCCGTCTGCGCGCAAGTCGAAGAGCTGCACACGGGTCTCGTTCAGGTCGCCGATGGCCAGCGTGGCGCCGTCGGCGCTGACGGAGAGATCGGACATGAGCGTGAAACGTCCTTCCTCCGTACCGTGGCCGCCGAAGGAGAAGAGGCGCGTGCCGGCACCATCCACGACCACCACCGTGTTCGTCTGCTTCTCGGCCACGTACACTCGCCCGTCCGGACCGACGGCGATCGACGCCCCGTCCAGATCTTCCCACGCACCAACGTAGCTGCCGTCCAGAGCGAAGATCACCACCCGTTGCCCGCCGGTGTCCAGCACGTACAGTCGGTCTGCCGGCTCGTCCAATACCAATTTGCCGACCGCGCCCATACCGCCCGGGCCGCTGCCCACGGTCCCGAAGGGCGGCAAGAAGGTCCCGTCCGGCAGCATGGTCAGGACGCCGCCGACGCCACGGTCCGCGATGAACACGCGCCCGTCCGCCGCCACGTCGAGGCCCACCGGATCGTCGATCGCCGACCGCCCGCCTGCGACGCGATCCGGCCAACGATCGATGCGGACGTAGGCTTCCAGTGCCGGAGCTTGAGCGTGCACCGTGCGCGCCTTGGATCGCGCAGACTCCCTGAGGGAACTGCGCGCCGATGTTTGTCCGTTCGGACCGCTCAGCGCCACGCTCGACGCCGCAGACGAATCGTGCAAACGATCCGGAGCCACGAACGTAGCAAGAACCACCAGCAGGGCTACGCGCGCCATGCGCCACGCAGCATCGGTGACGGTGGGAACTGCGACGTGGTGACGATCCATGGGTGGCCTCCCGTATCCAAGAGTGTCCGGCGCAAGGCGTGCGACACGGCGCCCACCTTCCTGGTTCCGTCGGCTCGTGGCCGGTATCCTTGCAAGTGTTGAACGCGGCCGCGCCGCCCGACTCTAAGTTTCGTCACGGATCGCGCGAGCCCTGGACGCGCTGCGGCCATAGTGTTAGCCTCGATCTACCGGCATGCGAATGCAACTTCACCCCACGCACCCAACGATCGGAGCGACCTCTCATGGCCCCCAGTTCCTCCCCTCCCCAGCCCGGCACGGGCTACGATGTCCAGCTCAAGACCTTGCCCTCGCAGACCGTCGTGACGATGCGCAAGGATACGACGCCCGAGGGCTTGCCCGAGGCCTACGGCGAGATGCTGCCCGCCACGCACCACGCGATCCAGGGTGCCGGCGGCGAGAGCGCCGGCCCGCCCTTCGGCGCGTACCACGCGTTCACGCCGGAGCACGTGGATCTGGAGGCCGGCGCGCCCGTGGTCGCCGCCATCGAGGTCGAAGAGCCCGTGCGCTGCTACCAACTGCCGGAACTGCATGTGGCCAGCCTGATGCATGAAGGGCCATACGAGGGCCTCGGCGACGCGCATGCCGCGCTCCAAGGCTGGGTCTCGCAGCAAGGGCACACGCGCAACGGCCCACCGATGGAGATCTACTGGACAGACCCGGGCGCCGAGCCGGATACGAGCAAGTGGCGCACGGAGCTCGTGCAGCCCGTCGAGTAGTCGCGCGGCCCGTCGAGCACCCGCGCGGCCGGGTCGCGTCAGCGAGAGATCGGTCACCTAGGCGCGCGACACGTGGGATCGGCGCGTAGCCCGTTGCGAACACGGCCGGTAGGACAAAGCCGGCGTGTACTGCGTCCTGCATTCGGCCGCGCTACACGCCGTCCGTCTCGTCGCCGAAGAGCTTCGGCTGCACCGGCGGCGTCGCCGTGTCCGCCCGCGGCTCCGCCTCCCCCGGCCAAGGCGGCATTGCGCCCACCGGTGCCCCGCGTTCGCGCAGCATCGCATGCCAGGTGCGGGCGAGCTGAGGCGCGCCCGTGTCGCCCGGCAAGTGGATGAATAGCACCGGGCGACGGCCTTCGGCGATCCATGCGGTAAAGCGATCGGCCCATTCCTCCAGCCAGGGGGCGTTGGCCGGAAGGTCGGGATCGGCGATCAGGCGCACGACGGGCTGGTCGCCCAGCTGTTGCGGCCACACCGGTAGATCGGGTTTGCGCTGCCTGGCCTTTTCGGCCTCCGGCTCGTGTACCGCCGATGCGCGGAGCGGGCGGCTATCGAGGACCACGCGGTCGGCGCCGTGCTCGGCCAAGAGGGCGTCGACGTCCGTGACCCATTGCTCGGAGAAGAGGGTGGGGTGCCGCAGCTCCACCGCGACGTCCAGCCACCGGGGCAGCGTGTCGAGGTAGGCAGCGAGCGTAGGGAGCTGAGCGCGGCCGAAGCGCGGCGGCAGCTGGAGCATCGTGGGTCCGAGCCGCGAGCGTGCTGCGTCCAACGCGTCGAGGAACATCCGCGTCTCGACCTCGGCATCCACGAGCCCACGGTCGTGGGTGATGGCGCGGGGGACCTTGAAGGAGAACCCGAAGCCCGGCGGCGTTTGGGCGGCCCAAGCCGCGAGGCGCTGCGGAGTCGGGATCGCGTAGAAGGTCGGGTTGCCTTCCACGGAGTTGAACACGGACGCGTATTCGCCGAGCCGGTCCGACGCCTTGGCGTCCCGCGAGTAGAGCGAGCCGTGCCAGGAGCGAGAACCCCAGATCGGCAGGCCCAAGCCGTAGCGTTCGATCATGGTAGGCGCCCTTGGAGAGCGGGAGGGGAGAGGGAGAGGAAGAGGCAGCGACAACCAGTGCCGGCCGGGTAGCCGCGCTCACGGTACGAGCTCGCGCGAGGAGCGTCAATCGCAAAATTCGAGAGCGACGTGCGGTCTCGACAGCCCCGGGGGCCCCTGGTACCGTCGGCTCCTCGGCGCGCCGATATCCTCTTGCCGAGAAGTCCGGATCGTTTCCACCGACGACGCGAGCGAGTTGCCTGTAATGTCCACATTCCGCAAGGCGGTACGAAATCTCGCTCCGACTGGTGAGGAGCGACGTACGATGATCATCGGCGCCGTCGTGCCCGCTCTGATCGGGCTGTTCGCAGTGATCGGCTTGGGCAGACTATCCGGCTACGATGCGCGCATCCTCTACAGTGCCGCCATCCCAAGCCTGCGGCTCCTCAGCTCCACGGTGAGCACGGCCGCGGCCACGATTCTGGCCCTGATGGTCACCGTGCTCAGCCTGAGTTCCAATGCCGATGCCGATCTACCCCTCGAACACTATCGCCGCATCGAGCGCATCGCGTTTCTATGCACCGCGGCGCTCATCGGCGCGTTGGTGTCTCTCCTGGTCTACGGTCTGCCCATCCAGGAATCCGACAAGATTGAAGGCTCGTGGTTCATCGTCGTCTACTTCCTCGGCTCGGCGACCGGCGCCAGTCTTGCGGCGATCATGATGGCCGTGATGCTGCAGCTGCTTGCCACGGTCAATCAGGTAATCCTTGCCTATCGACCGGACGTAGCGGAAGAGAACGCAGAGACGCGCAGTGCGAAGGACGCTTCGCCCGGATGAGGACTCGTCCGCAGGATGCATCCGACGATCGTACTCGCGCGGCGGGGTCGTTCGCCCGAGTGAGCGCCGGCGCTACCGTGTGCGTCGCGCTTGTCGTTGTCGTGGGCGCCGTCTTGCGTCCTACGGATAGCGTCTCCGTTCCGAACACTGTTCAGTTCGCCGACGTTCCCGAAGAGGAGCAGGCAGGCTACCAGGTTCTCCACCAACTCGAGATCCCGGCCGAGGGTCCCGGCTACCACCAACAGCCACCACCCTACACCATCGACCGTTCCGCGGAGCTGGGCGATCGCTTCGACCGCGTCGCGTACCATCTTGCGCTCGAAGGGCGCGGTTTCGCGGGCACACGGACTCTGTGGGTCTCGATGGCCGCCTTCACGGACACGTTGCGGCACCTCGGCTTGCCTGTCCTCTCGACCGGCGCGGTGTTCCAACGCGCCGTGCAAGAGCTCCATGTATACGGCAGCGAGACCGATCTGCCGCGCGGCGCGAAGTTGGGCGCGGGTGCAATCGAGTTCTGGCCGCACAACTACACGCCGATCAACGAGCGGCGCGTTCCAGGCGCGGATGACAGCGCCTACGACCACGGCGATCTCCCGGTCGATCCGCGGGAGGGCTACGGATCGCTGCAAGTGCATCACCCCGACTCGGCCACGGTCTTGTTCGCCTGGAACGGGTGGGGCAGCACCGGCGCCTCCGATCTGGGCATCGGCACGAGCCGCATGGGGCACGCGGACTGGACCTTCGCGCAGAACGCCGGCGACTACGCGCGGCGAACGCTCACGATCCTCGTCCGCCCCACGACCCCGCTTTCGTCCACGTCGTCGATCACGTCTACGTTGCAGCTTTTCGCCCCCCGCGCCCACGCGGTACACCAGCGGGACGGCGCGAACCGTGCGCGCGTGCCGATCGTCGGGCGCGCGAGCGCGGGCGGGCTGACGGCGCAGGCACGCGCGCACCCGCTTGCGCCCGACGGCTCGCCGGCCGACCCCGCGACGCCGTGGCGGACGCTTGCGCTTGCGCCGGACGGACACATCCGGGATGCGCTCGTCCTCGATGCCGGATGGTACGCGGTGGAGGTCGGGCTCTTCGCATCGACGGATCGCGAGACGACGGGCGATCCGCTCGTGACGCGGCGGATCGGGCCGGTCGGCGTCGGTGAGGTTTTCATCTCGGCCGGCCAGTCCAACTCGGCCAACCACGGCATGCCGCAGAGCGAGCCGCGGGATCGGCGCGTCACGGCGGGCGGGCTCGACGGATGGCGGCCCGCGTGGGACCCGCAACCGGTCGCGACCGGTGACGGCGGCTCGCCATGGCCCGCGTTCGCGGACCGGATCGCCGCGGAACTCGACGTGCCGGTCGGTCTCGTGTCCGTCGGCTGGGGAGGCACGCAGGTCAGCCAGTGGCTGCCCAACGGCACGCTCTATCCGCGGCTGCGTGACGCCATCGAAGCGCTGCGGCCCAACGGCGCCCGTGCCGTATTGTGGCACCAAGGGGAGTCCGACGCCCAAGGTGGCACGGCGTCGGACGACTATGCACGCAGGTTGGCGGTCATCATCGCCGCGTCGCGCGATGACGCAGGGTTCGCGTTGCCGTGGGGCGTCGCGCGCGGCGGTTTCATGCCCGGCATCGTCCCTGAGTGGATCGCGGCCGTCGTCTCCGGCCAGGACGCGGTGATCGCCGCGGACCCGGCCGTGTTCGCCGGCCCACCGACCGACGACCTCGTCGGCGCGGCCTGGAGGCACGACACGGTTCACTTCAACGCAGCGGGTCTCGACGAACATGGTGAGCGTTGGGCAAGGCACGTGCTAGGCTGGCTCCGCGACGGTGGCCGATTGCCCGGCGGCGCCCCGACGGCGTTGCCACCGCCGGACTAGCACAGTTCTCAGCCAGCCCTGCAACCCCCTCGGCGACCAACCGCACGTACGGACCGCGCACATGCCCTCGACCGGAGCACAGCCATGTCTCGTCCCCAGCCCTCGCCGCTACCCCTTGTCGCCCTGTTTCGCGGCATCAACGTCGGTGGTCGCAACGTGCTGAAGATGGCGGATCTGCGGGATCTGCTACGCGGCTTGGGGCTGCACGACGTGCAGACCTACATCCAGAGCGGCAACGTTGTCTTTCGCATGGATGATGCGGACGCCCCTGGTAGTGCAGGCGCCGGCGAGCGCGACCTCGCGGCCTTACGTGCGCGTATCGAAGACGCCGTGGAGGCGGCGCACGGATTCCGGCCGCGGGTGCTTGTGCTTGGCGGAGAGGAATTGCTCAGCGCCATCGCCGCCAACCCCTATCCCGAAGCAATGGCGGAACCAAAGACGCTGCACCTCTTCTTCTTGGAACAGGTGGCCTCAGAAGCGGACCTCGACACGTTGAACGAACTGCGGCGCGACGGCGAGCGCTTCGCGTTGTTTGAGCGTGTCTTCTATCTCCATGCCCCCGCGGGCATTGGGCGTTCGAAGCTTGCGTCGAAGGTCGAGCGCGCTCTGGGCGTGGCCGCGACAGCACGCAACGGACGCAGTGTGGCGGCCATCGGGAACATCGTGGCGCCTCCCGAGTAGAAAGGCTGTCGCATACACAGAAGCACGGCGACACCGCCCGCACCAGCTCGTGACCTCGACACATTCAGGGAGGAACCACTCATGCGCACGTTGAAGCTGTTCACCATGACCATGTTGTTGCTGGCTTCGTTGGGCCTCGCGGCCTGCACGAACACCGACGTCTCAGGTACGGCCGGCGACACGCCGCCTGAGGTTCCCGGCAAAGAGGTTCCGCCGGACCCCCAGAATCCGCCCGAGAAGCCCGGCGGCAACGTCGATCCCGGTTCCGGTAACACCGATCCCGGCCAAGAGAAGGGTGGCGCGAACGATCCCGGTAGCGGTGGCAACGCCGATGCCAGCAAGGAGATCACCCTCGAGAGCTTCCTTGCCCAGCTGAACCCGTCCCAGCGTCTGGACTTCGCCTACATCGAAGAGCACTGCGGAGCTCCGTGCCTCGAGGCGAGCGAAGCCTTGAACGCCTTCATCCAAGAGCTGTGCGCCACGAGCCCGGACGACTGCACCGCCGAGCTGCAGGCCATGCTCACCAAGCAGCGCACGACGACGCAGGTCCGCAACGATCAGGGTCTGGTCGGGCTGCCCAACGCGGACACCGTTTCCAAGCTCCTCCAGCAGTCGCAGGGCGGCGCCCCGGCGGGCGGCGGTGACACCAGTGGCGGCGACGCCGGCACAGGTGGCGGCGACACGGGCGGCCAGGCCGGTGGCGGCGACACCGGTGGCGACACCGGTGGCCAGGCCGGCGGCGGCGACAACAAGGGTGGCGACGAGGGCAAGGCGCTCCCGGCCGCGCCGGTAGCAGCAGCGGCGGCCGTGCAGGCGGTCATCGAGAGCATCGGTCTTGACACGCTTAGCTGGAACGAGATCGCGGGTGCGGCCGACAAGGCGGACGTCGCAGCCCTGGCCACGTACTTCCAGCAGATCACGGAGGGCGGCCTCGCGCTACCCGGCTGCGACGACTGCGTGGACACGATGAACGACCTGATGGGCGGCAACAACGTGGACGTGGATGACATCCGCAACCTGTTGATCGCCATCCAGACCATCGGCTGAGGCAGTTCGAACACGAATCAATCGTGATCGCGGAGCAGCAGCCCACGATCGCAAGCGAACGATCAACGTGCGAGGAGGGCGTCCCCCCGGGGACGCCTTTCTCGCGTCTCATCGCAGCCGGCGGCTCCAGTCTGCTCCACCGCCAGCGTCTACCGCCCACCGCGCCAGTCGGGTTCGCGTTCTCCTCGCCGGGTCTATCCCTCGCCGCGCCAGTCGGGTTCGCGTTCGCCTCGCCGGGTCTATCCCTCGCCGCGCCAGTCGGGTTCGCGTTCGCCTCGACCGGTCTATCCCTCGCCGCGCCAGTCGGGTTCGCGTTCGCCTCGCATGAACAGGGCGAGGTAGTCCGCCGAAGGGTGTCGGGTTGCGGCGATGGCACGCAGCACCGCGGCGTTGTCATAGGCCACGTACCGGCGCTCCAGCTCGTAGCCGCTTTCGTCGGCATGCAACAGGACGTACTTGGCCCGCAGGTCATCGCCGACAGGGTTGCTCACGCTGCCGAGGTTGACCGCCCGCACGCCGCCTACCGTCCGGTCCACCGGCCAATGGGTGTGCCCGGTGAAGACCAGGTCGGCATCGGCGTCGGCCAGGAGGGCTCCAAGCTCTTCGTCGGACTGAGCCGGGTGGATCCCGGGTCCGTCGTCGGTGCCGGGTGCGGCGTGCACGCCAAGGACGCGCGTGCCGTCGGGCAGGGTTTCGCGCAGCTCGAGGGACAGGGACGCGAGGTGATCCAGGTGCGCGGTGCGCAGCGCACCGCGAGTCCAGCCGAAGCTCGCGCTGAGGCCGAGCAGATTGGCCAGACGATCGGGCCGGCTGCGCAGTACCGTGGCGGCGGTCTCGAGGTCCACGCCGTCCAGCGTCAGCCGGTCCGTGTTGCCGCGCGTGAAGCGCGCATTGGGCAGCGCGAGCAGGCGCTCCATGGCGCCGAGAGGGTCGTAGCCGAGCGCCGCAAGGTCACCGAGCACCCAATGGGCATCGGCGCCCCCGGCCGCGGTGAGGTCGGCCAGGACGGCATCGAGGGCGATGGGATTGCCGTGCACGTCGGAGAGGATTGCGACTCGCATGACGCGATGGTGCCCGAACTTGGCCGAATGCGCACATCGGTGGGAACATCTCCTAGAGGCGGGCGTACAAGGACCGTACCCATCATCAAACAGCCGTGGCCGCACGCGATCACGGAGAGCCTTTCCAGCCCCCCAACGTGGCGGATCTTCGCGATCCCCGCGCCCCAAGATGGAGCCATCGGCATGTCCGAGTCAGGCACACGCGGCGCGTTCGACCGCTGGCTCCCTGAGCCTTCGGAGGACGGAGGACAGCGCCCATCCGCGCCCGAACGCCTTGCGTCACGTGTCCTGGGCATGCTGCCTGTGGGCACACCCGGCTTCTATCACGCCTTGGCCGAGATCGTCATCGACGCCTGGGCGGATCACGACCTGCGCGAGCATCTGCGCCGAGACCCGGCAGCAGCCATCGCAAAACGCGGGCTCGAGATTCCAGCCAATATCACCTTCGACATCGTCTCACCCTACGAAGCGACGTTGCCGGAAGGCACGCGCGTTGGACTGCCCCTTCCGCCCGCGAACGATCCCGTCACGACCACCGCGCTAGCACGGGCGGGCCTGGCGGACACGGCATGGGGCTGGTTGTTGAACGCCCCCGTCGAGTCCATGGACGCCGACGAAGATCCACTCGCAGCCGGATCCGCGTTCGCCGTTGCGGCGGCGCGTGTCCAAGAGAGAGAGCAGGCGCGTGCGCATCAGGATCACGCCGCGCGATCTACAAACAAGCACACACCGTGGTTCGACCGTTTCCGTCGCACACCGCGACCGGTCTTCACGCTCGTCGGCGCCTTCGGCGCCGTGGTGCTGCTGATCTGGTCCGCGAACTCAGGAGGCATTCTCTCTGGAGATTCGACCTCCGGCACCGCCTCGGGCACCCTGTCCTGGACCTGGACCGCCATCTACCTCGCTGCGTTCGGCGCAGCCTGGTGGTGGATGGCCGGCCGGAAAGGATGACCACCAACCCTTAGGTAGCAATTCGTGGGAACATCACAGCAACCCACGAGTAGAAGGACTGTCGCTAGCGCACGAGAGGCCCAGCAGCAGGGAGGAGATGGGTCGCAACCGGCCTACCGGGGCCACCGGAAGTAGCGGAGGCGAAGTATCACCCGGCATTTGGCGGCAGCGCACATTTTTCGGAGGAGGAACACCATGAGCAGCTCGAATCGATCAGCCCGATTGACTCGTGAACACGTCCCACAACGGGAGGGAGGCACCACCATGCGCGCTCTGAAGCTCTTCACCATGACCATGCTGCTGCTGGCTTCGTTGGGTCTCGCGGCCTGCACCGGCACCGACGTATCAGGCACGGCCGGCGACACGCCGCCGGATGTCCCCGGCAAGGAGGTCCCGCCGGATCCCGAGAACCCGCCTGAGAAGCCCGGCGGCAACGTTGATCCCGGCGCCGGCAACACCGATCCCGGCAACGAGAAGGAAGGCTCCAACGACCCCGGTAGCGGCAGCAACGCCGATGCCAGCAAGGAAATCACCCTTGAGAGCTTCCTTGCCCAGCTGAACCCGTCCCAGCGTCTGGACTTCGCCTACATCGAAGAGCACTGCGGCGCACCGTGCCTCGAGGCGAGCGAAGCCCTCAACGCGTACATTCAAGAGTTGTGCGCATCGAGCCCGGATGACTGCACCCCCGAGCTGCAGGCGATGCTCACCAAGGAGCGCACGGCGACGCAGGTCCGCAACGACCAGGGTCTGGTCGGTCTACCGAACGCGGATGCCGTCAGCAAGCTCCTCCAGCAGTCGCAGGGCGGCGCCCCAGCGGGCGGCGGTGACACGAGCGGCGGCACCGGCAGCAGTGGCGGCGACACCGGTGGCGACACCGGCGGCGGCGACACGGGTGGCGGCGACACCGGTGGCGACACGGGTGGCCAGGCCGGCGGCGGCGACACCGGCGGCGACAAGGGCGGCGATGGCGACAAGACGATGCCCGCGGCTCCGGTGGCAGCAGCGGCAGCAGTGCAGGCCGTGGTCGAGACCCTCGGCCAGCCGAGCCTGACGTGGGAGATGATCGCGGCGGCGGCCGACAAGGGCGACGTTGCAGCGCTGTCCGAGTACTTCGCAGCCTTGATCGACATGAACATGAGCGTGCCGGGTTGCGACGAGTGCGCGACGACGATGACGGCACTGCTCGACGGTGTGCCGGCTTCGGCAGAGAGCATCATGACGCTCCTCACGGCCGTCCAGGCCCAGAAGTAGCATCGGGAGCAGCACGCTAGGACGGGCAAGTCCCGACCTACGTAGCAATGCAACAAAAGGGGCGCCCTCACGGGCGCCCCTTTTTTGTGCGTTGCAGCGATTCACGTTCTGCCGCAATCCGCTCGTCGCCGTCACGTCCGGTTCCCGTCACGTCCGCTCGCCGTCACGTCCGCTCGCCGTCACATCCGGTAGCCGTCACGCTAGTAGCCCGCACGCCGGATATCTGCTCCTCCTGCCGCCTACAGCCCAGACGCCGGAGCCGCTACTCGCCCGCGCCCAAGCGCAACGTCGCCACGACCGGCAGATGATCGGAAGCGCGCCGGGCGAGAGGGGAATCGTGCACGGCGATATCGGCGATCCGGTGCGCCGGGTGGGCCAGGATACGATCGAGACGTATGAGGGGAATCCGTGCAGGGAAGCTGCGCGGCGCCGGTTGCGCGCCCAGGGCGCGCTCCAGCCGGCGAACCGCTCGGCCGCGGCCGGTCGGGTCGTTCAGGTCGCCGAGCACGACGATCGCATCGACATCGTCTCGTTCCGAGTTGTCCAGCTCCAGCGCGTCCAAGAGACGGTCGGCTTGCTCGATGCGCTCGGAGCCGCTCAGGCCGAGGTGGGTCGCGAAGACGCGGATCGTGCGGCCGCCCAGGGTAACCCGCGCTTCGAGCGCGCCGCGTGGCTCTGGCTTTCCGATGCGTCCGTGGCAGCCGTCGCGCAGGGGGTGGTTGATCACGCGGCTCGGTGCTTCGCGCAGCAAGAGCGCGTTGCCGTAGTCGCCCCGGTGATCGCGCATCGCCCCGCCGGGGACGGCCCGATAACCCGCGGCCTCTGCGATCCGGAAGAGCTGCCCGTCCATCCGCCCCGGCTGCGTCGAGACTTCTTGCAGTCCAACGACGTCCGCGTCGATCTCGCGCAGCACGGCCGCGATCCGATCCGGGCGCGCCGCACGCGGCCACCCGGCGCCGACCGCGCCGTGGATGTTGTACGTGGCCACGCGTATCGAGCGCAGCGGATCGCGCGGGCTCGGCGTATCGCGCGGCGACGAGGGAGCCCCTTGCTTCGGAGCCCCTTGCCTCGTCCCGTCCTGCGGCCCCACCGGTTCCCCTTCCTTCACCGGCTCTTGCGGCGTGCAGCGCCGGTGTCTTGGCTCCACGCCTCGAGACGTTGACGCCCCAGCCACAGCGCGACACCGACGACCACGGCGCCGGCCGCGAGCAACGCGATGGTGCGTGGGGACGGGTCCAGCCAGGCGCGGGCGGCCCCCTCTCCGGCGACGGCGATGACGATGGGCGAAGGCAACATGACCAGCGTCGTGGCCAGTATGAAGTCTCGCAACGCGACGTGAGATGCCCCGAAGACCATGTTGCTCAATCCGAAGGGTGCGCCCGGCACGAGGCGTAGTAGCAACGCGCCCCGAAGACCCGCCTTGCCGGCCCGCTCACTGATGCGAAGCACACGTTCTCCGAAGCGTTCGCGCAAGGTATCACGACCGATCCACGACCCCAGCCCGTAGGAGACGAGGGCGCTGACCATCGTGCCCGCGATCGCCCACAGCATGCCTGCGCGTGGACCGAGCACGAGCACCGCGACGACGTGCAGCACGTGCACGGGCAGCATGAACTGCGTGCCGACGACGTACAGCGCGAACAACGCGGGACCGGTCCACGGCGTGCTGCGCAGCGTTCGCGCGAGGGACTCCGCATCGAGGAGCTCGCCGAGCGGCGTCCACCGCCAGGCGGCGCCGAGCGCGAGCAGCCCGACCACCGCGGCCGCGATCAGCCACGTCGGCGCGTGACGGGTCGCGCGCCCGTGCCCGCCGTCTCCGGCGATGCGTGGCGTGCCGGGTGCGCCGAGCCATTCACCCGGCCTTGGGCGCGCGCCGACGGCGTGGTCGGCGCGGCCGGCGGTCGGTTGCGGCATCGCGTCGAGCAGCGTCGACAGCCAGCCGGGGAGGCGCGCCTCGATGTCCACCAACGTCGGCCCATCCTTGGCGCGCAACCGATCCACGGTAGCGATCAGCGAATCGCCCTCCTCCTCCGCCGCGTCAACCTCCTCCGGCGGAAGGGCCAGATGCTCGCCGAGAACGGCGTGCCGGAAGCGACGAATGGCGGCCCGGTGCTCCGCGTTGTCTTCGGCGTCGATGGCGAGATCGCACTCGCAGTCGTCGGCCATCGATTTGTGGTTCAGGTTGGCGGAGCCGATACGGAGGAGCCGGTCATCGACGATCATCAGCTTGGCGTGAACGTTGATCGAGGTGCCCTTTTCTTCCGGAATGCCGGGCGCGTCGGGATAGAGCACGCGCAGCCTGTTGTGACGATCGGCCCGGCGCAAGCGGTGGAGGCGCACCGGCAGCATCGTCTCCATCGTCAGGCGCGCGAGGAGCCCCGTCGTGTCGCGCGGCATGATCATGATGAGCTCCGGCCCGTCCGGCTCACGCAGCCGGTCGCACAACGCCGCGCAGACGGTCGGGTCCGTGAAGTACTGCTGCTCGATGAAGATCGTGTCGCGCGCCCGGGCGATCATCGCCAGGAAGAGCGCCTCGATCTCGCTCACCTGCTCCTGTTCGCCGTACGCGGGGTCCGTGCGGGCAATGGCGACCTCAACGTCGGTCAGGTCGGGCGCCAGATTGTCCGGCCACGGATCATGATCGTCCCCCTCAAAGGGTCCGGGCAGATCGGATGCCGTTCTGCCCGCGCCGTCGTCCGTTCCATTGCCGACATCCGTTCCGTTGCCGTTGTCCGTGCCCGAGCCCGAACTTCGTTCCGCCTCGAAGCGCTCGGCGCGCCGCCAGCGCTCGCGCGCGAGGTCGCCGAGAGCGGCGGCGGCGTCCCCGTCGACGAGGATCTGGATGTCGTGATAGGGACGGTACGACGCTTCGTCCGGCTCCTTGCGACGTTTGTCCTCCGGAGCGTGCTCCGCGGTGTCCCATCGCGCCTGCGTCAGGTCGATGCCGCCGGCGAACGCGATCGCATCGTCGATCACGGCCACTTTCTGATGCGGCGAGGAGACCGCCGGATGGCAACCATCCAGGCCGATGTGGATGCGCGGGTGGTCGATGTTCACGGCTGGGATCTGCTCGGGGTTGAGGAGAGCTTCGACCCCCTGCACGCTCTTGGCGTAGAGCGGCGCCTTGTCCCAGATTAGGATCCGCACCTCGAGCTCCGGCTCCGCCTCGACACGCTCGATGAGCAGTTCTCCCAAGCTGCAGGGAGACACCTGATCGTCGGGACGTCCGCGCGTGAGCTGGATGCGTTGATCGAAGTCCCACGCCAGGATGTACACGCTGCGCCGCGCATGGCGCAGGGCCTTGGCGATCTCGTGGTAGTAGGCGTCGGCGTTGCGCAGCAGGGCCACACGCTGCGCATGGGCGACGCGCCAGCAGGTCTCGCCGGGCCGGAAGAGGGGCTCGCTCGCGCTGCCGTTTGTTGCTGGGTCTTGAGGCGCGTTCATGTCGGGCTCCCGGTGACGATTGTACGCTCGGTTTGGATCGTACCGCTCGCGTTGTCGAGCCGGAACGGTGGGTCGCGGGAATCGCGCACACCTCGGACGGGGCGAGCCCGGAAGTCTAGCGGCGATGCGCAGTGGCGGCAGCCTTCATTGACAGAGGTACCCCGCCAAGGCACGATGCCACGCGATGTCGGCCTTGCACTGGAGACCCCGCCCCTGACCCTGCTCATCCCAACCTTGGTCTCGATCGGCGTGCCGCTCGGGTTCCTGTGGTTCGTGCGGCGCATGGACCTGTACGCGTCCGGAAGCTTCCGCACCGTCCTGGTGTGCTTCGGCGCCGGGCTTGCTGCCTTTCCGGCCGCGTACGTGCTCAACACCCAGGCGCGCGGGCTCATGCTGGCCTCGGGTCTGACGGCGGTGGCCGCAAGCCTCCTGCTGCGCACGACCGTTGCGCCGATTATTGAGGAAGTGCTGAAGTCTGCGGGCGTCGTCTACTACGCCAACAAGCCGCAGTTCACGTACTTCGTCGACGGCGCCATCTACGGCTTCGCGGCCGGCACCGCCTTCGCCGTGATCGAGAACGTCAACTACCTGCAGAACGCCCCGGAAGGCCTGGCATTGGGCACCGCGATCAACCGCGCCTTTTCCACGTCGCTTATGCACGGCGGCGCGAGCGCGTTGGTCGGCGTAGCCATCGGCCGCTTCCGCTTCGAGAAAGGCTGGACACGTGCGTTTGCGCTCGTGGGCGGCTGGGGGGCGGCTATCGCGTTGCACAGCGCCTTCAACCGGCTGGTCAACAGCGGGCCGATGGACACCATGCGCCTGATCGGCGCCTTTGGGATCGGCTTCGGCGCCGTGGGCCTGACCGCGTTGTTCATCCTGTGGGGCCTGCGCGTGCAACGTCGCTGGCTCCGGCAGTCGCTCGGCTTGGACGTCGGGGTGACGTCGGGCGAGTCGGAGGTCGTGCAGAAGCTGGCCGACCTGGATGAGCTGCTACGGCCGATCACCGAGGTCTTCGGGCCGCAGAAGCGCGACGCGGTTGAGCGATTCTTGCGCATCCAGGCTCGCCTCGGTATCAAACGCAAAGCGCAGCAGCTGACACCCGACGCCAAGCTAGCCGCGGCGCTGGCGGCGGAAGTGGCGGATCTGCGCGAAGAGATGGACCAGCTGCGTCGCGAGGTCGGCGTCTACTGCATGACGTTCGTGCGCTCGATCCTGCCACCGGAAACCGAAGCACTGTGGGATCCGCTCGCCAAGCGGCTGGCCGAGGTCGAGGCACGCAGGGAGACAGAGAGCGGGGGCATGAACCTGTGGCAGACTCTCGGCGACCGCGCCGACGCGGCAGGGGACGGTGCAGCAGGGGGCGCTTTCGCTGACAGCGATGCGGCAGAGGACGATGCGACCGCGGGCGACGCAGCCGCGGGCGATCCATCCACCTAGGGGGAGCAGCACGATGACGCAGATCGTATCCATCCACTCGTACCGGGGCGGGACGGGCAAGTCCAACACCTGCGCCAACCTGGCCGCGTTGATCGGCCGACGCGGGCTACGGGTCGGCATCGTCGACACCGACATCAACTCGCCCGGCATCCACGTCATCTTCGGCATGGACGATTCGTCGATCGACAAGACGCTCAACGATTATCTATGGGGCAACTGCCGTATCGAGGAAGCCGCTTACCCCATCGATCTGCCGAACACGGAAGGCTCCGTGTTCCTGATCCCCTCCAGCCCCAAGACCAGCGAGATCACCCGCGTCCTGCGCGAAGGCTACGAGGTCGGTATGCTCATCGACGGCCTGCGCGAGCTCAACGAAGCCCTCGACCTCGACGTGCTGCTGATCGACACCCACCCCGGCCTCAACGACGAGACGCTGCTCTCGATCACCATCAGCGACGTGCTGATCATCGTGCTGCGTCCGGACCAACAGGACTACCAGGGCACGGGCGTGACGGTCGAGGTCGCGCGCAAGCTCGACGTACCCGAGCTCTACCTGCTGCTCAACAAAGTGCCCGCCGCCTTCGATGCCGAAGACGTGCGCCAGACCGTGCAGGACACCTACGGCGCACAAGTGCCGGCCGTCCTGCCCCACGCCGACGAGATGATGGTGCTCAGCAGCGCCGGCATCTTCGTCGTGGAGTTCCCGAACCACCCTCTCACACGCGAGCTCGAGGGCCTGGCGGCCCTTCTCGGCTAGCGCGAGCCCCGGTCCCGTCCGGCCGCCCGCGGACGTCGACCCGAGTCCGATCCCCATGCTGCGGACCGCAACGAGCTACCCTCAATCTCCAGTCTACGATCCCTGAGCCCGTCCTCGATCCCCTTCCCAGTTCCGTTTCCAGGAGTGACGCATGCGGTGCCACAAATGCGGTGAGGAGCCGATCGGGGTGTGCAAGTTCTGCGGGCGCGCGGTCTGCCCGGACTGTCATCAACCGATGCCCTTCATCTTGAACCTCTACGTGGGCGAAGACGCCGTGCCGAAGGCCATCGTCGTCGCCGACACGCTGTGGTGCCGCACCTGCCGGCCGCAGCCGGAGCCGATCCCAATGCCCGAGATCTCCTGATCCCGGAGGAGGAGGAAGGCCATGGCGGGACTATTCGACCGACTTCAGGAAGACCTGGAGCAACGCGACAAGATGGCGGGCATGAGCCCGGCGGACCTGCTCATGCTCCCCGACGACGAGCGGCGCATCGTCCAGGCCCTCGCCCGGCGCGGCGATCTGAGCCTCGACGAGCTGGTCGCGCACCTCGACAGCGACGTGGACGCCGTGCGGGCGACGCTGGCCGTTTTGCGCGAAAAGGGCTTCGCGCGCGAGCTGGATATAAAGGGCCGCACGATCTGGCGGACTTACTTTGCCCGCCGTAAGCCAAGCAGCGCGCTGAACAGCATCTGGGCCAACCTGGCTGAGAAGACGGATGTGAGCGCGGAGGCGGATGCGAGCGGGGATGCGAGCGTCTCCGACGGCGCGGACGCGCACCGCGACGAGGGCGGCTCTCGCCCAACGAACGACCCGACCACGGGGGGCAACGATGGCTGAGGCCAAAAACGATGCGGCATTGATCCGCGGCCTGCTCGATGCGCCCGCCTTGCAAGGGAAGTGGACGGAGGTCGCGGTGCCGCCGGGCGAGTTGCTCTTCGCCCAAGGTGATCCCGGCGACGCGTTCTATGCAGTGCTCGACGGCGAGCTCGACATCTTTGCCGGCGACGACCTGTTGCTGGAGCGCATCGGCCCCGGCGCGTCGCTCGGCGAGATCGCCCTGCTCGACGGCGGCGTGCGCGCAGCGAGCGTGCGGGCCCTCACGCCCGCTCGGCTGAAGCGTCTGGACCGCGAGGCCTTTCTCGAGACCCTACCCGACTCGCCCGAGCTGAGCGGCACGGTGATCTCGATTCTCGAAACCCGCATCCGCCGCATGACCCACTATGTCGACTACCTGACCACCTGGGCCGGTCTCGTGGCCGAAGGGGACTACGACTCCGCGCGCGAGGCTATCGTCGCGCAGAGCTCCGACACCGCGGACGCCAACCTCGGCCGCTTCGTGAGCACCTTCACGAACATGGTCTCCGCGGTGCAGGCGCGCGAAGCCGAACTGCGCAAAGAGCTGCGCCGCCTGCGGATCCAGATCGACCGCAGGGAACAGGCGGTCCAAGTGGCCGAGATCACCGGCGACGACTACTTCAAGGACCTGAAATCCCGCTCCCAAGGGCTGCGCTCGCGCATCAAGGACGGCGGGTCAGGCTCCAAAGGCTGACGCGGATTCGTTGCCTCCCCGAAATCGTCGTGATAAGGTGCCGCACTCTACATCTGACGAGGTTGCGCTATGCCGACGGCTGATTCCCCACAGCCAAGCGATGCGGAGCTCGTCGCCTCGATTCTCGACGGCGAGCGCAACGCCTATGCCCTTTTGCTGGAACGCTACCAGCACAAGGTCTATCGGATTGTGCTGCGCATGTGCGGCAACCCCTACGATGCCGAGGAGCTGACCCAGGAGGTCTTCTACAAGACCTACTTCGCCCTGGCCACCTTCCGCCCCGAGTTCCGCTTCTCGAGCTGGCTGTACAAGATCGCCTCGAACCACACGGTCAGCTTCCTGCGCACGCGCCACCGCACGGTATCCCTGGAGCGCGGCGCGGACGCCGACCCGGACGCCCCGGCGCCCGAGCCCGAAGATACGAGCCCGCGCCAACGCCCGGAACCCTCGCTGGAACGCGAAGACCGCAGCGAAGCGCTATGGAGCGCCGTGGCCTCCCTCCCGACCGACTTCCGCGACATCGTCTTCATGCGCCACGTCGAGGAGCTCTCCTACAAGGAGATCTGCGAAGCGACGGGCCTGAGCATGGGCACGGTCAAGAGCCGCCTCGCACGAGCCCGCAGCAAGCTCGAGCACAAGCTGGCGGGGTCGCGGTAGGGGGGAGGGGCGGGGCAGCAGGGGAAGGTGGGGCGGCGGGTTCACGGTGCAGATCCGCCACGGCTTCGCTTTGGAGCCGTAGTTCCGCGGTCGGGCTATCGAGGACCGGCGCGTCCGATCGCCTCCCCGCATCGCGCTCCGCCCAAACTGCACGCCGGCATGCCCGATGGCGACGACCGGTCTACCGTCAGTCCACCGCACCACCGCGCCCCGCCGCACCACCGCGCCGTCCCCACCCGCGCAGCCAGGCCTGCACGCGCTCGTAGCCCGCGAAGCCGCGCTCGTCGCGCCGAAACGCAGCCGTGTGCGCGAGCCGCCGGGTGCCGCTGTGGCGCAGCCCATGCACGGCGTGGAGGAGCTCGTGATAGACGACGAAATCGACGATCTCCGCCGGCACTTCGGCCGCGTCGAGCGCGCGGCTGATCACGATCTCGCGACGCGTGAAGTCGTAGTAGCCCAACTTTCTGCGGCTGGTGCGCTTGCTCCAGCGTAGCCGGGTCTCGGGCGGCGCTCCGCCGAAGTAGCGCTCGGCGACCCGGGCGCGGGCCGCGGCGAGATCGTGATGCGCACCGCGGGTTAGACGCGCCGCGTGCGCGTTGGCGACGTTCGCGCCATCGTCGTTCGCGCCGGAAGCGCCCGCGGTCGCGCCGTCCATGCCCTCGCTACCAACGCCGTCCGTCATGGTGGGCGCCCACAACACCGCTTCCAGCTCCAAGAGCACCGCACGAAACGCGTCGCCGCGCGCCCAGTCGCGGATCGCGGTGCGCGGCGCGCCGGTCGCGCCGTTCGCGACGGCGATGACCTCGGCCAACACGTCGGGCGGTGCGTCGACGAAGCCCTGGTTGATCGTGATCGCCAACGTGTCGCCGTCCACGCGCCGCCCGCGCACCAGGGCGGATGTATCGAAGAATACGACGGCCATGTGCGACGCGGGGGCGGAGTCCGCTCGCTTCCCTCGACGCTTGTTCCGCAGCGCGCGCCGGGACCGCGCGCGCCTGAGGCGCGCGCTCGCACGTCCCGTGCGACCCGCGCTCGATCGCTCGACAACGTCCGCGGCCACGAGGTCCGCGCGGCGCAGCGCGGCGACGTGCCGCTCCACGTTGCCGGGCGCGTCCAGCCAACGTAGCCAGCCGGCCGCGCGGCGCGCGCGATCGCCGAAGCTGTCCGCCGAGACGCCGGGGCGGGCGAGGGCGCGATCGATTCGCGCGACCTGCACGGCGAGCAGCTCGTCGAGCGCTGCCGCGTCGCGGCCGTCCGCACGCGCGCGCAGCAACTCCTGCGCCCGGTCCGTGGCGGTCACGATGCCGGGGAGGGACAGGCGTTGGAGCGTCATGGGCGGCGGGCACTCGTTGCGCACAACGCCCGCCGTGCCTTCACCGTAACATCCGTCCACCCTACCTGGGACATTCGACAGTCCCCGCCTCTCGACCTCACAGCGCGCGCGCCAACACGTCCGCGAGGTCGCCGTTGCCCGCCACGTCGATGCCGCCCAGGCCGAGGAACTCCGCCATCGTGCGCAGCTCGCCGGCCATGGCGCGGGCGGCGCGATCGCGGTCGACGCCCGGCTCAACCCAGGCCGCCGGGACGCGCAGCACGCCCGCCTTGCGGTCGGCCTTGAGGTCGACCCTTCCGGCGAGGTGACCGTCCATGAGCATCGGCAGCACGTAGTAGCCGTATTGGCGCTTGGGGCGCGGCACGTAGATCTCAATGCGATAGTGGAAGCCGAAGACACGCTCAATGCGGTCGCGGCACCATACGAGCGAGTCGAAGGGCGAGAGGAGGGCGACGGCGTCCACGGCGCGCGGGACCGGTGCCTCCGGATGCCGGGAGGCGATCTCCTTCCAGCCCCGCACCTGGACGCGAGCGAGCTCTCCTTCGTCCGCGAGCTCCTCGAGCAGAGGCTGCGCACTTCGGAAGCCGATCCGATAGTAGTCGGCCAGGTCGCGTGCCGTGCCGATGCCGTGATAGCGCGCCGAGCGCAGCAGGAGCTCGCGCTTGGCATCGTCCGGCTCCGGCGTCGGGGCGGCCAACACGTCGGCCGGCAGGGCGCGTGAAGGCAGGTCGTAGAGCCGGTGGAAGTTGGCGTCGCGAATCGCGGTGATCCGGCCCGTCGCGAACAGCCACTCCAGGGCGATCTTGCCCTTGCCCCAACCCCACCAATTGCCGGCGCGCGAGCCGGGGTCGTTCAGATCGCCGACCCGCAGCGGTCCATGCTCCGTGATCTCGTCGAGCACCTCATCGATGAAACCGGGATGCTCGCGCAGCATGCTCTCGACGCGCTCCCATGGTCGCATGCCCTCCATCCGCCAGCGCAAGAGCGGTTGGACCTCCACCGGGAGCAGCGAGGCCGCGTGGCCCCAATACTCGAAGAGTTCATGCCCCTGGTGAGCCCACCGATCGAGCTTGGCCGCGTCGTAGGCGCCGAGGCGCGCGAGGAAGGGCAGATAGTGCGTCCGCGCGACCACGTTGACGGAATCGAGCTGGATGATGCCGACCCGCCCCAACACGCGCCGGTAATGCCGCGCGTCCACGCGTCCGGTCGGTCGCGGATCGGCGAAGCCTTGGGCGCCCAACGCAATCCGGCGCGCAACGTCGGGCGACATGGTGGGAACAGGCACGAGCGGCTCCAGAGGCGGTGGCTAGGAGGCGGGTAGGCAGAAGAGACAGTCGAGGCGGTTGTGGCGGGCTTGGGGGGGAGGCGCAACGGCATCACGTTGCATCGGCCTACTATGATACGGAAGCCGCCCGCAATCCGCTCCCCCGAATCTCTCGGAAGGATCTGCCCATGATCAGCCACATCGTTCACTTCAAGATGACCGACCGCAGCGCGGAGAGCATCGCCGAGGCGGCCGAACTGCTGCGCTCGATGGCGGGCCGCATCCCGAGCTTGCGCGGCCTGGAAGTCGGTCTTCCACGCGCCGAGGACGACCGGAGTTTTGACATCGCCCTCGTCACGCGCTTCGACGATTGGGCGGGCTTGGATGCCTACCGTGTTCATCCCTACCACAAGGATCCCGTGCTCAAGCACATGCACGCCCACGCCGCGGAAGCGACCTTCGTCGACTTCGAAGGCGGCGAGGTCACGCTCGCGAAGGCATGAGCATCGGCGAGCGCGAATCGACGCGGCCGCCCGACCCCGTCCCCGACCTTCTTGTCCCGCTCCAGCCGGGCGATCTGACCCCCACGTGGCTCACCGCCGCGCTACGCGACGACCCCACGCTCGGCGGCCTCCCGATCGACGCCGTCACGGTCGATGCGCTTGCCGAGAGCGGTGTGTCGCGCGTGTACCGGCTCCATATCCGCTGGGCGGGTGATGGCGCGGCGGGGTTGGCGCGTGCGGGGCACGGCGTACCCTCCACGCCTCCAAGCCCGCCCGCCACGTTGATCGCTAAGCTGCCCGCGGCGACGGCGGAGGGTCGCGCGGGGCCACACGCACGGCGGATGACCCGGCGCGAGCAGCGCTTCTACGATACGCTGGCGCCCCAAACAGAGATCGGGGTGCCGTCCCACTACACTTTGCTTGGCAACGACGAGGCCGGGCGCGCGCTGCTGCTCGAGGACGTGGCGACGCGCGGCTTCCGCACGGCGGACGCGGTCGTCGGGCTGAAGCCCGGAGAAGCGGGCGCGGTTGTCGAATCCATCGCGCGACTCCATGCGCGCTGGTGGCAGGGGCCGCGCCTCGACGCGCTGGCCGATTGCGGTTGGCTCTACGACTACGCCTCGCGCGGCCTGGACATCGACATTCCGGACGACATCGATGACCACTGGGCCACGTTGCTCGCCACCGGCGTCGTGCCCGCCGGCGCACGCGCCGCCGGCGATCGGATGGCCGCCGATCTCCCCGCCCTGACGGAGCGTTTCCTCGCGTTGCCGACCACGGTCATCCACGGCGATCTGCATCTGGAGAACGTGTGCTTACGCGTTCCGCACGCGGCTGTGGATCCGAGGTCGCCCCCGGTCGTCGCTGCCCCACTGGGGGGCGCCACACAGAGGGACGCCGCACAGAGGGACGCCGCACAGAGCGCCAATCCCCCGAGCGCCGCGAACGTCATCGTGATCGACTGGCAGCACACGGCTCGCGGCCCGGCGGCCTATGACCTTGCAAAGATCCTACTCACCGGTGTTGAGGCGAGGGACTTGTCGCGCCGCGGCGATCGCATACTCGCTCGCTACCGGGCGGCCCTCACTGCGAGCGGCGTGGACTATCCGGCCGCGGCGCTCGGGCGTGATCTCCGCCTTGCCGCCCTTATCCTGACCGCGACCGACATCGGAGACGGTGGAGCGAGCGTGGCTGCGAAGCGCGACGGCCGAGTGAGCCCGTGGACGCGACGGCTGCTTGCCAACCTTGCGCACCTCGATTTCGAGTCCCGCGCAAGGGATTGAGACGCGGCGCACAAAACCCGACGTAGGAAGGCGATTCCACTCGAACCCTCCTCCGCTCACGTGCCCGCGCTGCCCATCGTCTACCCCACGCCCACCCTACGCTTCCCGTGCGCCGCGTATCTACCGGCCCGAACGCGCGTCTTTGCGGCTGTACGTTGGACGAATTTGGTTGGCTTGGTTGGCTTGGTTGTTGATGGGCTTGGCTTCGACGGATTTGGCTGTAGCGGCCTTGATAGGATGAGAAGGACTCATGGGCTGCAAAGGACCTTCTTGGTTTGCTTGGATACGGTTGTTGGATTGGACCCTGATCGGGCAGCACCCCTGAGGGACAGGACACTCGAGATTCGGAGGACATCATGCGTGGGTCATTGGGATTGTTGATCGTCACCTGCTTTGCCTTGGGCTTCGTTGCTTTGACCGCCGTGCCGCGCCTGGAAGCAGCGGGACGTGCCCCGGCCAAGCCGCAGCCGCAGGGTGGCGCCACCGCCACATGGGCCGTCTACGACAGCGACGGCAACTACTCCGGCTTCACCACGACCGGCACGAGCGACGGGCAGTGGCGCTGGACCTACTACGAGGACGGCGAGCCGCCCACGCGCGCCGGCAGCGGCACCGCCCATGACCAGGGCAACGGCTCCTTCACGTGGCAGAGCGATAGCGGCGAGTCCGGCACGGTCACCGTGTCCTCGGACGGCCAGTCGGGCTCGTGGACCAACGCCAACGGCACTTCGGGCACGATCACCTACCTCGGTCCATGAACAGGCTGCGCCGCTTAAGATAATGAACAGGCTGCGCCGCTTAACATATCGTGACTGCCGCGGGGGTTGTGTAGTTCGGACCATGAACAGGCTGCGCCGCTTAAGATATCGTGACTGCCGCGGGGGTCGTGTGGTTCGGTCCATGAACAGGCTGCGCCGCCTATGATGTCGTGACTGCCGCGGGGGTTGTGTAGTTCGGTCTGCGGGCAGGCCGGCGCCGATTTACAGCAATCTGGGCAAGAACAGGCTACGTCGCCTAACTACGACACAGGCAAGTACGCGCCCTGTTCGGTTCCGACCGCGTCCCTACGTAACCGCCGCGCGCGCCTTGAACTCCGGTTGGTCCCACGCCCGCGTATCCAAGATATCGCGCAGCACGTCGACCGCGTCCGAGATGTCCGTGTAGCGCAGGTAGAGCGGGGCGAAGCCGAAGCGCAGGATGTCGGGCTGGCGGAAGTCGCCGATGACGCCGCGCGCGATGAGCGCCTGCATGATCGGGAAGCCCTCGGGGTGCGCGAAGCAGACCTGGCTGCCGCGCAGTGCGGGTTCGCGCGGGGAGACCAGGCGCAGGCCGTGACCGGCGCAATCGGCTTCCACGCGGGCGATGAACAGCTCGCACAGGGCCACGCTCTTGGCTCGCAGCGCGCGTAGGTCGACGTCTTCCCACAGCGTGAGCGCCGCCTCGAGCGCGGCGAAGGCCAGCACGGGCGGCGTACCGCATTGGAAGCGCGCCATCCCGGGGGCGGGCCGGTATTCGGACCCGAAGGCGAAGGGCTCCGCGTGGCCGAGCCAGCCGGTGAGGGGCTGCTCGATGTCCTGCTGGTGGGCGCGCCGCACGTATACGAAAGCCGGTGCGCCGGGTCCGCCGTTGAGATACTTGTAGCCGCAGCCGACCGCGAGGTCGGCGTTGCAGCCGGCCAGATCCAGCGGCACCGCACCGACGCTGTGCGCGAGGTCCCACAGCGTGATCGCTCCCGCGTCGTGGGCCGCAGCGGTGAGCGCAGCCATGTCGTGCATTCGGCCCGTTTGGTAGTTGACGTGGGTGAGCATGAGCACGGCGACATCGTCGTTGAGTGCATCCGTGAGCTCTTCAGCGTCCACGGTGCGCAGCTCGTAGCCGTCACCGAGCAAGTGCGTGATGCCCTGGGCCATGTAGAGGTCGGAGGGGAAGTTGCTGGCCTCGGAGAGGATCACCCGGCGCTCCGGCCGGAGACGCAGTCCGCCGACCAGGAGCTTGAAAAGGTTGACGGACGTGCTGTCCGCTGCAAGGACCTCGTCCGGCGCAGCCCCGATCAGCGGCGCGAGCTGCGCCCCGACCCGCGCCGGGTACTCGATCCAACCCGCCGCGTTCCAGCTGCGGATCAGGCCGTCACCCCACTCATCGCGCACCACCGCCGCGAGGCGCTCCGGCACGGCGTGCGGGACCGGGCCGAGCGAGTTGCCGTCCAGGTAGATCACGCCGTCCGGCAGGTGGAACAACGCCCGTTGATCGCTCAGCGGATCCGCGGCATCCAGCGCGGCGCATGCGGCCCGGTCCGCGACCGTGACCGGCGCGCCCGAACCATCTGCGCCGGTCACGGCCTCTTCGGGGCTCACTCAGTCACCGCCGGCGGCCGCATAGGTATCGGCGCCCAGCGGGTCGCCGAAGCCGGAGGGACGGCTGTTCGCGCGGAACCACGTGCGCAGCAGGGCGCCGACAGCCACGATCACGAACAGCAGATCGACGAAGAAGCCGACTCCCCACGGTAGTTCGGCCGCGACGGCATAGAGCAGCGCGCCGACGCCCACGGCTAGCCACGCGCTCGGCGCGGTGTCGCCCCCGCTGCGGGAGAGCAGCATACGCCCGAGCCACAACGCGAAGGCGATGCGCGCCAACCAGCGCAGCACCGTGAAGCCGAAGAGCAACGAGGCGCCGGTCAGGGCCGACGCGGACGCGACGAGCCAGGCGAGCACACCGCCGAGTTGGAGCGCGCTGAGGAGCACGAACAAGAGGATCGTCACGGGGATCAGCAGGAAGAAGCCGAAGGCGGCCCCGGCGTGACCGAGGAAGCCCCACAGGCTGCTGCCCGCCGTCTCCGATCCGATGCGATCGGCCGTACCCGCGAGGAGTCGCGGCGCGCCCCACAAGGCCAAGAAACCGACCACGAGCAGGGCGACGAAGCGCTTGAGCACGTCCAGTCCGTAGGTTAAGAACGGAGACTGCTTCGGCTTAGAAACGCCACCCACGAGGGTCTCCCGGATCTGCGCCGTGACCTCACCCTGCACGCTCTCGGCCGGAATCGCGACGTCGACATCTTCCAGCTTGTCGTAGATGAGGTCGCCTTCGATCTCGGCGTCCTCGGAAATGACGAGTCCGGGCTTGAGGTTGCGTTCCAGCCGCGGCTGACCGGGGATGGCCATGGACGGTGGGCCGCCCTCGCCGCTGGTATCGACCTCAGCGTTCAGGTCCCCGGCGATGCGACCGGTCACCTCGAGCGCGCCGGAGGACACCCAAACGTTGTCGCCCATCTCGCCGTTGAGCAGTGCCTGGTAGCCGGCGATGCGGGCTTCCCCGTCCACGCCGGCACCCTCGTCGATCTCCACGCTAAAGCCTGCGGCCATCATCTCACCGCCGACACTGCCGCCGTTGGCGACCTCAACCTGATAGCCCGCGCCGCGCAGGTCGCCGCTGACCTCGCCCTCGACGTGAACCTCCGAGCCGGCGGCCCACAGGTCTCCCTCGATACGGCCGTCCGATCCAATGGTGATGATGGAGCCGGCGCTCACCAGATCGCCGGTGACGGTGCCGTCGATGCGAACCGAGTTGGCGAAGGCGTATAGGTTGCCGTCCACCGTTTCGCCGGCCGCGAGCACGTACGTCTCGCCGTCGGCGATCGTGGCCGCGGCCACGACGGGTGTGACGACGAATGCGAGGACGAGGGCGAGGAAGAGCGCACGTCGGCGCGGTCCGGCGCGAAGGATGCGGGATAGTCGGGACGGCTGGGGTTCAGCCGTCGTGGGGATCGTGGGGCGACTGCGTTGGTTCGGGGCGTTCATGGGCGGTTCCTCCTGCGGGAGCGTGCATTCGGACGCGTGCCGGGCACATCGTCCGAGTGCAACCTGTTTATTGTATCGGGTCCAGCCTGAGCAGCCTACGCCGGTCACCGAGGCTGGGTTGCGCTCAGCCCCGATGCGTGCTCGCCCCTGAACATCTTGGTTGGCGAAACTCGCGGCGCTGTGGTACCTTGGGCGCGGAGCCGCAGCTCCAACCCCCGCCAGTCCTGGACGTGCCGCATAGCCGGCCGTATTTAGGCCGGCCGACGAAAGTCCGCCGGTGGTCTTGTACGTCCCTCGGCGGCGGGAACGGAGCGTCACCTATGAAACGCCCTTGCCTTCTGCGCACGACATTGCTTGCCGTGCTCGGCTCTCTGGTCCTCGGTGCAGCGCGACCCGTTGTCGCCTCGCCGAGCGCCTCCCTCGATGCCGCCCGTTCCGGGCCCACCCGCCGCGCCTTGCTCGTCGAGAGCGAGTATGACGCGTTGCGCGTGGCCCACCATGCCGATCTTGCGCCGCGCGACGCGATCACCGTCGAGATGTGGATCAAACGCGATCCTGGTGCGCGCGCCGGAAGCTGCGGCATGTTGATGAGCAAGGATCTCAGCGAGGGTTGGTGGCTCGCGGTCTGCGACGCCCGCCTGCGCTTCGGCGTCGGCCCGATCGCGTTCTCGGACGGAACCTCGGTG
>JAJCYU010000106.1 GCA_029262755.1 Anaerolineae bacterium
GCCGGATCATCCATCAGCCGTGGAAGGTCACGACGGCGGAACGACCGCCGATCTTGGCGACCGCCTCGGCGCAGATCGCGCAGGTGATGCAGGACCACACGGCGGATCCACCGGGCTATTACGGCCTGAACGATCTGCTCAACCCGAACGTGCCGGGATCGCCGCATTTCCCGACGCCCGGCTTTGACGAACCGCCGAACCCGCGGCGGGTGTGCCTGGACCTCACAAACCGCAATCGGCGCTACAACTCGCTGTTCAACCGGCCGATCTGGCGGGCGGGCTGTCTAATTGGCCCGTGGAATCCACGCGAGTATCCTGGCGCGGGTCGTGCACGAGACGGCATCATCGTCACGCCGGCGCCGCTGCCCTAGCCACACCGCGTGGGGGTCCAGGAGTCTTTGGACGTCCATCGGCCAAGAACGGGCGCGCGTCCCACCTCCAGGGAGAGCGTCCATGAATCGATCGACAACGACCGCGGGTCACGGTGCGCGGCGACGCAGTGGGGCGCTCATCGCGCTCCCTGCACTCGCCGCCCTAACCTTGCTGGCCGCGTGCCGGCCGTCCACCGCGGATCCCACCGCGGACGAGAACGCGGCGGCCGCAACCGCCGCCATGCTCGCGCAAGCCGACGCGCCGACCGCGGCCCCGCCCACGGCCGCGCCGAGCTCCACGCCCGTAGCCCCGGCGGCCACCGCGACCGCGACATGTCCGCGCGGTGAGGTGGAGAGCATTCCGGTCGAGGGTGCGGTGACCGGGCTATCGGACGCATTGCGTCACGGGGACCTCAACCCGAGCCTGCGCGGCGCGGAACCGATGGATGTCGCGCACGAGTACGTGCACTACGACGGCGGCGCCGATCCGAACGCCCCGCAGTTGGCCGCGTTGCTCGGCCGCAAGCCCGATATCACTGGGGCGTGGGATGTCTACGAGTGGGATTGGACCCAGGACCCGCCGCGTCGTCACGAGCAACTCTTTCGCACCGTGCACAATGTGCCGTGGCCCGCGCTCACCGGGCTGGCCGTGGAACCGGGCGAGGCCGTGCGCGTTCCGGGCCGCGGCCCCGATATCTATCAAGGACGCTTCGTGGCGCTCCTCGTCTCGGCCAGCGAGCACGACGTGCAGTGGGTGTACACCCGCCAGGACGAGGTCGGCTCTGGCTACGCGATCTGGGTCGACGGGCTGAGGGTCGACTGCAACCTGCTGGACCTCTATCGGGCCGGCCGGGAGAGCGGCGAAGGTCTGCCCGGCCTTGCCGCCGACCAGATCGTCGGCGTCGCTGCGGGCGATACGATCCGGGTTGCGATCCGCGACCGCGGTAGCTTCATGGACACCCGCTCCACCAAGGACTGGTGGCGCTGAGACAGCACGCTTGGCTCCTGCTCGCGCCCGCCCTATTCCTGGCGGGTTGCGGCGGGCGTGACGATGCCGCGCAAGCGCCGGAGTTCGGCTGCGATGCCACGCGCCTGTCGACGGCCGGCGCGCAGGCACCGCCGTCGACGCCGGGCGGTGCGCGCACGGGCGCGGACGGCGCGGATGGCACGCCGACCGGGGAGGCCACGGCCAGCGCCACCCCGACCGAAGACGCCGCCGCCGGATTGCCGCCCGGGGCCATCGCTCTCTTCGACCTGCCCTTCCCCTACGACGGATCGGAGCTCGGCTTCGGTGGCAGCGTGGCGGAGTTCACCGCCGCCGCACAGCGTCGACGCGCGGGTGGGCGGATCAACAGCTTCTTCGATCATCAGCTGCCGCTCTACGGTGCGGAGGTCGAGGCGGATCGTGCGACGGAGAGCATCCTGATCTTCGACGGCGCCGCCAGCCCGGCCGACGCCTACAGCGGTCACCCCGGCTACGACTTCGCCGTCGCCGACGAGGCGCGCCGTCGTACGACGCCCGTGCTGGCTGCCGCGGCGGGCACGGTGAGCGAGGTCGCGTGGCACGATCTCATGGGCTGGCACGTGATGCTGCGCCATGACGTACCCGAAGTCGGCGCCTTCCAGACCATCTACATGCACCTACAGGACGACGAAATCTATCGCGCCACGCGCGATCGGCTGGGCCAGCGGATCGACGCAGGGGCCCATATCGGCACGATGGGCACGACGGGCAACAGTGACGGCGAGCACCTGCACTTCGAGGTGCGCTTCGATATCGACGAGGATGGTCGTTTCCGCTACGGCGCGGAGACGGTGGACCCCTTCGGCTTCCTGCCGAGCCCCGACTTCGCGGCGAGCCCATGGTACGAGCGGCAAAACGCGGGTCCACCGCGCTATCTGTGGAACGTACCGCTGCAGGTTGCCGCGGCCGTGCCCGCCGACGGCGGTGGCGATCTGCCCGCACCGCCCGGCCTCGGTGGTGGCGGTGGGGCCGATCGGCGCGCGACGGCTGCGGCGCGCACGGAGGAGGACGGCGGCCGGATGTGCGCCCCGAGCGGATCCCTGCCGCCGGGGGGCACCGTCCAACTCGGCTGGTCCCCCGACCCCGCACCCTCGACGGAGCTGGCGGGGATTGGGGCGAGCCTCGTGCTCAGCGTCGTCGACGCCGACGGCAATCCGGTGCCGCGTATCGATCCACCGGTGGCTGTCGAGATGCCCTTTGATCCCGCGCGGCTGGACGAGCTCGAGCCCGAGAGCGTGGCGGTCCACCGCTGGGAGCCGGGCGCCGAGCCGGAAGGGCGACGGCCCGGCGGCCTGGCGCAAGCCGAGGACGGGCTCGCACCGGGCGGCCGTTGGCGCCGCCTGCCGACGCGCATCGATGCCGCGCGCGGCCTGGCCGTGGCGGCTACGGACCGACCCGCACGCCTGGCACTGCTCGGCCGCCCGGTGCGCGATGTCGTCGCGCCGACGACGCGCATTGTCCTCGACGGGCCGCGCGGCGCTGCCGGCGAGGGCGGATTCTACAAGGCGGTCACGGTGACCTTGACGGCCGACGACCCCTCCGGCATCACGCAGATGCGCTACCGCCTCTCCTTCGACGCCCCTTGGCGTCGCTACGACGGCCCCTTCGTGCTGCGCCACGCAGGCATCCCGCAAGATGTCCCCGAGGGCGTGGACGCGCGCTTCCTGCGCGGCGAAGCGCGACGGCTGATCATCGCCTCCGCGGTGGATGGCGCGGGCAACATCGAGGATCCGCCTGCGCAGGAGGCCGTCGTAATCGATCGTCGCGAGGATCCGGTGTACACGCCACCGCCCGCAACCCAGACGGCCGAGGCGCTAGGGTCTTCCGGGGAATCGGACGGAGACGGGTCTAGCGAAGGCGATTCCGGTGGAGGCGATCCGAGCGGGGCTGACTTAGGCGACGCCGGTTCGGAAGACGGCGCGCTTGGCGCAGGCAACGAAGCTCGCGATGCGTCGTCCGGTGCGGCTGGCGCTGCGGGGTCCAACGCCACATCCGCCGGCACGCCGGGCCAGCCCCTCGCCCGATCCGGCGGCGGGACGCCTTTGCCCGAGGGAGGCCCGTCGTCGCCGGCTGCAGCCGCGACGCCCACCGGCGTCGACGGGGCACGAACGGGGGATCGCTCCGCCGCATCGGGGCTGGCTCCGGGGCTGGCTCCGGGGGTCGCTACGGCGGGCGCACGCTCTGGTCGCGGGCTCCCCACCCTCCCCGTGGTGGGACCCGGCCGTGCGGGCGCCACGCCGCGAGCTCCCGGTGACATCACGCCGCCGCCCACCGCGCGGATCCCGCGCGCGGACGTGACCGCGACCGCAGCGATCCGCGCCGCGACCAGCGAGGCGCGCGCCTCGGCCACGGCCCGTGCGCGACGCGGCGCGACCGCGACGGCCGTCGGCGCGCGGCGGCGCAGCACGGCGATGATCCCCGACCCGATCGAACCGCCCGGTCCCGGACGGGCCGTCCCGACGGCGACGCCGACGCCGCCCGCGTTGGCCGCACCGGTGCTCTCCGCACCCGCCGATCACGCCGAGCCGCGCTGCGGTGAGCCGGTTGTGCTGGATTGGGAGGCCGTACCGTCGCTGCGCGGCCGGGGCGCGCATGGCTGGCAGCTTGAGCGCCTCACGGTCGGTGATGACGGCGTGCCCCGCTGGCAGCCCTTGGACGCCGGTCAGACCGTCGGCGGTCTCAGCTTGACGACGCTCTCGGCCCCGCCCTGTGCTCGCCGTCTACGCTGGCGCGTCCGGGGCATCGACCTCGCCGGTCGGCCGGGCGCATGGTCGAACTGGCGACGCTTGACCCTCAAACCGGTGCCGACCGTGCCGCCACAAGAGGTGGTCGCGCCGACCCAGATTCCCGGTTCCGGATATCCGTATCCGTAGAGGGGATGGGTATCCGTCGTGGGGATGGGTGGTGGCGGTTCCTTAGCGGAGACCGATGGTGGATGCCGGCCCCTGCGATTGGATCCTCGTCGCCATAGTGAGACGCGGTTGGCGTTCAATTGGCGCGTGCTCGCCCGAAGGCGTGATCGCCAGTTCACGCCGTTGCTCGCGATCGGCGGATGGAAGGCGTGCCAATCCGGATACCGCGCCCGTTCGGATGCCACCGTTGTCCGGATACCGTCGATGTCCGGATACCGCGATAGAGCGACCGGGCGCCGAAACTCGGCGCCCGGTCGCTTTCCTATGTCCGTTCGTTCGTTCGCTCGTTCGAGCGCTAGCGCAGGTTCTTCATCAGCCAGCCGAACACGATCTGGTGCGCGATCATGCCCTCTCGCTCATCCGATGCGCCTGCCAGGTCCAGGCGAAGCACGAAGGTCTCGCCCGGCGACGCGCTACCGTCGGTGCGCAGCACCATCGAAAAACTGCCTTCGCCGTTGCGCGAGAACACGTTTGACGCGAAGGTCTGCTCGCCGTTGGCGAACGTCGCCGGGCCGGTCAGGGTGCCGCTGAGCACGCCCGATGCCGGCATGTTGCCGAAGACCGCCTCGACCAGGCGCTCGCCCTTTGCGCCGACGTAGATCGGGGCCACGCCGCCGCTCCACTCCGCGGCGACCCACGGACCGGCCGGTGTGCGGGTCGGGACGACCGTCGGGGTGGCCGTGGGGCGGGGCGTATTCGTCGGCAAGGGTGTGCTCGTGGGCGGGGGCGGCATCGTCGGTGCCGGCCGTTCGGTGGGAGCCACGGGAGGTAGCGTCGGTGCAGGACCGCCGTCGCCGTTGCGCTTCAGGATCCGGCCGCCGGTGCCTACAGCCCACACGGTTCCGTCGGAGAGTGCGACGATGTCGCGCATGCCGCGCTCCGTCAGGCCGACGGCCCGGCGGTCCCAGCTTGCGCCGTTGTTGGTCGAGCGCAGGATCAAGCCTTCGTCCCCGACGGCCCACACGATGCCGGGCGACTGCACGTCCAGGGCCTCGATCGTCTTGTCCGCATTGTGAACGCGGCGCCAGCTGCCGCCGATGTTGTCGCTGAAGCGGATGTCGTTGCCCGCGATCCAACCGTTCTTGGGGTCGCTGAACACGACGTCGTGGAAGCGGCGGTCGGTGCCGCTGTCGACCTTGTTCCAGGTGGCGCCGCGGTCCGTGGAGCGCATGACCAGGCCTTCGCTGCCCACCACGAAGCCGGTGTTTCGGTCGACGAAGTGGATGCCGAGCACGCCGGCCTCGCTGACCTTGGTCGACTGGTCCCAGCTGCCGCCGCCGTTGACGGTGCGCTGGATCCGGCTGTTGCGCGTGGCCGTCCACCCGTTGGACTCGTCGACGAAGTGCATCGCGGTGATCGTCGAACCCGTGCCGCTGTCGATGCGCGACCAATCGTCGCCGCCGTTGGTCGACTTGAACATCGTGCCGTCGCGGCCGGCCGCCCAACCCACGTTGCGGTCGTGGAAGTGCACGACGGTCATCTGCTTGTTGCGGGGGCAGCCTTCGCGCACCCAATGCTCGCCGCCGTCCGTCGTGCGCAGGATCACGCAGTCCTCGTCGAGCTCGCCGCCGACGATCCACGCGTGGTTGGCGTCGACCGCGGTCACGCCGCGTAGCGTGTGGTCCGCGTACACGGAGCTGTTGCGGCTCTGGTCGGTCCAGCCCGCGAGCGTCGCGTCGATTTCCTCTTGCGTCAGCGTCTCTTCGCCGCTGGGGAGCGCATCGAGCGTGGCACCGAGCGCCGCACCGAGCGCCGCATCGTCGACGATGTCGTCGAGCGTGATCGCTGCCGGCGCGCCCGCGCCTAGTTGGGCATGCGCAGGCACGGTGGGCGTGCCGGCGAGCAATGCGATCCCGGTCATGGGGATCAGCAAGGCGCCGAATCGGCGCAGGATGGTCCTTCTGGTCGTCCGCAGCATGGTGTGGCCTCCTCGGGCGCCGCGCGCGGCCGCATATGGCCGTCGCGTCATCTCGCCCGTCTAGTGCGATGTCTTGACGTCACGAAGCGCACGGGTGCGCCCGATCTTGGGGCGACACGCCGTCGATGCGCGTGACGGCGGCCCGGCGGGGGGCGCCGGACCGTGCGGAATTGTCGGTGGCCGAAGGGCCGCGGTCAAACGGGAGCGACCCGGTGGGCAAGGGCGACGTGATCACGGCGTGTCATCACGGCGTGTCGGTTGCGGCTCCCGTCAACCCGAGGCGGTAGATCCGAATCAGGGGCCCGGGTCGCTCCAAGGACCACAGGTCGGTCGCGGGACCGTAGACCTGCGCGTACACGAAGGGCGGGCGCCCACCGCCCGGGCCGGGAGCGAAGGTGGCCAAGACGGGCAGCGTGGATTCCAGCTCGCCGTAGTAGCGCTGGTACGCCGCATCCGTCTCGGCATCCAGCAACCGTCGATCCGTCGCGTGCGACTGCGTGATGAGCACGTCCCACCCCTGCGCGTGCCATGCTTCGAGCGGCGTTTCGGGCAGATCGAGCGTCCCGATGCGTTCCACGACGAAGGCGCCGTCCTCGTCCAGCTCCGGTCCGCCCGATTGCAACAGGATCCGCGTGCCCGGCGCGAGCTCGGCCTCCACCCAGGCACGGGCGAGGTCGCGTGTATCGGGCCGTCCAAGCAGCACGTTCGCGCGAACTGCCGAGACGAACGAGGGCGCGAGCACGACGGCCGCCAGCCACGCCGCCAGGACGCCCGCGCTCGGCGTGCGCGCGCTGCGGCGGCCGAGCCATGGCCGCATCCGCTCCGCAGCCTTCACGACGGCCATCGCGGCCAGGATCATCAGCGGCGGCAAAGCGGGGATCATGAAGCGGGCGAACATCAGCAGCTGCGAGCCCATCCACAACCAGAGCACGATCGGCAGCGCCGCGAGCACCCAGCCGGCCCTGCGACGGGAGCGCACCGCGAGCACGAGGCCGGCGATCGACGCGCCGAGCAGCGGTGCGCCCAGCCCCCAACGAAGCGACTTCAGATAGAAGATCCAGCCGGGCGAAGGGTCGATCGCCAGGCCCTTGAAGCCCTCCTGCCCACGGCGGGCGAGGGTTGCGATATCGTCCCAGAACGCGGGCCGATCAAGGACCGCGAACGGCACGGCGGACAGGAACGCCACGGCCATGAGGATCGCGGCGCCGAAGACCGCGGGGTGCACGAGCCGGCGCGCCATTGCGGCCACCGTCCGCCTGTCCCTCCGTGCGCGTGTAGTGCGCGCGACCGATTCGTCGCCGATGTCGTCGCCGATGTCGTCGTCGATGTAGCTGCGACCGTCGCCGTCGCCGTCGCCGTCACCGTCGCCACTCGCACCCACGCCCACGCCCGCACCCGGGCGCAGCAGCCACGCGAGCCCGATCGGCAGAAGCACGATGGCCGCGCTGTACTTCGTGGCGATCGCCCAGCCCGTGAGCGCGCCGCCGAGTAGGAGGAACCGGGCAGCGCTGCGATCATCGTGCTCATCGAGCAGGACCACGGCCAGCCAGACCGCCAGTGCCACCCAGAGCGCGGCCGGTACGTCGCTCACCGCGTAGTGGCTGTCGCGGACGTGCAGGAAGGCGCCCGCCAGGAGCGCGGCGGCGATCAGACCCGTGCGCATGCCGTAGATGCGCCGGGCCGCGTGGCCCGTAACCGCGACCGTCACCACGCCCATGCCGGCGAACGCGGTGCGCGCCAGCCGGTATAGCCACGTCGGGTCGGCCGCGAAATTGGCCTGGAAGCCGGCGACGTCCGGCCAAGAGCCCATGATCCTTCCGGCGCCGTAGACCAGCCATAGCCAGGCCAGGTTCATGTACTTAAGCAGCGAAGGGTTGTTGAACCGGCCGGGGTTGAGGTCGCCGCCCAGCATGGCCACGGCACTGTCGATGTACTGGTGCTCGTCGGGGTGATAGGTGAACGGCAGGCCCCAGCCGTTGCCCCACACACGTAGGATCGTCGCGACGCCGAGGATCGCGATGAGAACCCGCGCATCGCGCTGCCTCACCGTGGGGCGCCGCCCTCGTCACTTCCGGCGGCCTCGCCGCGGGCAGCGACCGTCTCTTCATCCACACGCACGTCGCCGCGTACCAGGTACAGCAGACCCCCGACAAGGGCCATCAGCAGGTTGAGCGACTGGAACAGCAGCGACACCGCCGTGGCCGCATCGGCCGTCACCGGCGGGCTCAGGCTGCCGAGCAGGGCGACATAACTCACCTCGCGCACCCCCCAGCCCCCGATCGAGGGCAGCAGGATCGAAAGCGCGACAAGCGGGACGACGATCAGCCAGTCGAGCCAGCCGGCCTGCGTGATTCCCACGGCCCGACCGAGCAATCCGTTCGAGGCGACCAACAGCGCGGTGAAGACGAGACCCCACCCGGCCGAAGCCCACAACGGGCCGCCGCCATAGGCTCCGAAGGAGGCCACGAACTTCGCGACGGGCGGTCGGCGCAGCACCCAGCCGACCAGCGGGAGCCGTTCCAGCTTGGGTAGCCACCAGCCGACCCGTACCAGAAACGCGAGCCCCAGTACGCCGGCCACACCGGCGCCTACCAGCAGCAACGCCACCGCCGGCGTGGCGCGGTCGCGCGCCGCCGCGAGGGCGAGAAGGCCGACCGCGAGCAGCGGCAGCAGGCCCATCGCGCGGTCGACGAGCACGCTGCTGGCCGCGCGCGCCCTGCCGATGCCCAACTCGCCGCCGTCGCGTGCCACGAGCAGCGCCTTGGGCACGTCGCCACCCATGCCGGTGGGCAGGATCTGGTTGTAGAAGGTGCCGACCAGGAACAATTCGGTCGAACGGGCGAGGGAAATCGGGTAGCCGAGCGGGCGCACCAAGGCTTGCCAGCGCTTGCCGCGGGCCAACGAGCCGAGCACACCGTAGAGCAGCAGCGCTCCAAGCAAAGGCGCGGGCCGCTCGCGCAGCGCGTCGCCGATCAGGCCCCCGACGGCACTGAGATCGACATCACCCTGCCACAGCAGGAGCGCCAACAGGCCGACGCTGACCGACACGCGCAGCACGGTGCGCATGTGTCGGCGCTTTTCTTGGGGCTTCGCGGGCTCGATCACGCCGGGGATTGTACGGGGCCGGTGGCCACGCGGGAATTCCCGTGCGACCTGCGACGCGGCCAGCCACCGGTCACCGCGCTCCGCCCGGGCCGCGCGCCGGCGCGACGACCTGCACATCGCCCAGGACCAACGGCCCGTCCGCCGGCCACACGGCGTCCCGCGCCGACTCGTCGCGCACCCGAAGCGCGAGCCGATACCGGCCGGGCGGCAGCTCGGGCGGCAGGCGCAGCTCGTGCGGCGCCACGGTGATCTCCTTCACGGGCCAGGTCGAACTCGGGCGTCGCCCGCCGAAAGGCGCCGCCGACGCGCTGGGTCGTCCCCGATCTCGGTCGCGCGGGTCGAGTAGCGCCACCGAGAAGCTGAGATCCGGTGCCGCCTCCGATTGATTGACGATCCAGGCCACGCTCAGCCGCGCGCTGCCTCCCGCCTGCAGCGGATCGGGCGCAATCGACCAGCCCAGCAACTCGAGCGGCCCCAGCTCCACCGGTGCGACGGTCGGCGGAAATTCATCGTCCTCGAACACCGGCGGCCGCTGCCAGGCCATGAGCCGGACGGCGCTCGCTCCACGACCAAACTGCTCGTCCACGACGCGCACCGCGCGCGCGTCGAGCCAATCCGCGATGACACGGTCATCCGCGCGCGCCGCATGCCACAGCCAATGGGGCGGCCGCTGCGCCTCCAGCCACGCCGGCAAACGCGCATCGACGCCCGCCTCGCGTGGCCGCAGCACATGCCGCCGCTCCACGGTAGCACGGACGGTATGGGCCGGTATGACGGCCGACAGCTCCTCCGGCAACACGAGGACGTCCTCGCCCAAGGCACGCCGGATCAAGTGGTCGCGCGCGCCGGGTCCGCCGTCCCCCGGTCCGGTCGGTGTCGGCGTGCCTTGATCCGCGCAGCCGACGAGCCCAAGCGCCGCGGCGAACGCGACGCCAAGCACGCGTTGAACGTGCCCTGGAGCGAGCGCGGTGGGCGTGCTGCGGGGCGAGGCTACAGGCGCGGGCGAGCGTGCGGGCGCGGGCGAGCGTTCGGGCGACCGTGCGGGCAAGCGGTCGCTGTCTCGATCGGGGACAGAATGGTGTGCCTTGTTTATGCGGTGGGAGCGCACCGGCGCTCCGGAACGCAAGGACGTTCCAGAGCGCAAGGATGTGTTGGGACCGTCGGAACGAGCGGGACCGGTGGCGGTCTCGATGCGCTCCGAACGATCGTCGCGCTCGTCGTGAGCGGCGGGTTCGTCGGTAGCGGCGCGTTCGTCGGGAGCCGCGTGGTCGACAGCGGAGCCGCCCTCTTTCGCAACGCTTGGGGCCCCCATCCCTCCCTGCCCGGCCGCAGCGCGATCGTTCTCGTCACCGAAGCGATCGCCGTCGCTCCCTCGCAGAAGCAACCACGCGAGCGCCGGAACTCCGTACAAGGCAGAGATCCCTACCGTCAGCGCGCTCACGGCGAGGCCGACCGCGACGGCGTCCGCCACCGCCCAGCCGAGCACGGCCGTGAAGCCGAGCGTCCAGCCGACCTCCGCCAGACCGTGCCCGCCCACCGTGGGCAGCGGCAATGCCTTGGCGATCGTGCCGAAGGTGGCGCCGACCACGAAGGGCGCGAAGCCCACCGCGCGCCCAACCGCACCCACGAGCATCCATAGCCAGACATAGGTCAGCCCCCACGCCAGCCCGGTCGCCGCGATCGCCCGCGGCATCACGCCATCCGCACGCAACGCGACGAGCGCATCGACGCCCGACCGGGCCAACGTAGCAAAGCGACGACGCGCGCCGCCCGAAGCGAGGTGCCGCGAAGCGTCCGCGCCGGGGTCGCGTGTTGCGTCGCTCGCGCGGAGTGTGACCGGCCCGCCGCTCGCACCGAGCGGCCGGTCCCCTGCGGTCCCGTCGCTCGCACCGACCGGCCGGCGGTCTTCGTTCTCCGCCGGCTCGTCGCCCAGCCAGGCCCGCAGCCTCTGTGCTAGTGGACCCAACGCGAACAATGCGCCGCCCGCCAACAGCGCGAGCGCCGCCGCGGCGAGGATGGCGTCTCTCCGCCCGGGTAGCGTGCCGATCGACCATGCGGTGGCCGCCAGGAACCAAAGTGCAACGGCGAGCAGGTCCAGCACGCGCGCCACGGCGATCGCCGCCAGGCCGTCGGCGGCGCGCAGCGGACGATTGCGCGCCGCCAGCCCGACGAAGGCCGCGTCGCCCGCACGCGCGATCAGCACGTGGTTGAGCAGGCTTACCGCTGCGCTGAGCGGCAGTAGCGCCGCGACGCTCGGTGCCCGTGGTCCGAGCAGAAGCCGAAATCGGAGCGCACGCGCGACGTGGACGAGCGCGTACAGGGCCGTCGCCGCCGCCAACGTAGCGGGGCGCACATCGCGCACCATGCTGCGCAGCGCCTCCGCCGGCAGCGCACGCACGAGCAGGGTTAGCAACGCCGCCGTAAGGACTACACCGGCCAACCGCAGCGCGCGTCGAGCCCCTACGTCGCCGCGCGCCTGGGGACGCGACGGCGCGCGACGCTCGACGGAATCCACGCTCATGGCGCCCCCCCACCGCCGGCAACGCGTGCCTGCGCGTACAGCGCCAGGTGGCGGCGTGCGATCGCGGGCCAGCCGAAGGCCGTCGCGATCTCGCGTGCGCCGTGGGCGAGCCGTGCGGACGTCGTGGGATCGTCGAGTACCGATGCGATGGCGCGGGCGAGCGCCGCGCCGTCCTCCGGCGGGGCGAGCCGCGCGGACTCGCCGTCCACGAGCGTGGGCAGGCCGCCGCCGCCGCCGACGGAACGTGCAGGGCCGCCGGGTGCGTGGGTGGTCACGGTCGGGCGGCCGTGCTCCAACGCGGCGAGCAGGCTGCCGCGCCGATACGAGCCTCCGTCAGCGTAGGGCAGCACGACGGCGTCGGCGGCATGGAGCCAGGCCGAGACCATCGGCCGGGGCACGTGTCCCGTCCACGTGATCGCCTCGGCGACGCCCGCGGCCGCTGCCGCGGCTTCGAAGCGCGCGAGATAGGCGGCGTTCGTGGGGTCGCTCGCGCCGACCTTTCCGCCGATCATTACCAGACGGACGTCGCGTTCGTTGGCGGCCTCGCCGCCCGAACCGTCGGCCCGGAGCGCAGCCAGAGCGGCGAGCAAATCCATGCCGCCCTTGCTGGCGTTGAGGAAGCCGAAGTAGGCCAGGAGCCGGGTAGACGGCGTAATGCCGTGTTCGGCACGAAAGGCATCGCGCTCGTAGTCGGGCGGCGGTGCGTCCGGGACGTTGCTGCCGATCGGAATGAGCGCCAGCCGCGTCGCCTTGCCCCACGCGGCGAGCGCGGTGTGGTCGTCGGCGTTCGTCGTGATCGCGAGGTCCGCCGTTCGCGCCGGCAAGTGCGTCACGACCTCACGCAGCCGTCCGGCCTTGGGGAAGAGGTAGGGCACGCGCAGATCGTGGTACGTCACGGCTGTCGTGGCCCCCGTCACCCGCCCCGCCCACCAAGGCGCGAGGTTGGCTG
>JAJCYU010000107.1 GCA_029262755.1 Anaerolineae bacterium
CGGCTTCGGTCTCGGCGAGATTTTGCGCATCGTGAGCCGACCGGACTACGACCGGGTCGCTGCGCTCTCGCAGCAGCGGCAACTGCTCGAACAACGCGCGGTGCGTCTCCAACACCTGATCGCCGCGATCGAAGCGGCCACGGAAGCGCACAGAAAGGGGTATGCCATGAAGACGGAAGACATGCTGGAGGTGTTCGGCGATTTCGACCCGACCGAGCACGAAGCGGAGGCCAAGGAGCGATGGGGCGACTCGGACGCCTACACGCAGTCCACCAACCGTACCGCACGGTACACCAAGGAGGACTGGATCCGCATCAAGCGGGAGAATCAGGCGATCGAGGATGCTTTCCTCGCTTTGATGGCCGCCGGTACGCCGCCGGACGACCCCGCGGCCACGGAGGTTGCGGAGCGTCATCGCGCGCACATCACGGCCTGGTACTACGATTGCAGCCCGGAGATCCACGCGGGCCTAGGGCAGATGTACGTTGCCGATCCCCGTTTCCGGGAGAACATCGACAAGTCCGGCGAGGGTCTTGCGCAGTACATGTCCGACGCGATCGCAGCCGCAAGGTCGGGTGGCTAAGGGCTCTTGTTCCTTGACGAGCCCCTAGGACCAGCGAGCCTCGGTTCGCGCGAGAGCGATCGTACGGTTTGTGGCCCAATGAGTCGCACCGCATCGAAACGACCGGGACCCGGTCGCGGGGACGATCAGTCCCCGCGGTTGGGTCCCGCGTCGTCTCTCGCAGCGGTCAGGAGCGCGTCGATCTCGGCTGCCGTGCGGTCCGAATACGGCGGGCGGATGAAGCTGCGGTGGTGGCCGGGCACCACCTGAACGCGCAAGCCGCCGCCCGCCAGGCGACGCCATCGCCGGCGCACGTGCGGCAGCCGGCCATGCGACCAGCGGGGCAATAGCAGCGTCACCTCGCCGCCGAAGGGTTCCGGGCCGATGTCGCGCGCCGCGCGCAAGACGGTCTCGAGGCCGCGATCGGTCAGGAACGCGCGCGTCGCAAGCAGCCGGCGCGAGCGTCGTGCCAGGTGATAGGGCAGCACCTGGTCGACCGTCTTGACCAGGCCGGAGTACACACCGTGCCCGGCGGCCGAGAAGCCGAACGCCGGATCGAGCAATGCCAGCAGGGCCAGCTCGCGGCCCGCGTCGCGCAGACCGCTCGCGACCGCAAGGGCGAGCCCGCCGCCCGCGCTGTAGCCGCACAATCGCACCGACCCCGTCGGCTGCGCGGTCATGATGGCGCGCACGTAGCCGGCGGCGACGGCCTGCCCGCGCCGTTTGGTCGCGCCGCTACGCCGCTTGCGCCGCAAGCGCGGCTTTCCGCGGGCTCCACGCTCTGCGCGGACCGCGCTGCCGGCGGCTTCTAGACGCGGCTCCAACACGTACACCGGTTGCTCGGGCCCCAGCCGCTGCACGAGATCGCGTACCGCGGCCACGTTGCCATGACCGGCCGTCACGAAGAACACAGGCGGCCGGTCGCCACCCTCCTGCACGGTCACCAGGCGCGGCGTCGAGGCCGTCCGCTTCACGCGCGACCCACGCCGCGCGATAGCGGCCGCGACGCCCGCCGCCGTCGAAGCGCCCTCGAGCGCATATGCACCGCGGATGGCAGGTCGCTGGCTCTGTGCGCCCTGGTTCTCGTGCCCGGCACCGTGCTCGTGCTCGTCACCGTGCCGGTACTCGTTCCCATCCTCGTCACCGCCCCCGTCCGCCCCACCATGCGCGCGCAGTGCGGCGGCGATGTCCGACGGGGTGTCGCCCACCACCAGATTGGAAAGCGGCAGCTCGACGCCGAAGCGGGCGTGGATGTCGGTCAGTAGTCGCACGGCCAGCAGGGAATGGCCACCGAGATCGAAGAACGCATCGTCCGCCCCAACCGGGCCGCTATCCAGCAGGTCCTCGAAGAGCCCGGCGATGATCCGCGTTGCCGGGTCGGCGATGGGCGCGTCTTCTTTCGCAGCATTCTCTTGCGCGCTCGACGCCGCAGCGGGTAGCGGCAGGCGCGCCTCGTCGAGCTTGCCGTTGGCGGTCAAGGGCAGCATGGCGAGCGGAACGATGTGCTGGGGGATCATCGGCCGCGGCAAACGGGCGCGCGCCCAGGCGCGGAGCGCGTCGGCTTCGGGCGCGGGGCCGCCATCGACACCGGAGGTCCATGCGACGAGCTGCTGCTCGCCCGTTGCATCATCCACGATCACGCGCACGGCGATTGCGCCGACGGAGGCATGCTCGGCGAGGACCGCCTCGATCTCGCCCGGCTCGACCCGTGCGCCGCGCAGCTTCACCTGGCGGTCCGCACGTGCCACGAACTCGAGCTGCTCATCGGCGCGGTAGCGCACCAGATCGCCGCTGCGATACATGCGTGCGGACCCGCCGACGAAGGGATCCGGCACGAAGCGCTCCGCCGTCGTATCCGGTCGGCCGAGGTAGCCGTCGCTGACGCTGTCGCCGCCGATCCA
Source organism: Anaerolineae bacterium (assembly GCA_029262755.1). Classification (GTDB taxonomy): domain Bacteria; phylum Chloroflexota; class Anaerolineae; order Epilineales; family Epilineaceae; genus JAJCYU01. Next base: position 2,464 of record JAJCYU010000107.1, read on the forward strand.
CAACTCGCCCACGACCCCGACGGGCACCGGTTGTCGCGTGGCATCCAGCACGTAGAGCCGGAAGTTGGCGCAGACCCTGCCGATGGGAATCGAGGGCCGCCCGCGATAGTCGGGCAGCGTCGCGCGCGTGACGGGGCACAGCGTGCAGTTGATCGTCGTCTCGGTCGGGCCATAGCCGTTGGCCACCGTCGCATCGGCGCCCGGGTGCATCAGGTCGAGCACGCCCTCTACAAGCTGCGGCGTCAGCAACTCGCCTCCGAACTCTACGAAGCGCACCGTGCGCAAGGGTCGCCCCAGACGCACCAACTCGCGGCACAGCGATGGCGTCGTAAAGAGCGTGTTCACCGCACGATCGCCGATATGGTCGGTGTATGCGGCCAACCGGGCGAGCATCGGCTCCGGGAAGATCACATAGGTCCCGCCGGAGAGCAGCGTCACAAGGATCTCGTACAAGCCGAAGTCGAAGGCATGCGACAGGTGGCCGATCGTGCGTGTGCCTTCGCCGAGACCATGCTCCGCGATACGCCAGCGCAGCACGGGCACCAGCTGCCGGTGCGTGATCGGCACGCCCTTGGGCATGCCCGTAGAGCCGGAGGTGTAGATCACGTACGCGATCGCATCGGGCTCCACGACCGGCAGCGTCGACGCATCCGAACTTCCGCTGTCGTCGCTGTCTACGTCGCTGTCTACGTCAATGCCAACGTCGATACCCACCGCGGTATGTTCGTAGACGTCGGAAACTCCCGCCGCCCTCATCTCCGCCCCCGCTTCATCCAGCATGTCCTCGAGCACGCGAACCCGCGGCGGCGCCGTCATGCCGGCCACGATGCGCCGCGCCTTGGCCTCCTGCGCGCGGTCGACGAGCAGCAGCCCGACCGCGCAGTCCGCCAACACGAGGCGGGCCCGCTCGTCCGGCTCTTCCGCCGCGATCGGCACGAAGCCGCATCCCGCATACATGGTGCCCAAGAGCCCTGCCAGTAGCGGCAAGCCTGGTTCGGCGAGCACGGCCACCAACGACGTCGCGTGGGACGAGGAGGCAGCAAGGGCCGATGACGCAGGGCGGGCCGACGATGCGTCGCGCGCTCCATTCGATTCCGGTTCCGATGGGATCGGAATCGCCGCCGCCTCCACCACCTCCGCCGCGATCGTTTGCCCCACGTCGCGCGCGACACGGCGCAGACGTGCGTAGCTCCACACGGTGTCGCCGTACTCGCCGGCAGGTTGCGTGGGGCGCCGCGCTGCCACGGCATCGAAGAGCGCGGCGACGCTCGTGTCGCCTTCGTAGTGGGTCGCGGCGTGCGACCAGTCTTCGAGCAGGCGGGTGCGGGTCGCGCTGCCGAGCATCGGCAGTGCTTGGACCGGACGCTCCGGCGTCTCGATCATGCCGCGCAGCAGGTGGCGCCACTGGCCGGCCATGCGTCGGATCGTCGCGCCGTCGTAGAGGTCCGTGTTGTACTCGAAGGTGCCGATCAGCCCGTCGTCCTCCACCGCAAGCATGAGCGTGAGATCGAATTGGGCGATGCGCTGATCGAGGGCAAAGGACTCCAGGTCCAGGCCGCCCAAGTTGATGCGCGCGCCGCTCTCGCCCAGTGCAAGGGCCGTCATACCCTCCTCGGCGAGAACCTGAGCCCGTTGGAGCACGAAGAGGGTCTGGAACACCGGCGATCGGCTCGCGTCGCGCGGCGGTCGCAGCCGTTCGACGAGCGTGGAGAAGGGCAGGTCCTGATGCTCGAGGGCATCCAGCACGGTCGCCCTGACCTGCGCGATCAACGCGCCCACCGTCGCAGCGGCGCCGACGTCGATCCGCAGCGGCACGGGGTTCACGAAGTAGCCGAACACGTCCGCGAAATCCGCCCTACTACGGCCGGCGGCCGGCGAGCCGATGACGACCTCGTCCTGACCCGTATGCCGCGCGAGCAGCAGCGCATAGCTGGCGAGCAACACCATGAACGGCGTCGCTTCGTGCTCGGCAGCGAGCGTCTTCAGACCCCGCGCCAGTGCGGGCTCAACCACCAGCCGCTCCGAAGCGCCCTCAAAGGTCTGCACGGGCGGCCGCGGACGATCGCCGACCAACGCCAAGGACGTCGGCGCGCCGGCCAGCTTCGCCTGCCAGTAGCGCGCGTGGGCCTCTCCTTCCGGACCGGCCAGCAGCTCCGTCTGCCACCCAACGGCATCGGCAAAGGTGCTTCGCGGCGCCGGCAGCACGGCCGGTTCGCCGGCCACCTCGCCTGCGTAGAGCGTGCCAAGTTCGTCGAGCAGCATCGCGATCGACCACAGGTCGGACAGGATGTGGTGGATCGTCAGCAGCAGGATGGGCGGCTCCGCCCCTCGCTCAAACAGATCGACCCGCCACAACGGCGCCCGGTGCAGATCCATGGCCCGCCGCGCAACCCCACCGACCTGCTCGGCCAACTGCGCCTCGTCGAGCCCACGCACGTGGTGCACATGCAACGGCAACGCCAACGCCCGATCCTCCGCCGCATGCACCCGCTGGCGCGGCTCCCCGTCAACCATCACAAACCCGGTGCGCAAGCCCTCGTGACGCGCCATCAACCGCCGCAGCGTAGCCCGCAACGCCACCCGATCCAGCGGCGACCGCACCCGCACCGCCAACGCATTGACATAGGCCGCACTCGCCGGATCAAGCCGATGCAAAAAATAGAGCGCCCGCTGCCCCTCGGACGCGGGAAGCACACGCGGCACGGAGGGAGGAATGTCCGTCGCCGCCAACCGCCCGTCGCCGATCGCCCCGACAGCGCGATCGGCGTCGCTCGCCCCGACTGTGCGATCGCCGTCGCTCGCCCCGGCTGCGCGGTCGCCGTCGCTCGCCCCGACTGCGCGATCGCCGTCGCTCGCCCCGGCTGCGCGATCGGCGTCGCTCGCCTCGGCTGCGCGATCGGCGTCGCTCGCCCCGACTGCGCGATCGCCGTC
>JAJCYU010000108.1 GCA_029262755.1 Anaerolineae bacterium
CGAGTCGCCGACATCGCCGCCCGACGCGCCCGCGCCGCTGCCCTTCGTGGGCCCGCTGAGCCTGGACGCCGTCCTGCAGGCCGTGCCGCCCACGCTGCCGTTGACCGACGATCCCTTCGATCCGGATAACCTCGCTTGCACGGACACCGTAGTGCACGCCGTGGCGGATGTCGGTGGTCCCGGTGGCCCGTTCACCGATCCGCTCGCCAACGACTACCTGCGCAAGCGTGACGTGCCGGCCGAGGCTCGCTTCGATCGGATCTTCGAGCCGGATCTGGCGATGGCGGGCGAAGAGCACCGCTACCGCATCGAGTTCGGCAACAGTGGCCCCTCCACGGCGGTCGGCGTCGTGCTGACCGACACCTTGGACTTCAAGCAGCCCGCGCTGACCGGCGAGACCTTCGTCCGCTGTGAGCCGCTCGATCCCGACGACCTTGTGACCTGCTCCTACGATCCAGTCGCCAACCTGGTCACCGTGGAGCGCTACCTCGATCACAACGAGCCGATTATCGACGGCGGCGTCGGTACGCTCGTGCCGGGGCTGGCCTATGCCTTCGATCTCGTGACGATGGTCGACAAGGGCTATGTGCTGGACGCCGAGAACGCGCAGAGCGCGACGGCCTTCAACTCGGAGGCCGGCGCCATCGCGCGCAACACGGCCTTCATCAGCACGACCACGACCGATTTCCGCACCGCGAACGATCGCGACACGGAGCGCACGCGGATCATCGCCGAGGCCGATCTGGTCATCGACAAGACCGACCTCGTGCTCGATCCGCCGCCCAATCCGGACAATGCCTTCTTGCAGTGCGATCCCGTCGTACCCGGCGGCATGATCACCTGGACGGTGGTCGTAACCAACACCGGGCCCTCCGACGCGGCCGATGTATACGTCGTCGACTGGCTGCCCGCTGCCTACGTTGCCGTTGACCCGGCACAGGTGATGGTCGAGGTCACGGAGGGCGAGGTCGTCGAGGTCCGTGACGATGGGCGGATTACGGTTCGCGTCGGCATGGGCGAGAACAACGCCGGTGTACCGGAGTTGGGCCGCGTGAACTGCGGCGACAGCGTGACGGTCACGATCGCGGTCATGGTCCGCCAAGAGGCGCCCTGCGGCGGGGTCGCGATCAACCGCGCTCGCGTCGAGACCCGGCGCAACGACACGGATTGGCCGCCCGTGATCGTCGGCCCGCCCGAGAAGCCCACCGTGGACGATCCGGCGGGCGTTGCGCCGACGGAGCCGCGCACCCCGACGCTCGACCCGGACCCCTCCAACAACGAGGCGCTCGAAGCCACGACCATCGAGTGTCCCTCGATCGCGGTCAACAAGACGATCTCCTTCGACGGGCGCTGCCCCGGCGCCGACGTGCCGCAGATCAACCGCACGGGTCAGCCGGTCACGTTCTGCTACGAGATCACCAACAACGGCACGACCTACCTCGACACGATTCGCGTCACAGACACGCTGCGCACGCGCACGCTCGGCGACACGATCATCTTTACCGACACGATCACCTTCGGCGTCGATCCCAAGCTACCGGTCGCGCCGGGCGAGGTCGTGCTGCGGAGCGTCACCGTGCCGCACGTCACCAAGGAATGCGGCATCGCGGGCGACACCGTGGAGGTCACCGCGAACCCGGTGAACTCAGGCCGAACGGATCTGCCCTGCGTGCCGCTCGTATCCGCGATGGACACGGCCCGGATCGAGATCCCGTGCGCCGGTGTCGACTTCCGTTTGCAGTTGCCGATCCTCGGCACGGATGAATGCGACACCTGGATCCAAGTACAGAACGTGGGCGATGCGCCTTCCATACCGCTACTGGTTGCCTGGGGCGAAGCAGGTAGTTGTCCGCCGCAGGCTGCGGGTCCGCTCAAGAGCGAGTGTGGCGGCTTGCTGCGGCCGGGTAGTGCGTGGACGTTTGCCAACAACCAGATTCCCGTCGGCGCAACCAGCGCCGTGGTGTACTCGCTATCCGCGGAACGCATCGAGGTGCAGCCGGGCACGGAGATTCCCTTCGGCGCGCTGATCTGCGACGAGTTCTTCTTCCGCGTCGTCGGCGATTACCTGGAGTGGGTGCGCTTCGACACGGCCTACCGCAACCGCGGCGTGTGGCGTACGAACGACTTCGGCCGCTATCGCGGCGAGCCGATGGCCGTCTCCGTCAACCGCAACTGCCCCGACCCTATCGATCCTGCGCTGTCGGTCAACGCGGCGTACATCGGCATCTCGAGCGACCTGGAAGGCGCCTACGACCCCGCCAGCGGTGGTCATGCCTTCTACGCGCCGCTCGTCTTCGCCAACCGCACGGATCTCAACAGCGCGTTGCACATCCAGAACTCCGGCATGCTCTGCACGTCGCTCGAACTGTGGTTCTATGCGGCGGATAACTGCATGCGCCCGACGCTCGGCGATGTGCTGAGCCTTGCCCCGGGCGAGACCATCACCTTCGATCCGAACACCGTGGTCGGCCCAGACTGGCTGGGCTCGGCATGGATCCGATCGACCCAGCCCCTGGGCGTCGTTATCGACACCCTCGGCGCCAACCACTTCACCAGCTACAACGGCTATCCGGCCGACGTCTTCGAGCTCGACTTCACCTACGGCAACCAGGTGAACTTCCTGCCGCTGACCTACAGCGAGTACCAGGGCTGGGATACCGCCATCCAAGTCCAGAACCTCTCCGGTGTGCACGCCGCCAAGGTCAAGGTCTACTTCATGGATCATGGCGGAGGCATCATCACGACGCTCGTAGACTGGATCTGCCCGCGCGGCAGCCAGACCTTCTTCCTGCCCGTCATCGCCAGCCTGCCCGGCGGTTGGGTCGGCAGTGCGCGCGTCGAAAGCCAGGAATGGTTCGCGCCCGGCAGCCCCTTGGTCGATCCGCCCCGTGTGCTTTCCGTCGCGCTGCTCGAGCGTTGGAGCGATCCGGCGCGCACGCAGCGGCAGGAAGCCGTGGCCTACAACGGCCAGACGGAGTGCTTGATCTACGACTGGCAGATCGGCTCGAATGCCGGTGGCAAGGCCAGCGGCTCTGCGGTCTTCGCGATTCCCTTGATCGCCAAGGGCTACAACGGGGTCACCAGCGAGATCGCGATCACCAACCTGGTGCCCAAGCCCGGCTTCACCGACTTCGTGATGTATCTATACGACCAGAACGGGCGGATCGACGAGGTCTGCCAGAAGCTCAACGAGAAGCAGGTCGAGTACATCGACCTCAACACCTGGGGCTGGATCCCGCAGCGCTATCTGGGCTCCATGGTCATATCCGCGGTCTATTGGGACCACCCGGTCTTCGACAGCCGCGGCGGCTTCGTGCGCAACCTGGTCGGGCTCGGCGGCGTGGCTGTTGAGCGCGTCGGCGGCACGCGAACCGGCGGCGATATCCCCGGCGATGAGTCGAAGGCCTTTGAGGCCTTCCCGATCTTCGACCACTTCGGGGTTGAGGATCCGCCCAACTGTCCGGGTATCGGACGACCGCGGACGCTCGGGACGGAGGTCCGATAATGACGACCCCCAAGCGCCTTCCGGCGCTTCGACCCACGCGGCGACGCGAGCGGTTGCCCGGGCCCGGCGATGGCCGGGCGGCCGACCGTACGCTGCGCCTCACCGTGCCCCGACGCGTGCTGCGCGCCGCGGGCCTCGCGCTGCTCTTTGCGGCGGCGCTCGGTTCCGGCGTCGCGCGCGCCGGCCGTTCGCCCAGCGAAACCGCGTCGCCGGATCTCGCGCCCACGATGCTCATGGGCGGTGGTTCGCCCGCCGAGGGCTACTACACCTTCATCGACAGCAACGAGCCCCCAAATCCTCCGGGCGTCATACCACCGGAATTCGACTTTGACGATATCCACTTCACGGGCACGCCCCTTGGCCTGACCGATGACTCGTGTAGCTTGGTGCCCATGGACGGCGAGTTCGGCGCCGACGACGACGAGCCGCCCTTCGTCTTCACCTACCATGACATCGACCACCAGCAGATCTTCGTTTGCTCGAACGGCCTGCTGAGCTTCGGCGCGCCGTTCACATCGTTCGCCAACGCGTGTCCGCCGACGGCCACAACCCCGTTCGGCGCCATCCTGCCCTACTGGGACGACCTCAACCCGAGCACCTTCGGCGAGGTCTACTGGGAAGTGAAGGGCGACTTCCCGATGCGCACCTTCATCGTGCAGTGGGAGCAGGTGAGCCGCTTCGCGGTATCGGCTGACACCGTGATCGTCCAGGCCAAACTCTTCGAGCGCAGCGGCGACATCATCTTCGAGTACTTCAACGTCGAGAGCGGCGCACCGGACCCGCTCGCCTTCAAGCCCGGCGGGGAGCTGATGGTCGGCTCCACGGCGGGGCACAAGGTCCAGCGCTGGTCGGGCGGCACCTTCGTCGGCAACCATGTCCGCAGCCGTCAGACCGGGCTGATGAACCCGGGCGGCATGACCGTAGGCGACGGCACGGACGGCGGTCCCGGCGATCTCGACGGCGACACGTTCGACGATCTCTTCGTCTCCAGCTTCGACACGAATGAGGTCATCGCCTACCGCGGTTCAACGGCGGTCCCCGGCCTGCTCAATCAAGGCTTGCCGATCTCGAAGTTCATCCCAGCGGGCTTAGGCGGGCTGGACGGACCGCGCGGCCTGACCTATGGCCCCGGAAACAACCTGTACGTGGCGAGCTTCAACACAAACCAGGTTCTGCGCTACGACGGCGCAACGGGCGCCTTCCTCGGCGTCTTCGTGGCCGCGGGCAACGGTCTTAGCGGGCCCGACGATATCGTGTTCGGCCCGGACGGCAACCTCTACGTCAGCAGTCACGGCTCCGATCGCGTGCTGCGCTACACCGCGGGCGGCGTATTTCTCGATACCTTCGTCGCCGCGGGTTCGGGCGGGTTGGACGGACCGCGCGGTTTGGCCTTCGGGCACGACGGCAACCTCTATGTGTCCAGCGAGAACACCGACGAGGTTCTGCGCTACTACGGCGTGAGCGGCGCCTTCGCCGGCGACGCGGTAGCGGCGGGCATGAACGGACTGGACGCGCCGCGGGGTCTGCGCTTCGGTGCGGACGGCAACGGCGACGGATTTGCCGATCTGTACGTGTCCGGCTTCGCCTCGGATCAGGTGCATCGTTTCGACGTCGGTCTTCAGCCGACGTGGAGCGGAGCCGGTCTGAGCGATCCACGCGGCATGACGCTCGGTCCCACGGGCGATATCTTGGTGGCCAATTTCGGCGGCAACAACATCCTGCGTTTCGACCAGGCCACGGGCTTCTTTGCAGGCACGCTCGTGCCGGGGGGATCGGCAGGACTCACGGGTCCGACCGACATCGCGGTGATCGGCACCGACATCTATGTGACGAGTTCGTCCAACGAGGTGCTGCGCTTCAACGGCACGACCGGCGCGCCGGTCGGCACGGGCAAGTTCGTTTGGAATCCCTTCCCGCCGTTTCCGGACGAGACCGGGGGGCTCGTGGGTCCACGCGGCATCGAGGTCGGCCCGACCGGGGATCTCTTCGTCACGACCTCGACGAATGTCGTGAAGCGCTACCAGGGCCCGAGCGGGGGCTCGCCTGGCAGCTATCTCGGCGACTTCATTACAGGTCTCAGCTCCCCGGTCGGCATCCTCCTGCGCGGCGGCAACTTCTTGATCGCGGATCGGGGCACGGCCAGCGTGCGCAGCTTCTCCGCTACGACGGGCGCGCCGGCCGCGGGTGGCGTCGCACCGTTTACGGGAGGCTTGGACGATCCGGAGCACATGTTGGTGGATCCCGCGAGCTCCGCCCTATTGGTCACGGACTCTGCCACGGATGCGATCCTTGCCTTCGACGCCACCGGGGCCCTGCTGGGTGATTTCATCCTGGCGGGTGAGGGCTTCCTCACCGAGCCGAGCGGGATCGCAGTCGGTGCCAGCGGCTGGGTGCTCGCGGCGTCCGCGTCCATTTCGACCATGCACCAATGGCGCCCCCTCGTGGTCGGCCCGCTCGGCACCGGCGGCGACGGCAGCCGCGGTGCCTCGGCGTCGATCGGCCTCGACGGCCCCGATGCTCCCAACGCCGGCCTCGGCTACGTCTGCAATCCCGGCAACACCGGTTACGCGCCCTCCGTCGACGCCGGCCTCGCCGTGCGCTTTGACGCTCCGCCGCCACCAGGGGCCGACCTCGAGGTGCTCTACAAGAGCACGGACATGGAGTGCTACAACGAGGGTGATCCGATCACCTTTGAGATCAAGGTCACGAACAACGGGCGCTACAACGCCACGGGTGTGACCGTGGAGGACCAAGTGCCGCCGGAGATCATCGTCACCGGCTCCAGCGCCACGAAAGGCTCCTACGACAGCGGAACCGGCATCTGGACCATCGGCGATCTTGCGCGCGACGAGATGGCGACGCTCCAGATCTTCGGCACGATCGGTCCGGACACCGCGGCCGATCACGGCCGTTTCCGCGAGGAGTTCGTCGTCGACGACGAGGTCCCCACCGGCCGCCTGCGCAAGCCGATCGATGCCGTGATCGGGCCGGACGGCGCCATGTACGTTTCCAGCTACGACACCGACCAGATTCTGCGCTACAACCGGACGACGGGTGCGTTCATCGACATCTTCGTCGAGGACAATCCCAACACGACCGTAAGCGAGAGCGGTGGCCTCAACGGTCCCATGGGCATGGAGTGGGGGCCCGACGGCCTGCTCTACGTCACCAGCTTCGTGAACAATGTGGTGCTGCGCTACGACGGGACGGGTGCCTTCGCCGGCACGTTCGTCGACGAGACCTCGATTCCCTTCCCGAACGGCATGAAGGGCCCGAAGGACCTGACCTTCGGCCCCGGTGGAGAGCTCTTCATCAGCAGCTCCACCAACAGCCAGGTGCGGCGCTACAACGGCACGACGGGTGTCTTCGAGGCCATCGTGGCCGCCTCGAACGGCGATCCCGCCATGCCCTTCCCAGGTTCGACCCTCACCCTACCGAATGGTCTGGTCTTTGGGCGCGATCTAAACGGCGACACCTTCGACGACCTGTGGGTGTCCAGCGAGGGCACGAGCGAGGTGCTCGTGTTCAGCGGCAACCCGGCGTTCCCTGCCCTACTCCAAGCCTTCGTGCTTGGCGCGGACGGCGGGCTGGCCGGTGGCTCCCACATCACCTTCGGTCCGGAGGGCGACCTGTACGTCAGCAGCGCAGGCGGCGGCGCCGTGTTGCGCTACGACGGCGGCGACGGCGGTTTCCACTACGCCTTCGTGCCGCCTGCCCGTGGCGGTTTGGACAGCCCACAGGGCCTGCTCTTCAACGACGGCCGGCTGCTCGTGGTGAGCGCCGGAACCAACCAGGTGCTCAGCTACGAGACCACGCCGTCGGGCGACCTCGTAGACACCGTCGCCACGGGGCTGCCGGCCCTGCGCGCGGTGCGCGAGTCGGATGACCGATCGCTGCTCTATGCGGGCTTCCGCAATCCGACGAACAGCACCGAGTTGATCGTCCGTCGTTATCAGAACACCGACGGCGGCTTCGTCGATGATTTCATCGAGCTGGATTTCATCATCAACACGATCATCGAGGTCTACGATATCGCGCTTGTGCGCGTGGACGACGACACGGAGCGCCTCTATGTCGCCGTGCGCTTCGGTTCCGGCGACAACGCGATCCTGAAGTTCGGTGGTCCGACCGACATGGACGACCCCGGCATGTTTATCGGCTTTACCGCGTCGTCGCCCTTCGAGGTCTACACCGGGCTAGACGTGGGTCCTGACAACAACCTATACGTGTCCGTCGTTTCCCCGTTTACCTCACGAGTGCACCGCTACACCTCCGATGGCGCCTCGATGGGCTCCTTCGCGGCGGGCAGTGGTCTCGCGCAGCCATGGGGCTTGGACTTCGGGGAAGACGGTCATCTCTACGTGGCGGACTCCGCCAACGACCGCGTGATGCAGATCGATGGCGCGAGTGGTGGCATCCTCAACCCGAACTTCATTCCGTCGGGCAGTGGCGGGCTGGACGCGCCGCGCGGCGTGCGGATGGGCGACGACCGCCAGCTCTACGTTGCAAGCGGCAACAACGATCGCGTCTTGCGCTACGACGGCATGACCGGCGCCTATCTGCCGCCGACCTTCGCCTCGTCCGGGATGGATAGTCCCGACAAGCTCGCAATCGCCCCCAACGGCGATATCTACGTCGCGAGTGCGGACAACGACCGCATCCTGCGCTACGACATCGGTGCGTCGTTCAACCAGGTTCTGTCGCAGGTCTCCGTGGACGGCCTCAACTGTGGTCGCTATCTGATCTTCGGCCCCGACGACAACCTCTACGTGTCAAGCCACCACGACGACGTGGTGAAGCGCTACGACGGCACGACGGGGGCGTTCATCGACGTCTTCGCCAGCCATCCGCTGCTCGACGGCCCAGAAGATCTGATCTTCGGCCCCGACGGCAACCTGTACGTGGCGAGCTTCTTCAACAACCGCGTGCTGAAGTTCAACGGCTCGACCGGCGCCTTCATTCAGCAGGTGGTGCCCGGGCCCTTTGCATTCATCGCGGAGAAGCAGCTCGATGGTCCCGTCGGCCTGGCCTTCGGTCCGGAGGACGATGACCTCTACGTGACCAACCACACGGGCAATACCATCACCCGCTACCTCGGCCCCGGCTTCGGATTCTTGGAGGGCGCACCCTATACGGCGCCCTTCGTGGAGGTCGGCGGCTCCCCGTCGCTCGTTGCGCCGCGTGACTTCGTATTCGGTCCGGACCTCAACGGCGACGTGATCGGCGAGCTCTTCGTCAGCACGCCTGGCGGTGTCATGGCCTTCGACGGCGAGCTCGGCACCTATGTATCGATCTTCGCGCAGGGCAACGGCCTGTCCGGCGCGGACGGCCTTCAGTTCGGTCCGGACGGCAACCTCTACGTGGTGAGCCGCGGTACGAGCAACGTGCTTGCCTTCACGCCACAGGCACCGCCCAACGGCGTAGGCCTCTTCGCCGGTGAGTTCGTGGAGTTCGACCCCAACGACGAGGAGTCGGACCAGCTCAGTGATCCCTACGGTCTGGTCTTCGGTCCGGACGGTGACCTCTACGTGGCCAACTGCAAGGGCCACAACGTGCTGCGCTACGACGGCTTCATCCCGAATTACGCGGAGATCAGCGGGCAGTCCGTGCCGGCTGTATCCCCCTCGGACCCGCGCTCCGTCAACAACATCGCCAGCACCGGCGTTGTTGTCAAGGGCGCCGATCTGACGATCACCAAGACGATCGACAACCGGACGCCCTACGAGGGCGATACGGTGGTCTACACGATCAAAGCGATCAACCTCGGCCCGGAACCGGTCACGATGGCCTCCGTCGACGAGGTCATGGATCCGGGTATCACGATCGTGGACTTCTCGACGGACCGCGGCACCTATACGCCGACCAGCGGAACGATGGGCACGTGGGACATCGGCGCGCTCGGCGTCTTCACGCCTTCCACGCAAATCGGCGACATGGCCACGTTGATCCTGACCGGCACGGTGGACGCCGGCGCCGCAGCCGTCGTGGACGTCATCACGAACACGGTCACGATCATGGCGCCCGACCAAGGCGATCCGGACGATGACAACAACATCGACCAGGAGCCGGCCTTCCTCACCTTCGCCGACCTGGAGCTGACCAAGACGGCCACGCCGTCCCAGATCCGCGAGGGCGAGCAGGTGACCTTCGAGCTCACGATCACCAACTTGGGCCGCAACACGGCCGAGAACGTCGTGGTGACCGACTTCCTGCCCGGCGGGCTTGCCTTTGCAGGCGCCGATCCGGCCGCGGAGTACAACCCGCTGCTCGGACGCTGGACGATCGGGACGCTTGCCTACGACGAAGGCACCATGACGGGCGATACCCGTACGCTGCTGATCACGGGCACCGCGGTGGCCGGCACCGGCGGCATGACGCTCACCAACATCGCCACCGTGACGGGCACCAACCTGCCCGATCCCTTCGACGAGAACAACCCGCCGAACAACAACGAAGCCACAGCCGACGTCGGGATCCTCGGCGCGGACCTCCAGATGCTCAAGACGGCTTCGCCCGGACCCTACGTGGAGGGGGAGCTGATCACCTTCACGCTCACGGTGAACAACCTCGGGCCGGAGACGGCCGAGGCCGTGCGCGTCGTGGATCGACTGCCGACCGGGCTGGCCTACGTGGCCGACGACGGAGGCGGCGCCTACGACGGCAGCACGGGCGTCTGGACCGTGGGCGACATGCTCAACGGTGCGAGCGAGAGCCTCGTGATCTTCGCGCGGCTCCTGCCGGGCTTCGGCGGGCGGACCCTCGTCAACCGCGCGACGGCCACCTCCACGACCGGCGATATCGACCGTACGAACAACACAGCGCGCGTTTCCATCGCGGCGCCCAGCGTCGACCTGCACGTCACGGTGATCGCACGGCCCGGCCCCTTCCCGGGGCCGTTCCAGGATCCGCCGCGCGGACCGGGTTCGTCGTCGGATGGCGGTATCTTGCCGTCGCTCGATGCAACACCGGTGCTCGCTGTTCCTGCGACGAGCGAAGGCATCGCGCCGGCATCCGAAGCGCTCGCCGGCGTACCGGGCGACGCGTCACGCACGCTCCCGTTCACGCTCGGCGCGGACGGCGTCGCGCCGCTGGTGCTCAGCGCCAGCCCGGCGCAGATCGTCGCACCGCCGCCGCCGGCCTTCCCGTTCGCGGGGCCGGCCGTCGCGGGCCACGCGCTCTTCTACGAGGTCCGCGTCCTCAACGAGGGCTCGGGCATCGCAACCAACGTCGTGCTGACCGCTTCGCTTGCGGTCGATGTGCGCTACATCGCCGACGATAACGTTCCGGCTTGTGTCGAGGCGCCCACGGGCATGCTGACGTGCCAGTTGGGCGACATCGGCCCCGGCCAGACGCGTATTCTGGTGATCCAGACCGAGGTCTCGCCGGATGCCTTCATCACGCGGGCGCTGGCCGCGGACGAGCTCGTGCTGCCCTTCTCAGCGCGCGCCGTTTCGGACGAACCGGACACTGACTCGCCGGACAACCTGGCGCGGCAGCGGACGCTCCTCACGGAGCTGGCCGACTTGGCCGTTGCCAAGGTGAGCAAGCCGGACGATCAGGTGCGCGCCGGTGAGGTCTTCAGCTACACGATCCGCGTCGAGAACCTGGGGCCAAGCTCCGCACACGACGTGGTGGTGACGGACACGATTCTCTCCGACGGCGTCTTCCAACTCGTCGGGCCGGTTACCAACAGCCAAGATCCAGCGCGCAACGACGTATGCCGCTTGGTCCCGGCACCGGCGCCGCAATCGGGGCAGTTGATTGAGTGCCGCCTGCAAGACCGGCTCGAGCCGGTCGGCAGCGGGCTGGGCAGCGGACGCTGGACCATGCAGATCGAGGTCACGGCCGCGGAAACACAAGACATCAACAACTCCGTGCGCGTGGTCTCCGCCGATGGCGGCATCCACGAAGCAGGGACGCCGGACCCGGATCTGCGCAACAACGAAGCGCGCGACCGGATTTCGGTGCTCGACACGGCCGATCTCGGGCTGACGAAGACCGCGGTCGGTGGCGTGCACGATCCGGCCGCCTGCGGTGTCGTAACCGTCACGCCAAACCAGGTGACGGCCGGTGACCGGGTGACCTATACGCTGACCGCGACGAACATCGCGCCCGCGCCGGGAGCGCCGGGTGGGAGCACGGCGACCCAGGTCGTCATCGAGGACGCGCTGCCCGCGGGTGTCGAGGTGGTCTCTGTTGCGGCCGTCGGACCCAACGGGGCGGGCGGCTGCTCGCCCGGCCAGCCGGGCAACCCCGCCTCGCCGCCGCGCTGTGTGATCGACGAGCTTGCGGTGGGCGAGGCCGCCACGATGACGGTCGTCGTGACGGTCGATCCGGACTTTGTCGGCTCCTCGGATGCGAACCGACTCCACAACGGCGCCGGCACGTGGTCGGACGAGATCGATCCCAACCGCGCGAACAACATCGCGCAAGCGACGGTCGTGGTCGGCGAAGTGGCCGACCTGATGGCCATGAAGACCAGCACACCGGGCGCGGCCGCCGCGGGCGAGGCGCTCACCTTCGAGGTGACCGTCGCCAACAACGGGCCGTCCGCGGCGCGCAACGTGATCGTGCGCGACCAGCTGCCGTCCGAGGTCACCTTCGTCTCGGCGCGGATCGAGCAGTTGCGCGGACGCGAGAGCTGCACGTATAGCAGCGGCGCCCATGAGGTCGTGTGCTCGTTGCTGGACGTGCCGGCCGGTGAGCCGCCCATGGGGCAGCGTCGCATCTTCATCGACGTGACCATCCGCCCCGATGCGGGCGCGGGCACGGCCACGAACACGGTCACCGTGTTGAGCGAGCAGACGCCCGATTGCAACCCGGACAACAACACCGACATCAGCGCGGTGAGCCTGGTGGGCGAGCTCGCGGACCTTGTGATCCGCAAGGACAGCGAGCCGACCAAGGTCTTCGCGGGCGAGCAGAAGCGCTACCACATCGAGGTCGACAACCGCGGGCCCTCGGACGCCCAGGACGTCGTGGTCTACGACGTCCTGCCCGATGAGACCGTGTACGAGATCGATACCAACGATCCCATGTGCACCCAGCCGAGCAACTTGCTGGCGTTCCGGGCACTGTTGGCCGGCGCCAACGAGGTGCCGCCCGTTGCCACGGAGGCGATGGGTCTGGCCACCTTCGTGCTGGATACGGATACGAACCGCTTGACCTATGCCGTACAGGTGACCGACATAAACGCCATCACCGGCGCGCACCTGCACCAGGCGCCGGCAGGCGCCAACGGCCCCGTCGTGGCCTTCCTCTTCGACGGGACGCCGCCGGACTTTGAGCCCGCCTCGCCCATCGTGGGCGAGATCGACCTCGATCCCGCCCTGGCGGCGGCGATCGAAGCCGATCCCGCGGGCTTCTACGTCAACGTGCATACGGCCGCCAACCCGGCCGGCGAGGTGCGCGGCCAGATGGCCGCCACCATCAACGCTCCGCTGCGCTGCGTGCTCGGTCGCATGGCCGCCGGCAGCAACCGGATGTTCGACATCTGGGCGCTGGTGCGGCCGGAGACCTTCTCCGGCACGACGATCACCAACGTCGCGATCGTGACGAGCCCGACGGAGCAGGTCCGTCCGCTGACCCCGACCGCGCAGGCGCCGGGTGTGCCCGGCATCTACGTGATGGGCAGCAGCAACGTCGACGCGTCGAAGAACCTCGTGCTGACCGAGGCAGACCTCAAGGTCGTCAAGTTCGGCAAGAACGACGGCCAGGTACGCGCCGGTGAGGTGCTGACCTACACCGTAATCATCGACAATCTGGGCCCGAGCTGGGCTGAAGAAGTGTCGCTCAAGGACGTGCTGCAGGCGGGCGAGACCTTTGACCTGATCGACATCACGAGCAGCCGCGACGCGGTGTGCTCGACCTTGGCCAACGGCATCACCACCACCAACCAGATCGCGGGCACGTTGTGGCCGCCTACGCTTGCACCGCCCCCGCCCTTCGGCGTTATCGCGCCGACGGGAGTCGAGGGCATCCTGCAGCGCCTCGAGACCGACTGCACGCTCACAGAGGGCGATGATCCGGCCACGCCGGACGTCAACGAGGCGCAGCTCGCGGTGCTCACCGCCGACGGTCCGCCCAACAGCGGACGCTGGATTCTGACGATGCGCGTGCGCGCTCGGCAGGCCCAGGACATCGACAACGTCGCGGACGTCGTGTCGGGAATCGCCGAGGAACCGAACCTCGCCAACAACCATGCCGAGGTCGAGCACGAGCTGACCGACGTGGCGGATCTGTCCGTGGCGAAGACCGCGACGGGCGAGGTCCAGATCGACGGCCAGCCCGGCCTCATCTATGACACGACCGCTCCCGCGCCGGCCTTCCCGCAGGCGCCGAACTACGCCGCATCGCCCGACGAGGTCACCGCGGGACGACGCATCCGCTACCTGCTCGAGATCTTCAACGCGGGCCCGTCGGACGCGGAGAACACGTTGGTCACCGACCGCTTGCCGCCGGGCGTCACGCTCGTGCCGGGCTCCGTCATCGTGACCGTCGACGGGCGCGGCGTGCTGCCGGCCGGAGCGTGCCAGACCGGCACGCCCGGCGATCCGCTCGATCGCCTCACCTGCGGGCTGGGCACCTTGCTCGGCGTAGAGGTCGGGCGCGACCCGGCCGTGCGCCGCGCGGCGACCATCCAATTCGACGTGCTCGTAGATCCGGCGACGCCGCCCAACGCGGTGTTGGAGAACGACGCCGACGTGACGTCGGACGTCTTCGATCCTGACAACCGCAACAACCATGCGTTTGCTCAGACTGCCGTCACGACCCGCGCCGACATGGCGGCCGTGAAGTCCGCGGTCGGCGAGAACGTGACGGGCTACAGCATCGCGCTTCAGCAGTTCATCGTCGAGGATCTCGCGGACCAGGTTACGGCGGGCATGTTGCTGCGCTACGAGGTCACGGTGCAGAACGCCGGCCCGAGCGACGCGCGCAACGTCCAAGTGCTGGACGTTCTGCCGCCGACGAGCCAGGTTCAGTACTTGCGCACCGTCGGCGCCCATTGTCGCCCGGACGATGTCCAGGCCAACGTGTTGGTGTGCGAGCTGGGCGACATGCCGGCCGGCGCGCGCCGCACCTTCGAAATCTTCGTGCGGGTCGATCCGGCCGTGCCGGACGGCACCGTGCTGGTCAACGGTGTGCAGGTGTTGGAGGGCAGCTCCTCACCGCCCTTCCCGCCGCCGCCGCTCTTCCCGCCCGCGGCGGCCTTCCCGCCGGTGCTGCCCATCACGGCCGATCCCTTCGCGCCCGACAACTTCGCGGTCCAAAACACGGTGGTCAACGCCGTGGCGGATGTCGGCGGCCCGGGTGGCGGTGTCGGAGGCGGGGCCGTGGGCGGCGACGACTTCATTGCCAAGCGCGATGTTCCGGCGCGGCCCGATCTCGACATGGCCTTCGAGCCCGATCGAGCCTTGGCCGGCAACGAGCATCGTTACCGGATCGCGTTCGGCAATGCCGGTCCGAGTGTCGCGACGAACGTCGTGATCACCGATACGCTTGACTTCAAGCAGGCGGGCATCGCGGGCGAGACCTTCGTACGCTGCGAGCCGCTCGATCCGGACGACCAGGTCACCTGTAGCTACGATCCCGTAGCGAACATCGTCACGGTTGAGGAATTCCTGGACCACAACGAGCCGATTATCACCGGCGGCAGCGGCACCTTGCCGCCCGGCCTCGGCTTCGACTTCTACCTGATCACGTTGGTGGATTCGGGCTACGTGCTGGACGCCGCGGATGTGGCGCCGGCAGGTCCGTTCAACAGCGAGTCGGGCGCCGTGGCGCGCAATACGGTCTTCATCCAGACCGCAACCACCGACTTCCGGCAGACCAACAACCGCGATACCGAGCGCACGCTGATCGTGGCCGAGGCTGATCTGGCCATCGGCAAGACCGATCTGGTGGGCAACTTCTTGACCTGCGATCCCGTAATGCGCGGCGGGATGATCACCTACACGCTCACGATCACGAACACCGGACCGTCCGACGCCGCGGATGTATACGTCGTCGACTGGCTGCCGGAGGATGTCGTGGTCGTGGATCCGGCGCGCGTCGACGTGGCGGTCGGCGCAGGCGCGGTCATTCAGGTGCGCGACGACGGACGCGTGACGCTGCGGATGGGCTTTGATCCCAATAACGAAGGCAATCCGGAGCTCGGACGTGTGAACGTCGCTTCGGTCATCACTGCAAGCATCACCGCGATGGTCCGGCTGGACGCCGACTGCGGCGAGACCGGCAACAACCGGGCTTTCGTCGAGACACGCCGCAACGACCTCGACTGGCCGCCGGTGGTGGTCGGGCCGCCGCAGTTCGCGCCGTTGGCGCCACCGCGCACGCCGCGCACGCCGACGATTGATCCGGACCTGACCAACAACACGACACGCGAAACGACGACGGTGGAATGTCCCGCTGTGAAGGTCAACAAGACCGTGTCCTTTGACGGCACGTGTCCGGGCAGAGACTTCACCGTGGTCAACGAGACCGCACAGCCGGTGACCTTCTGCTACGAGATCACCAACAACGGCACGACCTATCTGGACACCGTACGCATCACGGATACGCTGCGCCTACGCAGCGAGCCGTGGCCGACCGTGATCTTCACCGACACGATCACGTTCGGGGTTGACGAGAAGGTGCCGCTCGCGCCGGGCGAGGTCGTGACACGCTCGGTGAGCGTTCCGCACGTCACGCGCGAGTGCGGCAACGTCTTCAACGACGTCGAGGTCACGGCCAACCCGGTGAACTCGGGTCGCACGGACCTGCCCTGCCTTGACGACGTGCGCGACACGGATACCGCGCGCATCGAGGTGCCGTGTCTGGGCGTCGACTTCCGGCTCCAACTTCCGATCCTAAACACCGACGAGTGCACGACCTGGATTCAAGTGCAGAACGTCGGCGACAACCCCACGATCCCGATGCTCGTCATCTGGGGCGAGGCCGGCGCGTGTCCGCCGCAAGCGGCCGGTCCTTTGAAGGCCGAGTGTGGCGGCTTGCTGCGACCGGGCAGCGCCTGGAGCTTTGCTTTCGATCAGGTGCCCGCCGGTTCCAACAGCGCAGTGGTCTACTCGCTCTCCGCCGAACCGGTGGAGGACGAGCCGGGGCAGCCCGTGCCCTTCGGCCTGATCCTGTGCGACGAGGTCTTCCTCAACGTGATCGGCGACGATCTGGACTGGTTGATCTTCGACACAGCCTACCGTCAGCGCGGCAGCTACAACGGCCGTAGCTTCGCGGAGTATCAGGGCGAGCCGCTGGCCGTCACGGTCAACCGCGGTTGTCCGGACCCTGTCGATCCCAACCGCACGGTGCACGCGGCCTACTCGGGCATCTCGAGCGACATCGAAGGCGCCTACGATCCGGACTTCGGCGGCTACACCTTCTATGCGCCGATGATCTTCGCCGGGCGCACCGATCTCAACAGCCGTATCAACATCCACAACTCGGGCGAGCTGTGCACGTCGTTGGAGGTCTGGTTCAAGGACCAAGAGAACTGCCTGCGACCGGTCCTCGGCGATGTGCTGTCGGTCTCGCGCGGTGAGACGGTCACCTTCGATCCGAACACCGTAGTGGGCCCGGACTGGCTGGGCTCTGCGTGGATCCGTTCCACCCAGCCGCTTGGCATCATCGTCGATACGCTCGGCCCCAACCACTTCAGCGCCTACGCCGGCGTGCCGGGCGACGTCTTCGCGCTCGACTTCTCGCTGGGCGACCAGATCAACTACGCGCCGCTTGTCTACAGCGAGTACCAGGGCTGGGACGCGGCGATTACCGTGCAGAACCTGTCCGGTAGCATGGCCGCCAAGGTCAAGGTCTACTTCCAGGATCATGCGGGCGGCATCATCACCACCTTGGTCGACTGGATCTGCCCGCGCGGTAGCCAGACCTTCTTCCTGCCGGTCATCGATGACCTGCCGGGTGGATGGGTCGGTTCGGCGCGCATCGAGAGCCAGGAATGGTGGAGCCCGGGCCAGCCGCTCGTGGATCCGCCGCGCATCCAATCCGTCGTCGTGCTCGACCGCTGGAGTGATCCGGCGCGCACGGAGCGGCGCGAGGCGCTGGCCTACAACGCGCACACGGAGACGATCTACGAGTGGCAGCTGGGTAGCGGCAAGGGTGGTCTGACCACCGGCTCCGCCGTGTTCTCGCTGCCGATGGTGGCCAAGGGCAACCGCGGCGTGACCACCGAGATTGCGATCACGAACCTGGTTCCGAAGCCCGGCTTCACCGACTTCGCGATCTTCCTCTACGACCAGAACGGACTGCTGGACTGGGTTTGCGAGAAGCTGGGCGAGAAGCAGGTCGAGTACATCGACCTCGAGACCTGGGGCTGGGTCAACCCCTCCTTCCTGGGCTCGATGGTGGTTAGCGCCAGCTACTGGGATCACCACGTCTTCGACGATGAGGGCAACCACGTCCGCAACCTGGTGGGTCTTGGCGGCATCGCCGTCGAGCGCATCGGGCGCGTACGCGGCTCGGAGGATCTGCCGGGCGACGAGACGAAGGCCTACGAGAGCTTCCCGCTCTTCGACCACTTCGCTCCGGAACGGCTACCCAACTGCCCAGGCTTGCGACAGCCGACGCCCTAGCAGGCGTCCCGCCGGGTGCGCGCTCGCCGAGTGTGGGCGGCATGGTGGTTGCGACGGTGACGTCTGCGAACGGACGTGAAGGGGCGGGGAGGATCCGTACGGATCCTCCCCGCCTTTGCGTCGGTGGAACTCGAGCGGCTACGGGTCGCATCGGCCGGCGGTCCTGCGCTGGGCCATGGTCATGAGGCCAGGCGAAACGAGAGTCGCGGGCGCCTGCGAACGGTGCCGGTGATCCCGGCCGGCGGTCTCCGTCCGTCTTAGCACCATCGTGATCCGGCACGCGCGCCGGGCGGCCTCCGGGCGATCGTCCCGCAGACCGGCACGCGCGCGTTGCAAGCGCACGTGCGATAGCGGCGACGCGGTTGCGACCCGTGCGACCCCTGCCGACCCCTGCGAGCAACCGCGCACCGTTACGCGGCTACGTATCGCTCGCGTCGGGCTACGGCATGCTCTTGTACGTGAACGGGGCGTAGATCCGCACCCGCGTCGACTGTGTCGGCTGCGGTTCCGTTGTCGGCGTGATGCTGCCCGTGCCCTGGGTGGGCGTCGCGCTTGCGATCGGCCCTGGGGTGTCGCTCGGTCCCGCGTCCGCGGTTGCGGTCGCGCCCGCTGTGGAAGTGGGCTCCGGGGTGGAGGTTGGTGTGCCGCTGGGCTTCGGCGCCGCCGTGGGGCTTGCCGTTGCCGTCGGTGTCGGGGTGCTGGTCGGCTTTGGAGCCGCGGTGGGTGTCGGCGTTGCGGTCTCGCCACCCGGCCCGACGGGTGTGACGCTCGGCTTCGGCGGGCTTGTGCGCGTTGGGGTGGCCGTGTCCTTGGGCGGGCTCGTGGCGGTCCCGGTTGCGCTTGCCTTGGGCCTGGGCGTGCGGGTCTCGGTTGGCGTGGTGCTCGGCGTCGGCGTCGCGGAAACGGCGGGCGACGGCGTCGGCGTGGCGGAGGGCGGCGCTGAACGCTCGCTGAAGGTGAGCTCCAACTCGTAGGTCTGCGTGGTGTTCGACGCGCCGGCATAGCCGAACACGCGCACGCGGTGCGCCCCAAGGTGTGTCACCGTACGCTCCACGCGCTCCGGGTTGAGCCCTTCTGCGTTGGAGAGCGCGATCAGCGTGCCGGCCGGATCGTAGACATGAAGGTCATAGTCGGCTGGGAGGTCGCGTAGCTCCACCTCGAAGGTCTGACCGGGACGCAGCGCGACCTTGAACCAATCCTGATCGCTGGCATCGCAGATGTAGCCGACTTGGATCGTGCCGGGCGCGAGGTCCACGGCGTCTCCGAAAATCTCGTTGGGCTCGAACCACTCGTTGCACGCACCGCTGCTGCCGGGAGGGGCGGTGACCGTGTCGACCTCGAGTACGTAGGGGTTGATAGGATCGGCTGCGCCGGCGTAGCCGTAGACGTGCCACGCGAGCTCTGCGACCGCGCTCGCGGTGTAGGTGATCGCTTCCGGCGTGTCACCGCCGTTGCGAGAGAAGAGGGTGACGAGGTCGCCATCGGCATAGAGCTCGAGCTCGAGATCGATTCCCGTCGGCGGTACGAGCTGCGCGACGACCTGCATGCCGGCGCTCACGCTTGTCCGGAACCAATCGACGTCGTTTGCATCGCATAGGAATCCCTGCTGGACGATGCCGAGGCCAAGCACCGCCGCTTGTGCGCGGGTCTCGTTGGGCTCGAACGATTCGTTGCATGGTTGGAGCCCGCCGCCGCCGCCCGGCTCGTCCGGACGTTCGAACTGGAGCCGGTAGCGCGTCCCGGCATCGAAGGCGCCTTCGTAGCCGGTCACCCGTACGCGGTTCTGGCCCGCAGGGAGGGTGACGGCGATGCTCTCTTCGGCCGTTCCGCCGAGAGCGGAGCGTCCGCGCTCGCCCGTTGTCTCGTCGTAGACGACCAGATCGTAGTCGGCGGGTAGGCCCTTGAGTCGAATGATGAAGCGTGTTTCTGCCGCCAGGTCGAGGCGATACCAGTCCTCGTCGTTTGCGTCACAGATCCAACCGAACACTTCGACCACCCGACCCGCCAGTGCGACGGGGCTGGCCGCGGCGAAGGTCTCGTTGGGTTCGTAGGACTCGCCGCAAGGCGAGACGGGCCCCTGGGTGACCGCGATCTGCAACGTATAGGGCTCCGTCGAGTCGTGCCACGTGCTGAAGCCGAAGACCTGCACGTAGTACGTCCCGGTCTCTTGCGCCTCATGATGGATGGTCTCGTCGGAAACGCCGCCGTTGGCGGAGAACGCAACGCGGTTGCCGTCCGGTCGGTACAAATCCAGCTCGAAGTCGGCAGGCAGGTCCTCGAGCAGCAGCTCGATGTGTTGCCCCATCTGGACGGGAATGCCGTACCAGTCGCGATCGCTGGGGTCGCAGATCCACGCGCTGATGCGCTGATCCGCCGTCGCGAAGACATGGGCCGTCTGACGGGTCTCGTTCGGTTCGTAGCCTTCCGTGCAACCCAGGGTCGGCGGGGCGGACGCTGCGAAGGTGATGCGGTAGTCGTGGGACCGATCGTGGGCGCCGTCGTAGCCGAACACGCGCACGTACAGCCTGTCGCCGCCGGCGCGCTCCACGCTCACGCTCTCGGCTTCCATGCCCCCTCGCATACTCTGCGCGATGCGGTCGCCGCGGTGGTTGTAGAGCTCGAGGTCATAGTCCTGCGGAGGTGCGGCCAAGTCGACGCGGATCGACGTACCTGTGGTCGGCACGAAGGTATACCAGTCTTCGTCCTCCGCCGTGCAGATCTTGGCATCGTAGGCTCGGTACGTTACGGCTTGGGCCTCCGCGCGATCTTCATTCGGTTCGTAGGAGTCCGAGCACGTGGATCCGCCGGTCAGGGCAAAGATCTCCATGTAGTAGGTGTCCTGGATATGACCACCGCTCGTTGCCTGCGGCGATAGCTGGACGTACCACGTCCCCGCCGCGTCCGTCATGGTATCAAAGCGCAGCGGCGCGGTTCCCGTCGAAGACCACGTTCGCCAATACGAGCCGTCGGGCCGCCAGAGCGCGACCTGAAGAGGAACGGGCATCCCTTGGAGGTCGACACGGATCGTCGCGCCCGAGCCGACTGCAAGGGAGAACCAGTCTACGTCGCTGCGGCCGCCTGACATGGGGCAGATACGGCCTTGAATTCCTTGACCGCTTTGGATCGGCGCGGCGATTCCCCGCGTGCCGTTGGGCTCGAAGGCGTCCGTGCAAGGCGGCGCAACGGAGCTCAGGCGGACGTCCAGCGCGTATGGCCTGGTCTCGTCGGAGTCGTCCGTCTTCGCAAACACATGCACGGTGTAGCGTCCTGCCCGCGTGGTGGTATGACGCATGTCCTCCTCTGCGCCCGGCCCGTTTTGCACGCTTGCGGCAACGTCAACGCCGTCTGGGTCGTATAGGCGCATATCGATGTCGATCGCATGACCGGTCAAATCGACCTGAATCGTATCGCCTGCCTGCGCGACGTCGAAGGCGAACCAATCACGATCGCCGAAGCCGTCTTGGCCGGAGCAGATATAGGACGAGACGCGCGTGCCGGGCGTCATCAACCATGCGCCGGCCAACGTGTCGTTGGGTTCGTAGGTGTCGGGGCAGGAGCCACCGGTGGGAATGTCCGTGTACCAAACCCGCAGCCGGTACTCGCTGATGCTATTCCAGACGCCGCCAACGCCGTATACGCGCAGGTAGAGCGTGGAACCGAAGACCGTATCAACCGTGATCGACTCATCTTGTGTTCCTGGTTCGTAGGAGCCGGACACAACGCGCGTCGTGCCGAAGGCCTCCGGCACCCGCAACTCGATATCGTAATCGTGCGGTAGACCGGTCAACGTGACCCGCACCCGTGAATTGGCCGGAGGGTTGAACACGAACCAGTCTTCGTCGCCGGAGGGGCAGATCGCTCCTACGAGTCCATCCGGCTCACCGCTGGGCCGGTTCGCGGGGTTAAGCACGGAGGCAGTATCGAAGGAGTTATTCGGTTCGCGGAGGAAGTCGGGGCAGGCGACCTGCGCCCCAAGAGGCTCCGGCTTGGCGTGCGAAAGGAAGCCGAGGGTGCAAACCGCGAGCCAGACGATGACCAGGAGTGGCTTGCGAATGCGCGGAAGTGCGGACGCGAGCCTGGCGAAGGACGTTAGGGCGGCGAAGCGAATCACGATGGCCTCCTTGCAACGGGCGCGTGGTCGGGCGCGGCACGCGGAGCGGTCGGGCGCGATAAGCGCCTTGACGTCCAAGCGACTACCGAGGTTATACCCCGGCTACGGTGCGCCTGTCAGGTCGCTCTGGTACCGCGCCGACGTGGAAGGCCGCTCAGGGGGTCTAGTGTCCGAAGAACGCCACTACCAGCGCCAGCGCCGTTGCAGACGCGGTGCCCACAACCAAGCCTATCGTCCAGAAGGCCAACCGGTTCCAGCGACGCGGATCCGTTCCTGCGTCCGTCCACAGTTGCGTGGCGAGCCAGGCTGCGAGCGGCGCGCCCGCAAGGGTGCACGTCGCCACGATGGGGGCGGGCGGCGCTCCACGCAAGCGGAAGAACGACCAACCGTAGGCCACGGCCAGGAGGAACGTCGCTAGCCTCGCGGTGCGCCGAGGGCTCAATCGCACGGCGAGGGTCCGTTTTCCGCCGAGCGCATCGCCGGCCGCGTCCGGCAGGCTTACCACGATCAACATTACCGACTGCAATGCGATCAAGGGCAGCAGGAGACCGAGGGTTGCACCGATCCGTGATCCACCTTGCATGTGGTATCCGAGCAGTGGTGTCCAGCCCGCCAACAACAGCGCCCCGAGAACTTCCCCCCACCCGCTGCCGTGCAGCGTCAACGGCGGTGCGCTGTAGAACCACGCTACCGTGATGGAGGCCGCGAGCAACGTCGCCGTCCACGCGCCCGGTCGCACAAACGCGGTGATGCTGAGCGCACCGATCGTCGCGAGTGCGAGCAGGATCAACGCCGCGCGGCGGACGGACTCCGCGGGCAGGCGACCTTCCGGCAAGACCCCGCTGCCTCCCGACCACTGCGGTCGGTGACGCGCGGTGTGCTGGGCGTCGACATCGCGGTCGTAGTACTCGTTGGCCAGGTGGTTGGCGAGTTGCGTCGCGGTAATCACGGCCTGGACCGCGGCGAAGGTCCACAGATCGAAGGGAGCGCCCTCAGCCAGGGCGAAGGCCGTTCCGAGCGCGTTCATGACCAGCCCCCCGAGCAGGAAGGGGAGGCGGCTGATGTGCAACCAGGCCGCCAAGCTTTCGTTCATGGCCGCACGACGCCCTCGAGCATGGGCCAGAGCGCAACAAACCCCACCAACGCATACTCGACATAAAACAATCGCCACAGATCGCGATACCACGGTGCAACCGGTGTATCAGGATGCCCCTCCAGCGCCGCGCTGCGCGCTAGGAGCAGGGCCAACAGCACACCGTGGCTCCACGCAAGCGGCAAGCCGAGACGCGGATCCACAAGCCAAAGGGCGAGGAGGATTGCCACGAGGTAGGCGATCGCTAGCAGGGCCGTGGCACGCCGGAGCGCGGAGGATCGGCCACGGGTCACCGCCACCGTCTGAACGTCGTAGGCGCGATCACCTTCGACGTCATCTACGTCCTTCGCCACCGCAATGCCGAGGGTGTACACGAAGAAGAAGGCCGCCAGCACCAGGCTGAGCGCCGCCCAGCCTGGTGGCAGCCCCCAGGCCTCGCGCAGGTGCGCGTGCAGCCCAAGATTGACCACGGGGCCACGCACCAACGCAATGGCCAAGGCGGCGGGCAGCGCACGGCGCTTGAAGCGCAGGGGGGGCAGTGAATAGGCCGTCCCTACGCCCATTGCCGCGACGACCGTTGACAGCATCCAAGGGCCGAGCCACGCGCTGAGAGACAGGGCGATCGCGCCGCTTGCGAAAGCAATTCTGCCGGCGCTGCGGCGGCTCAGCCGTCCTGCGGGCAACGGAAGACCGGGCTTGTTGACCCGATCGATCGAGACGTCGGTAATCTGGTTGAGGCCCACGACGTAAACGTTGGCTGCGAGGGCGGCCACCAGCATCAAGGCGAGGGTCGCTACGACGGGGCACGCGCTCGGCAATGCCGGCGAAGGCTGCGCCGCTGTGTGCAACGCAGCGAACGCGATCGCCCCGTGCGCGGCTACGGCGAGCGTGGTGCCGATCAACGTGTGCGGACGGCCGAAGTGCAAGACCACACCAATCACCGCAGCGACAGCCGCGGCGGCCTCCCTCACGGGGCTCGGTCCGCTGTTGGCGGCCTGAGATCCGCGCGGCGAGCCGGTGTCTTCGGTCAGGAGACGG
Source organism: Anaerolineae bacterium (assembly GCA_029262755.1). Lineage (GTDB taxonomy): Bacteria > Chloroflexota > Anaerolineae > Epilineales > Epilineaceae > JAJCYU01. The sequence goes on from JAJCYU010000108.1 coordinate 24,330, forward strand.
ATGGCTCTTCGACGATGGGAGCGCCGACGCCGGCCTCGGGGCGATCGGGCGATGACGTGGCCGCGCCCTTCGGCGTCGCGGACCCGGCTGCGCTGAGTCCCACACCAGGTTGCGGGTCGGATTTGGCCGCCACGACCGACGCCGTCGACGCCGCAAGGCCGGTATTCGGGTCCAGGTAGGTGTGTTCGAGCACGGTTTGCAAAACGGCGGCGGCCGGTACGCCGAGAACCGCTCCGGCCGGCCCACCGAGCAGGCCACCCGCGACCACGGCGAGCACCACGATCAAGGGGTTGAGCCCCGTGCTCTCGTGCATGATGCGGGGGGTGAGGTAGCTGGTCTCGACCTGCTGCAGTAGGAGGAAGAACGCCAATACGAGAATCGCATGCCCGCCGGATACCGTTGCCGCCACGATCACCGCGGGCAGGGCGCCCAAGAAGGGGCCGAGAAATGGGATGACCTGTAGCAGTCCGGCGATTGCAGCCAACGCGATCGCGTAAGGGAGCCGAAGACCGAGAGCCATGAGCAACACAAACACGGCGACAACACCCATCACGGTGAGCTGGCCACGCACCCATGCACCCAGTCGTGTTTCCACATCCCGCCACAACCGCAGCGCCTTGAGTCGGCTCTCGGGCGGAGCGAGGCGAAAGAAGATGTTGAGCGTCTGATCGCGCGCGAGCACCCAATAGAATGCAAGGACCAGCACCAAGAGCGCGTTTCCGACCCCCGTGAGCATCGATAGCGTCAGGGGTACGGCCTGCCGACCCGCGTCGACGCTGGCATTGGCGAAGAATTGTTGAACCTTATTCGGCAGGCTGACCACCGGCAACACGATTTCGAAGCGGTGCCATCCCAGCAGGGTCAGCTCCGCAAAGAGAACCCGAAGCCGCCTTCCTAGCAGGTCGTCGCGAACGATATCCACGATCAGGGACAGAAGCGGTGGGATGGCGGCGTAGAGCAGTGCCAGAACGAGGGTGCCCAACACCGCGTACACAACGCCGACCGCCGCACCGTGGGGCACACCGCGCCGCCGCAGGTTCTCCACGAAGGGACGAATCGAGGATGCAAGCACGATGGCCGCGAAGAGGAGCCCAATCAAGCCTCGTAGCTGCCACCCGAGCGCCACGACCGCGAGCACCGCGACGACGACGAGCGTCAGGCGTGCGGTGGTACGCGGCGACGGACCAGACAGTGCCGGGACCGTCGACGGAGGAAAAGAGGGAGAGGGAGCAGGAAGAGCACTTGCGACGTCGCCGGCGATGGGAACGTCGTGCACGGGCGTTTTCATGAAGGGAGCATATCCGCGGCCGGGACGACGCGCCATAGACACAGCGACACGTGCCGTCCTGTCGCTCGCGCCAGGAAACACCGCACCGTCCCATCCCTCCATCGGGCCCCGCTATACTGCCGCCATGAGCTCTACAAACCCATTGCGCGATACACCTGAAGGTTCGGGCGACAACACGATCCACTTCGGGGACAACCTGGGCGTGCTGTGCGATCTGCCCTCGGAAGCCTTCGACTTGATTTACGTCGATCCGCCCTTCAACACGGGGCGAAGGCAGTCGCTGCGCCGCCAAACCCACGTCCAGTCGCCTGGTGGCGACCGCGTCGGGTTCGGAGACCGGCGCTACGACACGGTCCACGAAGGCGTCTCACGAGCCTTCGACGATGCGTTCGACGACTATCTCGGCTGGCTGGAGCCGCGCCTGGTGGAAGCGCGGCGGGTTCTTGCGCCGCACGGCACCCTCTACCTGCACTTGGATTATCGGGAGGTGCACTACGCCAAGGTCTTGCTCGACGGCCTCTTCGGCCGGGCTTGCTTTCTCAACGAACTGATCTGGGCTTACGACTTCGGTGGTCGCAGCAAGCGCAGGTGGCCGACCAAGCACGACACGATCTTGGTCTACGTCAAAGACCCGAAGCGCTACCACTTCGATGCCGAAGCCGTCGATCGAATCCCCTACATGGCCCCGGGTCTTGTCGGTAAGAAAAAAGCCGCGCGCGGCAAGCTGCCGACGGACACGTGGTGGCATACCATCGTACCCACTGCCGGCGCCGAACGCACCGGCTATCCCACCCAAAAGCCGCTCGGCATCCTGCGGCGAATCGTCGCAGCTTCCACCCGCCCCGGCGATCACGTGCTCGACTTTTGCGCCGGTAGCGGCACTACCGGCGCCGCGGCCGTCGAGTTGGACCGCCGATTCTATCTCGTAGACGACAACCCGGCGGCGATGGCCGTCATGGCCGATCGGCTCGGCGCCACGTCGAATCTTCGTTGGATCGGCTGGAATCCGGCACAAGAGGGGTGATATGATCCCGCATCCGGTTTCCGAAGAAGGTGAGGACGGAATGCGCGAACCGAGCGGGTTCTCAGCGACGACCGCAGTTACTTCCGATCGCAATACGGCTGCCGCAGCGGCGATGCGCTCCGATGGCGCCGCCGCGCCGGCTGAAGCGAACCGCGCTGCGCAGCGCGCGGTTGCCACGGACCGCGACGTCGCACGCAACCCCGGCCAACCGCTCAACCTCGATTGGGCGCTTGATGTACGGGTAAACCGCAGCGCCGTCGAACGGCGTGCGGCCACGCTTGCCACCCGCCGCGCGGTGAAACGCGAGGCTCAAGCGGCGTGGCTGCTGCACGCAGTGCGGCTGCTCGATCTGACGACCCTTGCCGGCGACGATACGGCTGGACGCGTGCGTCGATTGTGCGGCAAAGCGCGTCAACCCGTACGCCCCGAGATCCTGGAGGCCCTCGGCGTCGGAGATCTGGCGCTGCGCGTCGGCGCCGTGTGCGTCTACCACAACCAGGTGGCCACAGCCGTCGCGGCTTTGGCCGGCAGCGGGATTCCGGTGTGCGCCGTATCCACGGGCTTCCCTGCCGGGCAGATCCCGTTCGCACTGCGGCGTGATCAAGTGCGTGCTTCCGTCGAGGCCGGCGCCGCGGAGATCGATATCGTGATCCACCGTCCGCACGTGCTCACCGGGCGTTGGAACCAGCTATACGACGAGGTGGCCGCGTTCAAGGAAGCCAGCGGTCCCGCGGCGATGAAGACGATTCTTGCCACCGGCGAGCTCGCCACGTTGTCGCAGGTGGGCCAGGCAAGCCGGGTCTGCCTGCAGGCCGGTTCCGATTTCATCAAGACGTCGACGGGCAAGGAGAAGGTCAACGCGACGCTGCCCGTCGGGTTGGTCATGGTGCGTACGATGCGTTCCTATGCCGAGCGCAGCGGCCATTCGTGCGGCTTCAAGCCGGCCGGCGGCATCGGTAGCGCAAAGGACGCCATCGCGTGGCTGCGCCTCGTGCGCGAAGAATTGGGTACGGAAGCACTTGCGCCGGGCCGCCTGCGGCTAGGCGCAAGCTCCGTGCTGGCCGATATAGAGCGGCAGCTGGAGCACCATGTGACCGGCCGCTATTCAGCCTTCCGACGCCATCCCCTCGCCTAGACGACCCGGAGCGTGACACCGTGACGACCGTGCGCGAGGCCCTCGACACCCTCGATTATGTGGCGGCGCCGGAATCCGATGCCGAGGCACGGGCGTGGATTGCGGCGGAGGGCCCTGACTTCGACCATTGGATCGACGGAGATTGGCGCGCTCCGCGCGCGGAAGAGCGGTTCGCGGTGTACAACCCGGCCGACGGCGTGCAGATCGCCTCGGCCGCGCAAGGGGACGCGGCGGACATTGCGGCGGCCGTCGCCGCGGCCGGCGCTGCGCTTCCTGCGTGGCGCGCGCTTTCCGGCGGCGACAGGGCGCGTCATCTCTACGCGCTCGCACGTCACGTGCAAAAGCAGCACCGGCTCCTTGCGACTCTGGAAACCCTGGACAACGGCAAGCCGATTCGCGAGTCGCGCGATCTCGACATTCCCCTTGCTGCGCGCCACTTCTACCACCACGCGGGGTGGGCGCAGTTGGCCGAAACCGAGCTGGCCGGCCTGGAAGGCGTAGGGGTGTGCGCGCAGATCATCCCGTGGAATTTCCCGTTGCTCATGCTGGCCTGGAAGGTGGCGCCGGCCCTGGCCATGGGCAACACGGTCGTGCTGAAACCAGCCGAGCACACGCCGCTCACGGCGCTGCGTTTCGCGCGCCTCGCCGCGGAGGCCGGTCTACCGCCCGGCGTGCTCAACATCGTGACGGGCGACGGACGAACGGGCGCGCTGCTTGTCGAGCACCCGGGCGTGGATAAAGTCGCGTTCACCGGGTCCACGGACGTGGGCCGAATCTTGCGCCAAGCCACGGCGGGCACGGGGAAGGCCCTCACGTTGGAGTTGGGAGGCAAGAGCCCCTTCGTCGTTTTCGCGGACGCCGATTTGGACAGCGCGATCGAGGGTGTCGTCGACGCCATCTGGTTCAACCAGGGCCAGGTTTGCTGTGCGGGAAGCCGGTTGCTGGTTCAGGAAAACATCGCCGAAGCGCTGTACGATCGTCTGCGCGCGCGCATGGAATCGCTGCGCGTCGGCAGCCCCTTCGACAAGACCGTGGACATTGGGGCGATCATCGCACCCGTTCAGCTGGAGCGCATTCGCGCGCTCTGTGCCGCGGGCGAGGCCGAAGGCGCGCGCTGCTGGCAACCCACATGGGCCGTGCCGCAGGAGGGTTGGTTCTTCCCACCCACCCTGTTCACGGACGTGGCACCCGCCTCGACGATCGCGCGCGAGGAGATCTTCGGGCCCGTATTGGTGGCCATGACCTTCCGCACGCCCGACGAGGCCGTCGCGCTCGCCAACGACACCCGCTACGGGCTCGCCGCCAGCGTGTGGAGCCAGGACCTCGATACGGCCTTGGACGTGGCGCGGCGCATTCGCGCAGGCACGGTGTGGGTCAATTGCACGAATCAGTTCGATGCCGCGAGCGGTTTCGGCGGCTATCAGGAAAGCGGCTTCGGGCGCGAGGGCGGGAGGGAAGGACTGTGGGCCTACCTGCAACCGCGGATACCGTGGGTTGATGTCGACGGCGCAACGGAGGAGGTTGTAGAGCCGATCCATGCCGGGTTGCCGCGATCCGTCGCGTCGACGAACGCGTCCGTGTCGCCTGACCCCGTGTCGCCTGACCCCGCGTCGCCTGACCCCGCGTCGCCTATTCCCGCGACCTCCGCCGCTGGCACGATTCCACCCCGCATCGATCGTACGGCGAAGATGTACATCGGTGGACGCCAAGTGCGACCGGATGGTGGCTATAGCAGCCCTGTCGTAGGCGCCGGCGGCGTGGTGATCGGTCACGTCGGCCTCGGCAATCGCAAAGATGTGCGCAACGCCGTCGAGGCCGCGCGCGGCGCCGCATCGTGGGGCCTGCGTTCGGGCCACTCCCGCGCCCAAGTTCTCTACTTTTTGGGCGAGAACCTCGATGCCCGTCGTACGGAGCTCGAAGCGCGCATCGCGGCGTCCTGCGGTTGCTCGGCGGTCGCCGCGATCGCCGAGCTCGACGCAGCGCTCGACGCGTGCTTCACCTGGGCGGCATGGGCGGACAAGTGGGACGGAGCCGTGCACGATACGCCGCTACGCGGCTTCGTGGCAGCCATCCACGAGCCCCTCGATATCGTCGGGGTGGTTGCGCCGGATACATCGCCTCTCTCGGCCTTGCTCGGGCTGGCAGGACCACTGCTCGCAACGGGCAATCGGGTCGTCCTCGTGCCGAGTCAGACCAATCCCCTCGTTGCGACCGACCTCTACCAAGTGCTCGAAACCTCCGATCTGCCGGCCGGCGTGCTGAACCTGATCACGGGTGCGCGAGCCGATCTGGCGCCCGTGCTGGCTGATCACGACGAGGTCGACGCGTTGTGGTTCGCCGCAGACAGCGTCGGGGACGGCGCCCTCGCGGCCGAATGCGAGCGCCGGTCGGCCGGCAACCTCAAACAAACGTGGGTGCTGGGTCCTGGCCGAGACTGGCACGCGCGCGACGCTGCCTTCGAACGCGATCGCCTGCGCCATGCCACGCAGGTGAAGAACATCTGGCTGCCCCACGGAGTATGAGCGGCGCCGATCACCCTACCGTACGTGGGGGGCTGGACCCGAGCGCCGGTCTTTGCGCCACCTGCACATGGGTTCGCCGCATCGTGAACGACAGGGGGAGCGTGTTTCTACGTTGCGGCTTTGCGGACCGCGATCCCGCATTTCCTCGCTACCCTCCGCTTCCCGTGCTCGCCTGCGACGCCCATCGGGCCCGCCCGACCGGGGGCGATGGCGAGATGTGCGATCGAGCCCCCTAAGGCCTCGTTCGTTGCGCTCCCCTAGGGAAACAGCGTGTCGCAGGATTCCGGCGACCAACGGACGTCGGAGCGCTCCCAGAGGCCCTGCCACCAGGCGTCGACCTCGGCTCGGTCCTCGGTCCGTAGCTCCGCCATGAGCAAGGTGTTGACGCTCTTGCGCAACAGGTCGGTGCGCTGCTGGGACCGCTGTTCGGCGCGGAATGCTTCCAGGGAAAGCCCCGTTCGGGTGAGCAGGTGCGCCTCGGTGGTCGCGACGGCGTCGGGGTCCTCATAGAGCGCCTGTGCGGTGCCGATCGCACGGTCGATCGTCGCGTCGCCGACGACGACCTCGCGGCGCTCGGCCTCCTGCCGAGCGAGTTCGTCGTAAATAAAGCGCACCGCCAACTCGCGGCAGAGCGCGCGCTCCTCACCCGGCTCGACGGCTTGCTCGATGCCGTCCTCAACCCGAACCAACTCACCGGTCTCGCCCAGGGCCAGCAACAGCGACACCGCGTCTCGGATCTCGGCGGCTAGGATCGGTTGCCCGTTGACCGTCGCCGCTATGTCGCCCTCCGGCGCCACCCCGGGCGGGACCGGACGGGCGGATGGAGCCTCGGGCTCCGGCGACGGGCGCGTGGCCGACCACCAGGCGCCGGCGAGGCCGACTACGGCAAGCACGCTCAATACGATCGCGAGACGCGAAGGCGCGCGTGGGGGCGAAGGGTTGGATCGATCGGTGGACATAGGGGCTCCCGGGTCGTGGTCGGGCGGCATGGTACCATAGCCGCCGCGGGGTGAGGGTGGGTTGGGCTCGGGCCGTGCCCGCGTATTCACGATCTCCGTGCCGCGTCTCGAACCCGGAAGAAGCGAAATCTTCAGCACGCCCCGGGTACGCCGTCGCAGCAGGATCCGCCGCCGGTACATGCGCTACCGTGCCGGACTGTTCGATCTGGGACGGCCCGGCAGGAAAGGGAGCCTCGAGCACCGATGTTGCGATGAGCGAGATCCAACCCGGCGACGCCTTGCGGGCCACGTTGGCGCGCATCGACGGCCGCGGATACGGCGCCTACCGCGACCTGCGCGGTGGGGTGTTCTCGACCTCCGGCTTCACGCTCCACGTCGACCACGTGCAGGGGGATCCTTTCGCGGCTCCGAGCCGCGTGCGCGTGCTCGTCCCGGCTTCCAAAGCAGCGCTCCCCGAACGGGTGTTGACGAACGAGGCGCGCCGCATCGGGGCCTCCTGCCGGTTGGCTCGCGCGTTCGCGGACGTGGCGCACGAGTGCAGTCAGGCGCGTGGTAGCGGGTCGTCGGGCCGGGTGCGTATCGATGCTCCCGGTCAGGCCGTGGTTCCGCAAACCGCGATGCGGATCCATACCAACGGGGACGTCGAGGCCCGCTTCACCGTCGGCCTGCCGGCGCTCGGGCGACGGGTGCTGGGCGACGAAGCCGCCGGTCTGTTGCTTGAGGACGTGCCACGCATCGTCGCGGATTCCTTGTTGTCCGGCGGCCACTCCGACGACGATTTGTGGCTGCATGCCGCTGTCAACGAAGATGCCGATGCACTGCGCGCCGGCCTCGCGCAGCATGAGCTCGTCGCCTTCCTCGCGGACGGTTCCGTGTTGCCGCGGCGAAGCGGCGCGGATGATCGGCCCTTGTCGATTCGGGATGGCGCGATCGCGCTGCACGCGCCCGATTCCCTCGCCGTGAGCTTGCCAACGCCCCACGGCGGGCTCGTACGCGGCCTCGGAATCCGGCGCGGGGTCACGGTCATCGTGGGTGGCGGCTTCCACGGCAAGAGCACGCTGCTACGCGCCATCGCGCGGGGTGTGTGGAATCACCGGCCGCAGGACGGTCGTGAACGCTGTGTCACGGTGCGAGACGCGGTGAAGGTGCGTGCGGAAGATGGGCGCAGTGTCGCCGGCG
>JAJCYU010000109.1 GCA_029262755.1 Anaerolineae bacterium
CTCGTCGAGGGCGGACCGCGCGGCCGCCGCGTCATCCCGGGCCCGATCCAGCTCTGCGCGGCGCGTCGCCAGCGTGCCCGCGGTGCTCTCGAAGCCTCGGCGTTCCTCGCCGATCCGCTCGACTTCGGCGCGGGCGCTCTCTCGCGCGCCGGCCGCGGCCTCGATCGAGGCTGGAAGGTCACGTCGTTCGCGAGCGATGCCGAGCACGTTGTGGCTGATCGATGCCAAGGTCAACATGCCGCCGCGCGTGATGCGATCACCGTTGGCCGTGACCGCAACGCGGGGGCCATCGTTTCGCCGCACCGCGGCGCGGGCGGCATCGCGATCGGCGACGAAGGCCACATCCGCCAAGAGCAGGCGCGCAAGACCGGGCGCGTCTGCGTCTCCGACCAAGGTGGCCGCGGCGTTTTCGCCCTCTACCGGCGACCACGGGGCGTCGGCACGATTGTCCAGCGGGACCAAGGTCAGCCCAGCCGCTTGCGCCGGGTCGATCAACGTCAGCGCCTGCTCAACGGATGCGTCGTCGCGCACGACAATGCCGCGGGCCGTGCCGCCCAGCGCCGCCGCCGCGGCCTGTTCCCACGCGGGCGGGATCTGCAGCAGCTCTGCGACCGCACCCACAAGCCGCAAATCGCCGGATGCGCGCAGCGGTTCGAGGACCTCCTCGCCCGCGCCGAGCTCGGTAAACAAGGCGTCCAACGCGTTCGCGCGCGCGCGCAAGCTCTCGAGGCTCGCACCGGCTTGCGCCGCGGCCTCTTGCGCTGCGGCCAGCTGCTCGGTCGCGGCGCGCAATCCCTGCTCCGCCGCTGCGCTCTCCGCGGCGATCGAGCGAACCGCTTCATCGGCAGCACGCCATGCGTTCTCCGCAGCCTGAAACTCGGCCTCCCGGGACGCCAGGGCCTTCTCAAGCCCCGCGCGTCGCTCCTCGGCGGCTTTCCATTCCGCTCGTCGCGCCGCGATCTCGACGTCGAGCGCCTCTATGCGAGCACGTCGACCAGCCTGGATGCCCTGCATCGCCAGGTGCTCCGCCCTCGCCGCTTCGCGCGCGGCGGACGCCTCCTCCTCTTTGCGCGATTCGGTTTCGAGGAGCAACCGGGCTTCCGCCAAAGCCTTCGTTTGCTCTGCGTGTTCCGCATCCAGCGCGCCTACTTCGTGCTCCAAGGCCGCGCGGCGCTCTTCCAGCACGTTGTGTTCACGTTCGTGGCGCTCCACACCGGTGGCCAACTCCTCCACCCGAACGCTGAGCGCCTCGAGCCGCGTGCGGGCAATGGCGGCCGCCTCGCGTCGCGCGGCGATCTCGCCCGCGGTGCGGTCGCGTTCGGCGCGCACGGCCGCCGACGACGACTCTGCCGCTTGCGCCGCGAGTTCCGCCTCTTGGCGGGCGGCTTCCGCGGCGGTCACGGCAAGCCCGAGCTTCGAACGCTCGTCCAGCAAGTCCGCGGCGCGCGCGCGGGCGTCGGTCAAGGTCTCCCGTGCCCTGTGGATCTGGAAGCCGTACCACGATTCCAAGCTGGCGCGCAGCTCGTCGTTTACCTCGCGATGTCGAGCGGCGCGACCGGAGAGACGCTCCATGCGGCGTAGTCGAGGGCCGATCTCGCTCAAGATGTCCTGCACGCGCGTCAGATTGTCGCGTGTGTCGTCCAGCTTGCGAACGGAGCGATCCCGCCTGCGTTGAATGGGCGTGATCCCGGCGGCCTCGTCGATCAACGTCCGCCGTTGATCCGGGCGCATCGTCAGGAACTGGTCGACGAGACCCTGGCCGATCACCGTGTAGCTGCTGTGCCCGAGACGACCACCCAAGAGGTCGAGCACGTCGCGCAGACGGACCCGTGAACCGTTGATTTGATAGTGCGGTTGCCCGTCTCGCTCGGCGCGCCGCGTGATCACCACCTCGGGAAAATCGAGGTCGAGCCAGCCGTCGGCGTTGTCGATGGTCAGGCTGACCTCGGCCAGGCCGCCACGCGCACGTTTCTCGGAGCCGGCGAAGATCATCTCGTCCGCGCTACGGGCACGCAACGCGCTCGACCGGCCTTCGCCAAGCACCCACCGCACGGCGTCGGATACGTTCGACTTGCCGCTGCCATTGGGGCCGACGATGGCGGTCAGCCCGGGCGGGAAGACCAGACGCGTCCGTGTCGCGAAGCTCTTGTAACCGAGCAGCGACACCTCCTTGATGCGCATGGCCGGCGAGTATAGCACACCCAAAAGACCGCCACTCCGCTATGCTATACTCCCGCGGACCACCCCCCTGGAGGGCCCCATGACAGACGCCGAAGTCCGCGTCGACGTCGTGATCCCCGTCTATAACGAAGCACACGTCCTCGCCGATTCCGTTCGCGCCTTGCGCGACTATCTCGCGAGGACGATGCCCTATTCCTGGCACGTTGTGATCGCCGACAACGCGTCGATCGACGGGACACAAGAGGTCGGCGAGGCGCTGGACGCGGAGTATGAGGACGTTCGCTATCTCCGCCTGGAGCAGAAGGGCAGAGGACGCGCGCTCAAGCAGGCGTGGCAGTCGAGCGATTCCGACGTCGTTTCGTACATGGATGTCGATCTCTCGACGAACTTGGACGCGTTCCTGCCTTTGGTGTCCTCCATCGTCCACGGCGGCTATGACGTCGCGATCGGCTCTCGGCTCTCGCGCGAAGCCGCGGTGACACGTCAGTGGAAGCGCGAGTTCATCTCGCGCGGCTATAACCTGATGATCAAGTTCATGTTCCCGCGTCGCAGCTTTTCGGACGCCCAATGCGGCTTCAAGGCCGTTTCTCGTCGAGCAGCGGATGCGTTGTTGCCGATCATCGAGAACAACGAGTGGTTCTTCGACAGCGAACTCCTCTTGCGCGCCGAAGAACACGGGTACCGGGTGGCGGAAGTACCGGTCGAGTGGATCGAAGACCTCGACACGCGGGTGCGGATCGTCCAGACTGCCTTGGAGGATATCCGCGGGTTGTTGCGGGTTCGTTTCACGTCGCCCGTCCCTGTGAAGGCAGTGACACGGCGCGATGACGTCGCGGCCGGCTAGACGGTGTCGCTGACGCACCTCGATGCGCGGGGCCGGGCACGGATGGTCGACATCGGCGATAAGGACGTCACGCAGCGTGTTGCTCGTGCGCGGGGCCGGTTGCTCATGCTCGCCACGACGCTCGCCGAGATTCGCGAGGGGCGGTCCCCGAAAGGCGACGTCGTTGCGGTCGCACGTGTAGCCGGTATCCAAGCCGCCAAACGGACAGCGGAGCTCGTTCCGTTGTGCCACCCTCTTCCCCTATCCCGAATCGAGATCGAGATTGAGCCCGTTGAAGATCCTCCCGCCATCGAGGTGCAGGCGACGGTCGCGACGACGGCACGCACAGGTGTGGAGATGGAGGCATTGACGGCCGTGAGCGTAGCGTTGCTGACGCTCTACGACATGGCGAAGGCGATCGAGCGGGGCATGACCATCAGTGACATCGCCCTTGTTCAAAAAAGAGGGGGCGCCGGCGGCCCGTGGGAGCGGACGTAGGCCGCGCCAAGAGGCAGCCGTTCAGCCCAACGTGCAGAATGGACATGAGCATTCAAGGCCTGGAGACCGCGTAGGCCCGAGCGCTACAGTGAACGCACCGAGCATCCACCGATGGGAGCAGGCCGGCATGGCCAAGGCAAAGAGCGCTACGAAAGAGACCACCACGAAGGCGAAGAAGGCCAAGAAGGCGAAGGCGACCAAAGCGGGGCCGGTTCATCGCTTCGTAGACCGCGACGGCACGTTGGTTCCCGCGGCCGTGAAGACCTGGCGTGACGAAGAGAAGCGGCCGATGTTGCCGGTGATGCCCGCGTTCGACGCCAAGGCCATTGAGAAGGGCGATGATTCGCTTTGGCGCTACCGCGCGCTCCTGCCGCTCGAAGAGAAGGCCGTGCCGGTGCGGCTCGGTGAGGGTTGGACGCCGTTGATCCCAGCCTCGTTGGTCGGCATGGATGTTCGGGTCAAGCTGGAGTTCCTTCAGCCGACGGGATCCTACAAGGACCGCGGTTGCGCGGTCCTGGCCTCCGCACTGGGCGCGGCGAAGGCGCGCAGCGTCATCGAGGACTCCTCGGGCAACGCGGGAGCGAGCCTTGCCGCCTACATGGCTCGGTTGAACATTCCCATGACGCTCTACGTACCGGCGTCGGCCGAAGGCGGCATCAAGGTGCGTCAGGCCCTTGCCTGTGGAGCAGAGGTCGATACGGAATCCCCTACACGGGCCGATGCGACGCGCCGCGCACAGGACGCCCTTTCCGGCAGCACGGTCTACGCGAGCCACGTGTACTCGCCCCATTTCCTGGCAGGGCTGATGACCTGTGCCTGGGAGATTTGGGAGCAGATGGGCGAGTCTCCGGACAATCTGGTCGTGCCCGTCGGACACGGACTGCTGCTGCTCGGCCTGCACATGGGCTTTGCGACCTTGCGTGAAGCCGGTCTGAGCGACAAGACGCCTCGGATCTTCGGCGTGCAGGCGCGTTCGTGTTCGCCGGTGTTCGACGCCTTCATGCGCGGCGCGGATGATACCTTTCCCGGGCCCATACAAGAGACCATCGCGCTCGGTCTGCAGATCGAAAACCCCCCGCGCAGCCCGGAGGTACTTGCGGCTGTCCGGGAGTCTAAAGGGGCGATGCTCAACGTAAGCGAGTCCGAGATTCGCAGGGGAATGGCCCTGGCCGCCAATCTTGGCTACTTCGTGGAACCGTCTACGGCCGTTGCGGTGGCCGGCGTTGTCAAGTTGGACAAACAGATTGAGCTCGGCGAAACGGTCGTGCTGCCGTTGACAGGAACGGGACTCAAGCTCTAGGGAGCACGGACGTGCAGCCGAAAGCGTACAGCTGCTGATGATGCCACCCGAACGGGTGCTCCCTGATCGAGGCGCGAGAGGAATCCGGTATGTATCGAAGCAAGGTGGGCAAGACGTCCGGTGAGATCCGGCTGACCCAGCTTTCCAGTTGCGCCGGCTGAGCGTCCAAAATGGGCCCCGAGGCCCTGGCGCACGTGCTGCGCCCGCTCGCCGCAATGTTCAACCCCGCCGACTACCCCGACCTGCTCGTCGGGCTGGACGGTGCGGACGACGCCGCCGTGTATCGACGTTCCGAAGACGAGGCGATCGTTGTGACCACGGACTTCTTCACACCGGTGGTCGACGATCCCTACGCCTACGGGGCGATCGCCGCCGCCAACGCCATGAGCGACGTGTTCGCGATGGGCGCAAGCGTGCTGCTCGCGCTCAACCTCGTTGCGTTTCCCGAGGATCTCGACCCCGAGATTGCCGCAGAGATCATCCGCGGCGGCGCGGAGAAGGTGCGCGAAGCGGGCGGCGTGGTCGCGGGCGGCCATAGCGTCTACGATCGCGAACCGAAGTTCGGCCTGGCGGTCGTCGGGCGAGTCGATCCGCGTCGAATCTTGCGCAAGGCCGGTGCCCGGGTCGGCGATCTACTGGTGTTGACCAAGCCCCTCGGCACGGGCTTGCTGACCACGGCGCTCAAGCGTGGCGCAATAGATGAGGCGAGTATCGACGCTGCAGCCCACTCCATGGCGCGGCTCAATGCGACGGCAGGGTCGGCGGCCGGCGCCGCGGGGGCCTCGGCCGCCACGGATATCACGGGCTTCGGCCTTGCCGGACACGGCCTGGAGATGGCCGAGCGCTCCGGCGTCCGGCTGGCCTTCGATCTGTCTGCACTTCCGTTGCTGGACGGGGCTCGTGCGCTGGCTGGCGACGGTTTCGCGCCGGGCGGCAGCGCCCGCAACATGGCGGCCTTCGAATCGAGCGTGGCAGGCATGACGTCCATCCAAGATGCCGAGACCTGGTCCGACTTGATCTACGACCCGCAAACCTCGGGGGGGCTGCTGATCGCCGTCGATCCGGGCGACCTGCCGGCCCTGCAAGGCGCCATGGGGGACCAGGCCTCCGACGCGGTCGTGGTCGGTGTCGTGGAATCGGGCGCTGGAATTCGGGTGTTCGGCGCGTGAATGTTGGTGCGCACCGACCCCGCGTCGTCGTGACGGGGCTAGGCCTCGTCTGCCCGCTCGGAGTTGGCGTCGAGGCAAGCTGGCTCGCCGCGAAGAAGGGAGTTTCCACCGCGAGTCGAATTGAGGATTTCGCGACGGACGATCTGCTGACCAAGATCGCATGTCGCGTGCCGGGTTTCGACGCCGCGGATTGGATGTCGCTCAAGCAGGCACGCCGGTGGGATCCCAACATCCAATACGCGGTTGCCGCCGCACGGCAAGCGGCCGACGCGGCGCACATGGACGACTCGCTCGATCCCGATCGCTGCGGCGTGCTTATCGGTAGCGGAATCGGAGGACTGCACACGCTCGAAGTCGGGTTCGAGGCCATGATCACGCGCAGCGCCATGCGGGTGAGTCCTACGACCGGCGCGATGATGATTCCGGACATGGCCGCCGGCCAGGTCGCCATCGAACTCGGCCTTCGCGGCCCCAATTTCTGCGTCGTCTCCGCGTGCGCGACCGGATCGCACGCCCTGGGCGAGGCGTCGGAGATCATCCGGCGGGGCGACGCGGATCTCATGGTGGCCGGCGCAACGGAGGCCGGCGTTAACCGGTTTGGGCTCGCTGCGTTCCACCGCTCCGGTGCCATGTCCACCCGCAACGACGATCCGAAGCACGCGAGCCGGCCCTTCGAGCGCGACCGCGACGGGTTTGTAATGGGCGAAGGAGCGGGCATCCTCGTTCTCGAATCCGAAGAGCATGCTCGCGCACGCGGCGCCGCGGTCCTCGCCGAGTTGGCGGGCTACGGGGCAACGGCGGACGCCTACCATCAAACCGCGCCTCGTGAGGACGGCGCCGGTGCCGTATCAGCTATGCGGCGGGCCCTGGTCAAGGCCGAACTGGCACCGGAGGACATCGACTACGTGAACGCACACGGAACCGGAACGCCGCTCAACGATGCCGCGGAGTCCGGCGCCCTCCATGCAGTGTTTGGCGAGCATGCCAAGCACATACCCGTCAGCTCCACCAAGAGCATGCACGGTCACTGCATGGGGGCCGCGGGCGGCATCGAGGCCGTGCTGTGCGTGCTTGCGATGCGAGATGGGGTCTTGCCGCCCACCATCAACTACGAGTCGCCCGATCCGGCGTGTGCGCTGGACGTGGTCCCGAACGTGGCTCGCACGGTTGCGGAGCCGATCCGGGCCGTTCTCAGCAACTCCTTCGGCTTCGGTGGACATAACGCTGCCCTCGTGCTTCGCGCGCCGATGCCGAACTCGGCGCAATCGGCAGGCCCGTCATGAGCGAGCGCCTCGCCCTCGAAGCCACGCCCTCCGCGCCGGACGACCCGCAGCGAGATGCCGCACTCTCCGCGTTGGAAGAGCAGCTTGGCGTGCGGTTCCGTGATCGGCGATGGCTGCTGCGGGCACTGACCCATCGATCTTGGCTCAACGAGTACGTGGAGCCAGGCGCGGCCGACAACGAGCGGCTCGAGTTTCTCGGCGACGCGTTCATCGATCTAGTCGCCGGCGAGTACTTGTTTCGCGAGTTACCGGACGCAAAGGAAGGTGTGCTGACCATGTTGCGCTCTGCGCTCGTGCAAGAGCCGACGCTCGGACGCGTCGCGGCGCGCCTGCACCTGGGCGAGCACCTGCGTCTGGGACGCGGCGAAGCACAGAGCGGGGGGCGCGAACGACCGGCCATTCTCTGCGACGCGATCGAGGCACTGACCGGCGCCTTGTACTTGGATTCCGGATTCGCGGTGGCCGAGGAAGCAGTGCTGCGCTGGCTCGCTCCCGAGCTGGAAGAAGTGCTCGCCGCGGACGGCACAAAGGACCCAAAAAGCGCGTTCCAGGAGCGCGTGCAGGCCACGTGGCAAGTGACGCCGCGCTACGTGACCGTCGCGGAGTCCGGACCCGATCACGACAAGCGGTTTGTCGTCGAAGTGTGGGTGGGGGATCGGATGTGGTCCACGGGCGAAGGACGATCGAAAGCACTCGCTGCACGTTCCGCCGCCCGGACAGCGCTGCGCGCGGTCGACGCCTTGCTCGATGATGGGGAAGCCGGGGCGATTGCTCGGGGCGTGGACGCGGATGACGGCGCCGACGTCAACGCGCCGATCGGGTGGCACAACTCGGGTGAGGAAACGTCGAGCCCGCTTCCACAATCGGCCGGGTCGCGCGCGGGACCATCGGACACCTGATGGTCCGCCTCGGCAGGGACGGGAAGGCGGCTCGTTCGCGCCTCCGGCCTCCGAGCCTCGGGTTCCCAAGGCGAGGCGGCGGAGGTGGGGTTAGCGCGGGGCTGCGTTTCTTTTTGCTCGTCGGCGCCTTCCTAGGAACGTGCATGGCGATGCTGCTTGCCGCAGACGTTCGCGCTCAGAACGAGCTCTCGGTTTCGGCGCTGCGCGAGAGCGTGGAGGAACTCGGCGGACGGCAACGCTTCGTCCTGCGAGGAATCGTAGCCAACGAAGGCGCCCAGGCTCTGCAATTTGACGGCGTGCGCCTTGCGATGCTCGACCGCCTTGGGGCGGAGACCGCCATCGGATACGGGTTGCCGCTGCGCACGGTTCTCGGCGTGGGTGAAGACGTGCCGTTCGAAGTGCAAGCGCTGCTGCTTCCGGACCAGGACCGGAGCCTGTTTCAACTCGAACCATTGGTGGGGGGTCCCGCACCCGAACCGCTGCGACCACTCCGTGTCTCCGGCATCGTATCGCGCACGCTCGACGGTTCCCCCACATTGCTCGGTGACCTGACCAACGAGGGTGCGCGTTACTTGCTTGCCGCGGAAGACCGGGTACATGTGGCGTTTCTGGACGAGGAAGGTCGCGTGCTGGCACTGCGCGCGGCGACGTTACCCGTCCTGCAAGGGGCGGGGATCTCCGGGCAGGGTCACGGTCCAGGAGAGACCTATCCCTGGCTGCTTGTGTTGCCGGACGTGGAACGTTCGCGGCGCCGAATGTGGACAACGTCGGTGGAATACCCGGACGACGTCTTTCCGGTACCCCTCGGGCTGACCAACACGCAATTTGCGGAGGACGGCGAGGCGCTCCACGTGGAGGCCGACCTCGTGCACTGCGGCTTCGCACGCGTGTCGGACGCGCGGTTGGTCGTTGTTCAGCGCGACGACGATGGAGCGCTACGCAGCTTCGCGGCCGCGCGATTGCGACTACCGCGGACTCTCGAGATGGGAGCAACGCTGCCGGTTCGCATCGAGATCGCAGGACGTGGGCTGGCCGATGTCCCGGGCCTGGAGCTGCGCGCTTACGCGCTGGCCTATCAGGCAGTGCCGCCGACCGCGTGGCCGTGCTCGCAACCCACACCGGACGTTCGCCGCATTTGGTTGCCTACGCTGGCGCACACATCGGAGATTCGTTGACCCTGGTGGGGGGCCGACCTTAGAATCGCCGACGCGAACACCCGAGGAGTGGGACCATGAGCCAACAGGATGGCGCCGCGCCGGACACGGATTCGCCGGACACCGTAGATGCGGCCACGGCTGGATCGGACGCTGTGGCTGCCAACGCGGACCGGACGGACGCGGTTGCTCCGGAGGCGTATCGCGCCGTGATGCGGCGGTGGCCGAGCGGCGTCACGATCGTGACGATGTGCGACGGGGAGCAGCGACACGGGATGACGGCCAGCGCGTTTACGTCGGTTTCCCTCTCTCCGCCAATGATTCTTATCGTCGTCGACCAACGCTGGCAATCGCATGCCTTGATCGCGGCCGGCGGCCAGTTCTGCGTCAATATCCTTGCCGCGAACCAATCACAATGGTCCGATCGTTTTGCGGGCCGGCATGGAGAGATGCCCGACCGCTTCGTCGACGTGCCGCATTCCGTCGCCGCGACGGGCGCGCCCGTCCTCGACGATGCCCTGGCGTGGCTTGATTGCGTCGTCGCCCAACAGCACGCCGCCGGGGATCACACGGTCTTCATCGCCAAGGTCGTGGCGGCGGGCGTAGGCCCGTCCGATCAAGGGCCGTTGCTATATCACGACGGCGACTATCGGGGCGTGCGAGACCTGCCGAGCGGCTGAGCCCGGCTAGCCTGCAGCGCGGTGGCCTTCGCGTGTCCGTGCGCTAGGGGGCCGCCGTAGCCACCGCGATGGGCGATGCGGCCGGTTGGATGATAGCGCTGTCCAAGAGCCCGCTTGTCTCGTCTTGTCCGGCAGCCGCATCCGAGCCGGGTGGGAACGTCGGCGACGCGGCCGGCGGCGCCCATTGTCCGGGCGTGATCGTGGGCACGAGGTACTCCGCCGCGCCCCAGCCGATATTGCCTTGATCGTCGCGCAGCCGCCACCACGTGAGGCCATCGGACTGTTCGGGGCCCCCCGTGACCTCCAGCGTCTCCCCCTCGTCCGCGAAACGAATCGTGACGAAGTCTAGGCCCGGACCGAAGCGCATTCGCAACCCGTAGGCGCCCGTACCTGTCACGCGCGCAAAGGACCCGGTTTGGAGCGCTGCAGAGGCCGAAACGGTCGATACGACAGCGCTTGTCGCAACCGCGCCGGGCGCCTGGGCGGCGCTCGGCGTCGTGCTGGCGGCACCGGAATCGGTGGTCGGCGCGGCGGTTGCCGGTGCGCTCGCTTCGGGTGTGGATGCCGCTGCCGCTCCGGCTGTACTCGTGGGCGACACGCTGCGCGGCGTGGCCGTCAACGCGCTCGCGCCGTCGTCGGGCGCGCTGCCGGGCAACGGACCAAAGAACAAATAGAGGGTTGCGAGCAACACGGCGACAAGGAGGATGGCCGCGGCCGTTTGCAGGCTCACGCCGCCGGGCAACTCCGGGCCGTCCGACGCCTCGCGCGCGCCGCGCTGGGGCTCGTCTTCGTAGCCGTCGTAGTCGAAATCGTTCACCGTTGCACGCTCCTGATCACGGCACGGGCCATGCCGGGTGGTCTCGGTCTGCGGCCGCGCACGGATCTCGGCGACGGCCGGCGCGATGGTAGCCGAAGGCGTGAGCGCCGTCGAGTAGGGCGCTGGGCTCGTTGACCCTATCGTCACTCAGTCCTAGACTGTCGAGCTTCGTTGCTATGTTCGCTGAGGGGAATGCGCCG
>JAJCYU010000110.1 GCA_029262755.1 Anaerolineae bacterium
TCCCGTGCGAACCGGAGTGGCCGTAGAGGAAGGTAGTAGGAATCTAGAGCGGTACGTTGAGGCGAACCGGGAGACGATGTCGACGGCATGCGTTAGGGCAGATGAACGAGCTGCTCCCGCACGCGGGCGACAACGTCGCCCGGTTCCAGGACCTCCATACCGGGCAAGCCTGGGCGGAAGTGGCGCGTATTGAACGTCGTAAGAATCGGACACTGTGCGTCGGCGGCCGCGACGAGAATCGGCAGATCCTTCCAGTCCGCTCTTCCTGCGCAAGCATGCACTCTCTCCCGCGCGGGATCGGGAACGATCCGCAAGGCGCGTCTTACCAGGTATTCGAGCGTGGGCACGGATTGCGGCACTTTGCGTTCGAGATTGCGAGCGGCCTCCGTCGCGACCTGGACGGAGGCGATACCTTCGATGAGCGTGATCTCGGAAAGGCGCAGCAATACAAGGCTCGCACCGTATTCGGATGGAGAGGCCGCCGCCGCGAATAGAACGTCTGCATCGAAGAACAGCCGCAACCTATTGCCCTTCGGCATCCGGCTCGCTGCCATAGCGTTCGGCCACATAGCGCGCCCGCTGCTCGCGCAGGCCCTCAAGCATCTCGCCGGACGTCACGCCAGCTTCGCGGCGCAACCGCTCTATCTCTCGCGCGAGTTCCGGAACCATTGCTCGCATCGGAGAGAGCACAAGGATCCCGTCAAAATCCATGATCTGATAGGTATCCCCTGCCTTTATCCCATTGCGCGAACGGAGGCCCGAAGGAAGCGTCAATACGCCGCGCTCACGCACCTGCACCGAATCCACCATGGCCATGACACCTCCCCAATACCGGAAATCCGTGAAGACAGTAATTCTGCCATCAAGATAGAGCCCTCTGCCGGGTTCGTCAACGTTGGGGCACAACGTGATTGCAGCCCGCGTACCCGCGGTCCGCGTCGGCATCCGGCCAATAACAACTGTGCCATCCGTCACCGTCGATGCGTGACGGGCGCCGCCCGTGGCGCGTGGCACCCGGCGCACTCGCCTGGTGACCCATCACGCTGCTGCTCTGTGTCCTCGATCACGCCGGATTTCCGCCTTTCTTCGTAGGCTTAGGGTAGCTCAAGCATCTGGGCCGAGCGGAGAGGAGTCGGGTATGAAGCCGATGGAACGGAGCTACTGGTTGACGCGGCTGGCGCGGGTCTCGGACATGGACGCAACCGTGAACGAAAGCGATTTCCAGCGTGCGCAGGCTGCCCACCGCAGGCGCCGCTGGCGCGCGGAGCTGCGGGCCGGGTGCCTCGACCACGCCTGCGCGGAGTGGATGGAGACCGTAGACCGTCATGGGCTGCCGATCGAGACGGCGCGTCGGCTTGCGGCGTCCGCCGGCACACCGTTGCTGCGCGCCATGCGCGACGAGGAGCGGAGGCTGCACGCCTCGCAACGACGGGCGAGGCTGGTCCGCTCCAGCTGCGAGGCCTGTGATCGGGCCATGGCCGGCCTGGCCCTGCTACTGGCACTCCTATCGGCGGGACTCGTACTGATGGCCGATCGCTCATTCGCAGGAGGAGCAGCAGCGGGTCCTGGGCCGTGGCTGATGGCGGCCCTGCTGGCGATGATGGCCGTGCGGCCGTTGGTCGACATCGTCGCAGGACTGCGGGCGCGCCGACTGCGCCGACAACTGCAGGACGTACCGCCGCACCAAGTGCGTGCGGAATCCGTCGTGGCGTATGCCGTGGCCGGCGCCGCCTCCGAACCGAGGCCCGCACGCGACACATGGTCCACCGTGGCCGCGAGCTGGGCGACGCTCGGTTGGCAGCCGAGCGAGTCCGTACACCGGGCAAGCCACGTCGCGCCGGGGCATCGCGCTACGCTTCGATCATCCCCTGGCGCGACGGTGCGCTAGTCGCGCTCTGATAGGCGGTAGCCGCTCTCCATCCGGTTGGAGAGCGGCCATCCTGACTCGCTCAGGCACGTCCACAACGTCAGAGCATCGATCGCGACGGCGCCGCTACGGCCGATGCCCTGCCACCCCTCCTGCGTCGGCCGAAGCTCCGGCCGGCGCTCTCAGCCCGTGCCGCGGGTCTTGGTGCGGCTGGGCTTGGCGTTCTTCTCGATGAACTCCACGATGGCGGCCGCGAGATTCTTGCCGGTCGCCTTCTCGATGCCTTCCAGGCCGGGCGAGGAGTTGACCTCCATCACGACGGGGCCGTGGTTGGAGCGCAAGAGGTCCACGCCGGCGACGTTGAGGCCCATCGTCTTGGCGGCCTTCACGGCCGTGGCGCGCTCGGCGGGGCTGATCTTCTCTGCGTTCGCGGTGCCGCCCTTGTGTAGGTTCGAGCGGAATTCACCCGCCTTGCCTTGACGCTTCATCGCCGCGACGACCTTGCCGCCCACAATGAAACAGCGGATGTCCGCGCCGCCGGCTTCCTTGATGAACTCCTGGACGAGGAAGCGGGTCTTCAGGCTTCGAAAGGCCTGGATGGTGCTCTCGGCCGCCTTGGGCGTCTCTGCTAGGACAACGCCCGTGCCCTGGGTGCCTTCGAGCAGCTTGACGATCAGCGGCGCACCGCCCACGAGGTCGATCAAGTCGTCCGTGGCGGACGTTGAGTGCGCGAAGCCCGTGACGGGCAAGCCGACGCCGGCGCGCGAGAGCAGTTGCAGGCTTCGCAGCTTATCGCGCGAGCGGCTGATGGCCACCGACTCGTTGACGGAGTAGACCCCGGCCATCTCGAACTGCCGCACCACCGCCGTGCCGTAGAAGGTCACGGACGCGCCGATGCGAGGGATGATCGCGTCGAAACCGGCAAGCACGTCGCCGCCGTAGTGGATCGTCGGCTTGCTCGACGTGATGTTCATGTAGCACAGGAGGTGGTTGATCACCCGCGCCTCGTGCCCGGACGCCTCGCAGGCCTCCACGAGTCGGCGTGTGGAAAAGGTGTTGGGCTCGCGGCTGAGGATGCCGATTTTCACGGGGTTCTCCTGGGATACTTCAAGGGCGGGTGCGCACGTGACGCACGCCGTAACGTTGGGCGATCTCGCGGCCGCGAACGCGACCTCGTAGGAAGGATGAGCCCGGATCCACCACCACCCGCCCTTCCATGGCGGTACGGCCGAGAAGCATGCGAAAGCGCATGGTCTCGCGGTTGGTCAAGGTCAGCTCGATGGGCCACGTGACGCCGCCGATCGTCACCGGAGTACGGATGACCACGCGCAGCTCGCTCTGCCCGCCTGAATTGGTGACCGCCCGCTCGTCCACGACGTCCGTCTCGGCCTCGACGACGATGTCCGGGCGACGGCGTATCGGGTGGAGGACGAAGTGAACGCGGCGTACCCCGTTGTGCTCGAAGGTGTCGAGGTGATAGGCGTGTAGCGCCGATGTGCGCGCGCCGGTGTCCACCTTGGCCTTGATGGCGATCACGCCGATTTCCGGCATGGAAACCCACTCGCGCCAGCCAACGGCGAGGCGGTCTTGGCTGAGAATCGCCCCATTGTCGGGCGAAGCGGAATCGTTACTCACGCGAGCCCGGAACGATCTCAAGCGTCAAGCGCTCGCCGTCTCGCAACACGATAATGGCCGCCGGCTCGCCGATCTTCAGGCTGTCCAGGACCGCCGTGTAGTCGTAGAGGTTCTCAAGCGTTTGCCCGGCGAGCTCTACGATGATGTCACCTGCCTCCAGGCCGGCCTCGTCCGCCGGGCTCTCGGTGGAGACGCCCGAGAGCAACACGCCGGCAACACCCGTGTCGGCGTAGTCGGGAATCGTGCCGAGGTAGACCCGGCCCATGCGCCGCGTCGATTCCCCGCTGGCCGCGACCTCGACGTACTCAGGCGCCGCGTCCAGCAAGGCCGCCGAGCGGGCGACCAGGCCCACCAACCGCGCCGTCTGCGCCAGATCCTCGTAGTCAAGCTTGTCCGCGGTGTCGCGCGGGCTGTGGTAATCCTCATGCGCGCCCGTGAAGGCCGAGAGGATCGGCACGCCGCGCAGGTAGAAGCTCGTGGCGTCGGTTGGCAAGTACGTGTCTTGCCCCAGCGACACGGGGAGTCCGACGACCACGTTGCGCTTTTCGATTTCCTCGGCCCAGAAGGGGCTCGACGCCACACCTTGGATCACGAGTTGGTCTTCAAGACGGCCGATCATGTCCATGTTCAGGTAGGCCGACACGCCCGGGTAAATCGAGTCGCCGTCGCCGTCCTGGAGCTGCTTCACGTAGTGGCTGGAGCCGAGCAAGCCCATCTCCTCGCCGGACCATGCCGCAAACACGACATCGCGCTTCAGATCGGCGAGCTCACCCGCCGCTGCCTGGTCGGTGAACCACTGGGCGATCTCGATGACGCCGGCCACGCCGGAGGCATTGTCGTCCGCACCGTAGTGGATCTCGTTCTCTTCATCGGACCGCGCGAGGCTGTCGCCGCCCTGGCCGCGGCCCAAGTGGTCGACGTGCGCACCGATCACGACGACCTCGTCGCGTGGTGCATCGCCCACCTGCAGCCGTCCCACGACGTTGCGCCCCGCGCCTTCGTCGAAGCTCAGCTCGAAGTGCGCCCCGGCGTTGACACCGCTCAGCGCGAAGCCCGCGACCTCTTCACCGCCGTCGAGCGCGGCCTGTGCATCGGCCAACGTCGTGTCGGTGCTGGCGAACCAGGCCGCCGCGGCGGCGTTGCTCACCGTGGCCGCGGCGATCGACGTGCCCGCCACGGACGCATCGAAGTCCAGCGGCACGAGCTCTTCCTTCACCTCGGCCGCGGGACCCGTGACCACGATCATGCCAACCGCGCCACGGTCACGCGCCGCCATTGCCTTGAAGCGCAGCGAGCTGTAGCGCGCCAGATGCTGCCGGCGCTCTGCATCGACGTCCTCGGGCAGGTAGCGCAGCACGACGACCCAAGACTCTGCTACATCTAGGTCCGCGTAGCTGTCGTAATCGGCCTGTTCGCCGTCGTCCGGCGCCACGATCCCGTAGCCGGCGAAGACCAGCGGCGCGAAGCCGACCGAGCCTACCTTGGAGAAGGGGATGGGGCGCCAATCGGCATTCAGCGCCAGCTCCGGCTCGATGGTCTCGCCCTCGTCGTCCTGCAGCGAAAGCACGTTGGCGTTGCCCAGCGATACGCCGGACGTGAAGGGGAAGGCCTGGAAGTAGCTGCCGTCGTCTCCGGCCGGGGCTAGGCCAAGCGCTTCGAAGACCTCGGCAACGTAGGCCGTCGCCATCGCCTCGCCCTCCGTGCCGGTCTGCCGGCCGCCCATCTCCTCGGCCGCGAGACGCTCTACGTGGAGGCGCGCATCGGCCGCCGCGATGTCGCTCGTCGTCGCGGCCAGATCCGGTGCCGCGACGGCCACATCGCCGCCGCCGTAGCTCGCGCGACCGCGGGCGGCTCCGGCGCTCAGCAGCGCGAGCGCCGCATCGTGATCCCAATCGGCGATGGTCAGCTGCGACTTGCCGTCCGAACCACGGCGCGTCGACCACGCCAGCCGCTCGCCGTCCGGCGAGAAGACCGGCAGCACGTCGGGGCCGTCGGTAAAGGTCACCCGCACGGGCTCTTTCGCACCGAGGGGATCGACCATGTAGAGCTCGAAGTTGCCGAAGCCGTGTAGGTTCGTGGTGAAGATGATGTACTCGCCGCTTGGATGGAAGTAGGGCGCCCAACTCATCGCACCGAGGCGTGTGAGCTGTTGGGCGTCGCTGCCGTCCAGGGCCATCGTCCACACTTCGGCCTTGTCGCCCTCCAGGTTGAAGCGGCGCCACACGATGCGCGTGCCGTCCGGGCTGAAGAAGGGGCCGCCGTCGTAGCCCTCGACGTCGGTCAAGCGCTGCGGGTTCGAGCCGTCGGCGTCCATGATGTAGATGTCCATCTGCGACGATGGGTCCAGCTCGAAGAGCTCGGCCGCCTCTTCGTCGAGATCGGGGCTGACGGCGCCGTCGACGTAGGCATGCCGGTTCGACGCAAAGGCGATCTGGCTACCGTCCGGCGAGTAGGAGCCCTCAGCGTTGTAGCCAAGGGCGTTGGTGAGGTTGGTGTACTCGGCGTCGACGAGCGCGCCGTCTTCATCGCGCTCACCTTCGAGCGACACCGAGAAAATGTCGTAGTCCTTGTCGTAGTCCCAGTTGTAGCGCCGCGTCTCGCCGGAGTTGCGGAAGTCGATCTCGGTCTGCATATCGGCGGGCGCTTCGGGATCGTCGTGCGTCGAAGCAAAGAGGGCGATTTCGCCGTCGGGGTGGATCCAACCGCAGGTCGTCTTGCCGATGCCGGGCGAGACGCGCGTGGTATCCCCGGTCTCCAGATCGAGCACGTAGATCTGGTAGAAGGGGTTCTCCGGCTCGCGCTCGCTCTGGTAGATCAGGCGCTTGCCGTCCGCGCTGAAGTAGCCCTCGCCGGAGCGTTCGCCGGCGAAGATCAGCTGGCGGACGTTGGAGATCAGATCGGCCTCCGTATGCTCCTCGGCTACCGCCGTGTCGTCCGAGCCTTCTTCGCCTGCGTCATCGCCCTCGCCTGCATCGGGCGTAACGACCGTTCCATCCGTCGTCTCCGCGGTCGGCGCATCGGCTGGAGCCGGCTCCGTTCCGCCGCACGCGGTCAGCGTGGTGAGCGATATCAAGATCGTGAGCGCCGCGAGCCAACGTGCGACGCGAAGGTTTGCTAGGGTTGTTCGGCTGATCATGATGGTCTCCCCTCCTAGATACCGTGGAGGCTAGCGAATATTCCGTGGAAGCTAGCGTAGCGCCGGCGAAGCGGCGATTATTCGAGACGCGTCCAAATCGGGTCGTCTCGCGCGGAGAATGGGCGCATCGTAGCGGTTAATTGCTCCGCCAATCATATTTGAGTCCAGGAATGCGCATGAAGAGTACACACGGTGACCAGTTCAACCACGATCCTTGGGCGGCCGGATACGACCGCAACGTGCTCAACGAGCGCGACCCCATACGCACCGGCTACGCGGAGACCCTGCGCTGGGTCTGCGCTGCGGTCGGCGCGGCACCGGGCGATCTCGTCGTGGACCTCGGCTCCGGCACGGGCAATACGGCCCTCGGCCTAGACCCAAACGTGCGAATCCTGGGCATCGACCTGTCCGAGCGCATGACCGCGCTCGCACGCGTCAAGCTCGCTGACCGTCCGCACGTCGAGTTCGTGATCGCCGATCTCCTCACGTGGATGAGCGCAGACGACCCGCGCTTCGACGGGCTGGTGAGCACCTACGCGGTCCACCACCTGACCGAATCGGAGAAGGTTACGCTCTTCGAAGGCCTCTGGCGTCGCCTACGCCCCGGCGGACGCGCCGCCTTCGGCGACCTGATGTTCGCGGATGCGGCGTCGCAGGAACGCGTCGTGGCTCGTCTCGTTGCCGCCGGGCACGACGACATGGAGGAGGAGGTCGAAGAGGAGTTCTTCTGGCACGTCGATCAGGCGGTCGCTTCGTTTGAGAAGATCGGCTTCACCGTGCTCGAAACACGCCGCTTCTCGGACCTTAGCTGGGGGATCGCCGTGCAGCGGCCGTTCGGCAACGACGATCCGCTCCGCGAGCCGGACGCATGATCCGCGTGTGCTTCGTGTGCCTGGGCAACATCTGCCGCTCGCCCACCGCGGAGGGCGTGATGCGCCATCTGGTGGCCGAAGCCGGCTTGGAGGAGCACATCCACATCGAAAGCGCCGGCACCGGCGGCTGGCACGCCGGCGAGCCCCCGGACCGCCGCTCGACGGCCGCCGCCGCGGCGCGCGGGATCCGCGTGGACGGCCGGGCGCAGCAATTCCTCGCCGATGACTTCGCGCGCTTCGATCACGTGCTGGCCATGGACGGCGACAACCTGCGCGACCTGCGCCGCATCGCGCCCAGTCCGGACCTCGCCGCGGCCGTGCAACTGCTGCGATCGTACGATGCTTCGGCGCCCAAGGACGCGGATGTGCCCGACCCGTACTACGGCGGGCCAAGCGGCTTCGAGGACGTGTTGAACGTCGTACAGGCCGGCTGCCGCGGCTTGCTCGACGCGCTGCGCGAAGAGCACGGGTGGTAGCTGCGGGTAGGGCGGCGGGGGCGTGGATGGTGGGAGCGCAAAGGGCGCGGTCGATCGCGAGACGGACGTTGCCGGTCGCGCGGACGATGGTTGCGCGGGCGACGTGGATGATCGCGTGGACGGCGGTTTTGCGAGCGGCGATCGCGCGCCCAACGTCGCCGATCGCGCGCACGCTGGTTGCCGGGGCGACGCTCGCGCGCCCGACGTCGCCGATCGCGCGAACGTTGAGTGCGCGGTCGACGCCCGCGCACCGGCCGCGCACGATCGCGCAACCCCCGTGGTAGCTCGCGCCGCACGACCGGGCGCGGCCGGTCCCGCGGAAGCGCTCGCCGCCGCGCTCGGCACGACGGTCGTTGCCTCGCGACCGGTCTCCGGCGGCTCGATCAACGTGGCGCGCCGGGTAGACCTCGCGGACGGCCGACGCGCGTTCCTCAAGTTCAACACAGGCGCGGAAGCGCCGATGTTCGCCGCCGAAGCCGCCGGCCTTGCGTGGCTGGCCGATGCGAACGCGCTGTGCGTGCCGCGGGTCGTCGCGGTCGGCGGTCCGTTCGACGAGCCGCTCGGCGCACGCGGAGGTCGTCTCCGCAGCGATGGCGATCGTGCGCACCGTTTCGTAGAATCGTCCGTCCCCTTGCTCGCGCTGGAATGGATCGAGCCTGGACCACGCTCCCGGTCCTTCGACGCAGACTTCGGCCGCGGCCTCGCCCTCCTTCACCGTGCGGGTGCGCCGAGCTTCGGCCTGGACCACGACAACGTTCTGGCCACCCTGTCCCAAGACAACACGCCCGATCCGACCTGGCCTGAGTTCTATGCTCAGCGTCGCCTTGAGCCGCTCCTACGCCGCGCGATCGACCGCTCGCTCGCACCGCCGGGCTGGTCACGCCGCTTCGCGCGACTGTTCGATCGGCTCCCAACGCTGTGCGGACCGCCCGAGCCGCCGGCCCGGCTGCACGGCGACCTTTGGAGCGGCAACGTGCACGCAACGTCCGAGGGCGACCCGTGCGTGCTCGATCCCGCGGTGTACGGCGGCCACCGCGAGATCGACCTCGCGATGCTCCAGCTCTTCGGCGCACCTTCGTCCACGTTCTTCGACGCCTACGACGCGACGTACGCGCTCGCTTCCGGCCGGCAAGAGCGCGTCCCGCTCTGGCAGCTCTACCCGCTGCTCGCGCACGTATGCCTCTTCGGCGGCGCGTATGTGTCCGGGGTGGAGGATGCGCTCAGGCGCGTTGGGGCGTAGGGGCGCTTGCTGCGTGGGGGATTCCCAACTGGCCCGCCAACGAAGGTGGCAGAGCGAACGAGCGGGCGCAGGCCATTGCGAGCAATCGAAGCATCCGGGCGCACCGGCGCGGTCGATTTCGAACCCTGGCGACCGACTAGTGCGCGTGCTAGCATCGCATTGCCGAGGCAGGTCACGTTCGGCGTCCAGGAGAGAACCATGAACGAGCGACCGAGCGGGATCACGACGTTGATGTGGGCCCTGATCATCATCGGCATGCTCGGTGTATTTGGGAACGGGTTGGGCACGCTTACGGCGGTGGCAATGCCTGCCATCCTCGACATGTCGAGCACAGCGCAGCAATCGTTATTGGATAGCGCGCCCGACGACCCCGATGTGGCGGCGATCTTTGATTCGCAGCAGGCGATGATGGACGAGATGGTGGCCCTGTCTGCGCGCACGCAGCCGATTTCGCTCGGCCTCGGCATTCTCGGAATGCTCGTCTCCGTGTTCTTGGTGTTCGCCGCGTTTCGAGGGCTGCGGGGTGGCAACGCCAGAGTGTTGCTCGAGCGCGCCTTGTGGGCGGCCTCCGGCTGGGCCGTTCTGAAATTCGGCGCTGGCTTCTGGCTCCAGCAAGCGCAGTTCGCGGTGAGCCAAGCGCGGATGGAAGAGTCGCTCGAGATTGCGGGCATCGACCCCGGTTCTGGCGCTTTCGATGTCACCGGCATGCAGGACGCGATGGTGGCCGTCGGGCTCGCGTTCGGCGCATTGGTCGTCGTGTGCAAAGTCCTGCTCTACGGCTACGGCATTTGGACGGCCCGGCAACCAGAGGGCCGTCACTGGCTCGAGCAGGGTACCGCGTGGGTTGATTCGGAGCCCGCTGCCACCTTGCCACCTCTTTCGTAGGGAGATCCATTCGTGAAGCTGCTTATCGGATACGACGGTTCCGCGGGAGCCGATCTGGCGATTGACGACCTCGGCCGCGCGGGCTTGCCGGCCGATGTCGAGGCCGAGGTGCTCTGCGCGGCCGATGTGCTCATGCCGTTGGCCGACGCAGACGACACAGACCTGCCGCCCCTTGTGGCGGTGGCCGTTGCCGAAGCGCGTGACGCGATGGCCGATGCGCTAGCCATCGCGCAGCGCGGCGCCGAAAGGCTGGCCGAACGGTTTCCCACGTGGACGATCATGCCAACGGTCGCGAGCGATTCCCCTGCATGGGCGGTACTCAAGCGTGCGGACGAGTGGCCCGCTGACTTGATCTCGGTCGGCGCCCGCGGCATGGGCGGCCTGCAGCGCCTGTTGCTGGGCAGCGTTTCCGGCACGATCGTGACGGAGGCCACCGGCGACGTGCGCGTTGCACGGGAAGGCGCCGTGCCCGAAGCTCGCGATGATGCCGCAACGCGCCCCGTGCGGATCGTCGTCGGCGTGGACGGCTCGCCCTTCGCGGATCGCGCCATCGACGCGGTTGCAGCCCGATCGTGGCCGCCGGGCTCATCGGCGCGCGTCGTCGCGGTCGTCGACGCGAAGCTGGCCGGCGCGCTCACCGCCGGCATCGAGGCCGCGCTCCGCTGGGCGGATATCGTCGGCGCGGACGACGCGGAGGCCGCCACGGACGGCACGGCGTGGATCCGCGCCATGGCCGACGCATCGGCGGATCGTCTGCGCGAGTCCGGCCTCGACGCGGAGGCCGTGGTGTTGCACGGCGACCCGAAGGCCGTCTTGGTCGCGGACGCCGGTGCGTTCAACGCCCACGTGGTCTTCGTCGGCGCCCGCGGCCTGAGCCGCGTCGAGCGCGTGCTGCTGGGCGGTTTGTCGCGTGCGGTGGTCGCGCGAGCGCCGTGTACGGTCGAGGTCGTAAGGTAGGGCTGGGGGCGAGGGTGTGATTGGTGCGCCGACGTGCATTGCGTTGAGCGACCAACGCGCGTGGCAGCATGCGATCAACTAGGGCAAGACGGCTTCGACGCGAATCGCGGCTGTCCGACGGCCCTGATCAGCCTCCGCCATCGACGCGCTCTCCCCCGACGTCGCGCCTGCCTTCCACCTCGAACCCGTCCGCGCCGAGCCAGGGCAGGACGAACATCGAGAGCATACGGCCCCAGTGGTAGCCTTCGTTGTGGCTGACATAAGGCGCGACGCCGCACTCTGCGGAGCGCGGCTCGGGCGGATTGCGACCGTACTCATCAGCCACGCGGCTCATGCGCCGCTCCCAGCGCCGTCCGGTCTCGATATCGCCACGCGCGGCCGCGATGCGCACCATCGGCCATCCGGCGGCGAGCAGATCCAGACCTCCGGGATGTCCGATCTCGGACACGTAGCGGGGCTCGCCGCCCGCCCGCCCGTCGTAGTGCACGTAGTGACGGCCGGTCCAGATCTGGGCGCAATCGGTCGTCCACAGGGGGAGCCCCGCGACGGAAAAGCCGAGGCCGGCACCCGGGGTCCAGTCGATGAGGAACGTGCCATCCGGCGCGTGCAGGGTTGCCTCGGCGCTGGCGACCATGTCTCGCCAATGCGCGTCGTCCTCGACCAACGTTGCCCACGGCTGCTGTCCGCCCTCCGGTGAGGCGAGGAGCGCGGAGCCGAGGTAGAGCCCCACCCAACCCAGGTACGGAACGGCTGGCACATCGTCCGTATGGTTCTCGATCCAGCCGGGTGTCTGGCCGTAGGCGCCACCCTCGGCCTCCTGGTTCAGTGTTCGAGTCGTCGTCCCATGCCGGGCATCGAAGCGGCCGGATGTCCATGCGTGGTTCACCCAATGCCGCCCGGCCGCGGCCAGCTCCTCCGCCAGGTCGGGCGCGAGCAGGCCACCTGCGAATCGTTCGGCCAGCAGGGCGCCCGCGCCCATCCACAGCACCTCCTCGGCCGGCGTGTTGCCCTTGTCGGCGTCCCACGTGAACGTGAAGGCGCGCGTCGGCGCCACCGGCACGGCGCCAAGCCGCCCGATGATCGGCGATGCGAGCGCGGGTCCAACCTCTGCGGCCGTCGCGGTGACGAGCTCGACGCCGTGGCTCGGGTGACGCCCGCTGCCGTCCCACGCCGCAAGCCAGCCGAGGGCCGCGATGGCCGAGACCTCCGCGCCGCGCTCGATGGCGCCGGACGCCGCGTCGCGTAGCTCGCGATCGGCTTCGGAGCCGCCAACCTCGCCGGCTTCGAGCTCCTGCCGAAGGAGCTCGGACAGGACCACGGTCTCGACGATGCGCTGCGGGTTCTGCCAGACCGCCATGCGGGTATCGCGCAAACCGCCTGCACTCGTGCCGTCCGGCGCAGCGACGAGCCTGCCGAAGGCCTCGACCGCCACCTCGAGGAAGGCGATTGCCCACGCGAGATGCTCACGGCGCGGCATCGCCATGAGCGGCTCCTCGTCCGGATCCGCCCGCAACCGGCGAGCCGCGGCTGCATGCATGACGCCAAGGTACTCCGGCACCCACACGTCGCAACCACGCGAGTGGGAATCGCCCTCGTAGTGTTGGTTGAAGGCCGGGAAGTCGTGGCAGGAGGCATCGACGGACTGCTGGGCAGCCGCTTTCGAAGGCCCGGCTGCGTAGCCTGGAAAGAGCGCGCTGGGAGGATGGGTACGGGTGAACGCAACGACGGAACGCCACAGATCGTCCGATAGGCCGGTCAGCGACGGTGTCCGCGGCGCGAGGAGGATGGGTAGATGGATTGGTACGGCGGACTCCGCGGCGTGTGCGCGGTTGAGTGCGTAGCGGGGGCTTGTCGGAGATCGAAAACCAAGATCTGGGCCCGATTGGGAACCGCCCTCCGTCACGCGTAGCGGTTGGGTTGCCCGTTCGCGGTGGCCACTGACCAGCCCGTTGGACGGCCAAGGTGCCGAAGCGGGAGCGGCGAGAGCCAGTACAGTCGCGAAGGCCGCGACACGTGCGGATTGTGGGCACCGAAGGAGGTCGCGAAGAATAACCATGGTCCTTGGACGCCGGGGAGGGGGAGTACCTTGCAGGCCGATCCAGCGCGTAGCGCGGTGCCGGGCCGCGCAATGCGGTGGTCACTGGTTCTAG
Source organism: Anaerolineae bacterium (assembly GCA_029262755.1). Taxonomy (GTDB): domain Bacteria; phylum Chloroflexota; class Anaerolineae; order Epilineales; family Epilineaceae; genus JAJCYU01. Next base: position 13,219 of record JAJCYU010000110.1, read on the forward strand.
GACGCTCTCGCTGCGAATCGCCGCGATCGCAATCTGGTGCTCGTGCTCGACGACTGCGGGCAACTCGCGGCCCCGTAGCAGACAAAGCCAAAACGCCGCCGACGTACGGGTCAAGGACGGCCCACAAATTCGGCAATCGGCTACCCCGCCCCCCCCTCCGCCTCCGCCAACGCCCGCAGCGCCTCCCGCACGAGCCCCGCGTGCTTCGCGTCATCGACGCCCCCCGCGCCCCCAATGTGCGCGCTCAGCCAGCGCGCCGCCTTCGCGACCACGCGCCGGCGGAGGCCCTTGCGGCGCGTATGTCCTAGCGCGATCAGCGATCGCAAGGCGGCCACGGTTTCCTCGACGTCGCCGTTCCACGATCCATCGGCGCGCTGGGTGCGGGCGAGATCGCCTGCGACGTCCGGCGTGCTTTGCGGGGACGTTGGCTGCTCGCTGTCGCGATGTGAACGCGTCGTCGCGGGTGAGGGAACGGGCGCCGAACGAGCTCGGGGAGCGCGCTTCGCCACGTCCGCAGAATAGGCGTCGACCGGAGGGGCGCTGTAGAGCCGCTGTTCGCCCATGGTGGGCAAAGCCGCGCGCAGGACCGTCCCCGCTTCCGCGATTCCCGACGCCCGAATGGTGCCGCCGCGGAAACTCTCGTCCCATCCGGCGGGCAGTTCAGCCGGTTGGACGATCTCAACGCGCGTGCCTGCTCTCGACGTCGATTCGATGACCGCAACGAAGGCCGTGAATCGACTCGCGATGCCGTGGCGCAGGGCAACGTCGCGGATTTCCGCCTCCGTTCGCTGGCGAGCCTCGGGATCGAGGGCCCAGCGATCTTCGAGGGCCGCGACCCGTTCGCGGGCCCACAGGGGGCCGATCGGAAAGCGCAGGCGGCGGCAGTCCGCGACGATGTCGCGGGGGCCATTCGGCGTATCGACCCGCACGGTGATCGATCCGCAGGACGCGTCGCGTCGCGAATGGAGTCCATCGTCGGCCGCTGCCGCACCCGAATCAGTCGGCGACTGTGCGTTTGCCGGAGCGCCGGCGAGCAGCACGCTGAGCGGTGCACCTGCGAACAGCGTCCCGTCGCGCCAACGCGCCGCTTCCAACGCGCCGCCGGCTATGCGGACACCCGTTGCCACCGGGCTGCCGAATCGGGCTTCCAGACGGGCGACGGCGGCTTCGATATCGTCGTGGGGAGTCAGAAGCTCGCAGGTGCCACCGCCGAGACGGGCGAGCCGTTGTAGTAGCTCCTCATTGACAGCCGTGTCTATGCCCATCGTGAATACGAGCGTGGTTGGTTGGGCCTTCGAAACCGAGCGAAGCAAGTCCGTCTGATTCCACACTTGTCCGTCCGTGATCAGCAGAACCGTGCGGAGTCGGCCGGCGGGCGTTTCGCCGGCGAGGGCCGTGTGCATGGCGGGCAGCATCTCGGTTCCGCCGCGCGCGTCGATCGATGCCAGCCATGCCTCCGCGGCTGAGACCGAGTTGTCGGTGTAGTCATGGAAGCCGTCGCCAAAAGCCTCGAGTCGGTTGTCGAACGCGAGCAGCTGAAAGCGGTCGCCGGGTGCTAGACCGCGCAGAGCCGTGCGGAGCGCGAGTCGGGCCGCATCCATCTTGCGCCCGCTCATGGAGCCTGAGCGGTCGAGCACGAACACGGCGTCGCGCGGGAGGGAGGGGGCGTCGATATGCCGCGGCGGCTCGACATAAAGAAGTGTGTGGGAGCCATCCGTCCAGGCCCGGGCGGAGATTTCGGCCTCCGCTCCCGCAGTGTGCTCGATGGAATGAGTATCGGCAGCCGCGGCAGTCGCGGCCTCCGCGGAATCGTCGCCGGCTTCGAGGCTGCGGTGGCTCGGAGCGGCCGCCCCACTCGAAATCGAATCGCCTTCGATCCCCAGCACGAAGTCGCGATCCAGGGTCGCCGAGCTGCTTGGCGCGACCCGCACATTGCCATCGGCCATGGTGACGCGCACGGCGTGCAAAGAGGACGCGACGGCACGCACGGGCCCGTCCACCGTGACCTCCAAGTCCAGCGGCGTACCCCCCGCCAGCCGCAGCGGCGGCTGAAGCCGCGACGCGTCCGGGGCGCTGGCCGTGTTCGGCAGCACGCCCGGCCCATCGTGCCCGATGGGCTCCCCCGGCAGGTAGCGCGGAGCGATGACCGTTGGGAAGCGCCAGCGGCGCTCGCCGTCGCGCGTCTGCAGGCGTTCGAGCACCACGATCTCGACGCGGATCTCTTCGCCGGGTGGTAGGTTGGTCACGCGTAGGGTGTGCACGTCGGCGCGCTCCGCGGTCAGGAGGCCGGCCTGGTGGCCCTTGTCGCGGGCCTGCGCGAAGACCTTCTCGGCCTCCTCGCGGCTGCGGCATTCGGCGCGCACCGTTACATCGCCCGCCGCGAGGCGCAGCTCGGTGACGGCGCCGTCGACCGGCAGCGGGAAGATGTGCACCGCTTCGAGCAGAGTGCCGCTGTCAGCGGGGAAGGGGTTGGCGAAGACCTGGTGCACTTCGGTGCGACAGACATCGCCGGTGATATGAGCGCGCACACGCACGCTGCGCAGCGGGAGCGCGCGCTCCGCGCCATCGACGAGCGCGAGGAGGCCGCCCATGCCGCGGGTGTCCGGCGCGTCAGCGTCCGTCGCGATTGTTGGCACGATGGGGATCGGTGCCGGAATCGATCCGACGTCTTTAGATGGCGACGGCACGGTCTCCGTAGGCGACGACGTTCCGATCGACGTCGAACCCTCGGTTGACGTCGACGACGGGACAGAGGCTGAATGCGGAGTCGCGGTCGGAGTGGAAGGCATAGCGGGAGAGGGGGACGTTGGCGTATTCATGCCAGTGGGCTCCGTGGGGGTTGCTGCGGCGCGGGATCGTCGGTTGGGCCGGTCGAGGGATCGACAGCGGGCGGGTCGGTATTGGTCGGTTCGTCATGACTATCGGTGTCGCCGTCGCCGTCGCCGTCGCCGTCACTGTCGCGGTTGCCGTCGCCATCCCCAACGCCTCCCGCCACCAGCGCGCGCCGCAGGCGCGCAGCGATGCGGTCGGCGGAGGTCGCGTCGAGTCCGGTGGCGGCAAGGTCGATGGTTAGGTGGATGCCGTCCGACAGGGCGAACGCAGCGAGGGCGGGGATCGAGTCGGGAGCGGGGTCCGAAGCTTCCTTCGCGGTCGCGGCATACATCTGCCCCGTTCGACCGCCGTCCGGGGACATCGGGCGCCCGCGGCCCGCGCGTGGCCTGGCGAAGCGCGCGGCGAGCTCGTTGCTCGAACCATGGGGCGCAGGGTCGTGCGAGACCGCCGGCGAGGAGAGATATCCGGTCGAATCGGTCGGGGATTCACGGAAGCGAGGTTCAGGCGGAGTCGGCTGCGACGGATCGGGCGAAGCGGCAAGCGAGGATATCGATGCCGTTCTCGCGAGCGGCGAACCCACCACATCGCCCAGGGATGGCCCGCGCACCGCGTCCTCGAGTTGCGCGGTGCTCACGCCCTGCAGCGCGGATTGCACCTGCGCGAGGCTCAAGCCCTGCGCCTGAAGCAGCTTGACCGCGGCCGCCTGTAGGAGATGCCGGTAGCCGTACACCGCTTGGCGGCCGTCATAGCGCAGCGGGCGATCGACCAGACCCAGGGATTGGTAGTAACGAATCGTCCTGGCGTCAGGCGCTGCCCGGACGCGGCCGTCCGCGGGAGGCTCGATGGCGCCGTGATCGCGGGCGAGGAAGGCGGCGAGTGTCGTTGCAAGTTCGGCCAACGAGAACTCGGTATCGCGCTTGGGCAAAGAGGCTTCGGGAGGAGTAGTCATGTAATTAGTGTAACGTTGTCAGTAACTACTGTCAAATGGCATGCCCTGGCGGGCAATATGTAGTAGGTTCGTGGTAGGAGATGGAGTCTTGACAGTCTTGGGGCCTTGTTCGTGAACTCTATGGCGCGAAGACGGCCGACCTTGAGAGGCCGGCCGTCTTCGTATCCCGTTTCGTGTCTCCATGCCCTCGACGACGCCGTTGGCTGTCGATGACCGACCCGAGGGCTACGCCTCCCTTAGGCGTCCTCGGCTCCGCCGAGCTGCGCATACAGCACCGCCGCCGATAGGCCGCCCAGCACCGGTCCGACGAAGTACAGCCAGATGTCCGCGAGGTTGCCGGTTGCCAGGGCCGGGCCCAGGGTGCGGGCCGGGTTGAGCGAGGCGCCGGTCAGGGGGCCGCCCATGAGGATGCATGCGACCAGGGTGAGGCCGATGGCGAGGCCGGCCAGGTTCTTGGCGCGACCGGCTGCCGCGGCGTGGAGGACGGTGTTGACCAAGAAGAAGGTCAGGATGGCTTCCAGCACGAGGCCCTTGGCCGGTGTTACGCCGGCGGCCAACGTGGTGGCGCCGAGGCCCGCCGCGCCGGGGAAGGCCGTGGGGTCGACGCCGCTCAGGAGCCAGGCCAGGACGAACGCGGCGAGGGTGCCGCCCAGGAACTGTGCGATCCAATAGCCGATGGCCGTCTGCAGGTCGATGAACTTGGCCATCAGCATGCCGGCCGTAACCGCCGGGTTGATGTGCGCACCGGAAAGGTGGCCGGCGGCATAGGCGAAGGCCACGACCGTCAAGCCGTGCGCAAAGGCTACGCCGACCAGACCACCGACGCCGCGCGCGCCTGCGCCGGCGCCGAGGAGGATCAGTGCGAAAGTGCCGATGAACTCGGCGGTTAGGGCTCGGGAATTCATGGGGGCAACGACTCCTCGGGGGCGTGTCCCCGCCTCGCGTTGAGATTTGATGCGAGGCGCGTGGGGGCAACAGGGCGGATCACCGACGGCTCGGGGCCGGCGGCGCGGCAGGATATCACGCGGTCCCAGGTTGCGGTATCCAAACGCGCGTGATATTCGTCGGAGCAAGTGCACGCCACGCGTCCTAGTGCGCGACCCCGGCTGTCATACCAACGATCCGGCGGCGACGTACAGGCGGAACCCTCCGGAGACTTCCCTCGCCTGACCCTGATGTGGTGCCCCGACCACACCAGGCTCCCATTTCCATACCGCGTTTCGGGCCTTCCGAACCGCCTAGCCGGCACTCCCGCCTCATTCCTCCGCGGACGTGTCCGCCCATCCACTGGGAGCACCACGATGGCGAATCCTCGGATCAACTGGCCTGCATTACGCGCGGGACGACTCCCATGGGATGCGACTGAGCCCGGGCCTGGCGGGGTCGTTGACGCGCTAGGAAACCCGCTCGACTCAGGCGCGGCCCTTGGCGCTCCTGATACAACTGCGACCTCGCGTACAGCGACGTCCGGCCAGTCGAGTGCCGACGATAATCCGTCTAATGCAGGCAGCCTTCCTGATGTCGGTAGCGTGCCCCTCTCCCGCCGCGCCTTCGTCGGCCTCGCCGCCGGCGCCGCGGGCGCGGGCCCCGCGGCGCGCGCCCTTGCGGAATCCGCGGGCATCCCGTTCCGCGTAACCTCATCCGCCACGCGCCTCGCGGTCTGGCTGGACGGAGCGCCGCGCTGGACGATCGACACATCGGCGTTGGCCGGCAAGCCGCAGCTCGCGGTGACGTGGGACGGCGAATCGTCGTTGCATGTGGTCCTTCGGCATGCGCGTTGGGCGGGCACGCCGTGGTCGGCGGATGTCTCTGCGGTCGTCGCGCGCAAGGGCCGGGGTTGGCGCATGGCGATGCACCAGCCGTGGGGGGACATCGACTTTGAGGCCGACTTCCTCGACTGGTTGCGCGGCGAAGCGGCGACGGCGCAGGGGCGCCTTGTGGCGCGCGCCCTGGAGCTTGGCCATGGCGATCAGCTCACGCCGCGGGGCCCCGTCACCGCGCATCGATTCGCCGATGGCCGGCTGCGGCTGACCGGCGACGGCGCGGTGCGCGCCACGGTCGGCGGCAAGGGCCTGGTCGCGGACGCGATAGCCCTTCGACCCGTCTCCGCGGCGGAACCCAGCGCCTTTGCGAGGCCGATGCAGGCACGCACGGTGCTCGAGATCCCGCGTGGAACGCGTCGATGGGGGCTGCATCCGAGCGTCACGGCGCCGGGCGATGCGCGGCTTTCGTGGTCGCGAGAACCCTTCGACCGGCTCTACGTCGAGGCGGCGGCGTCGCGCACGAATGGCGCGGCGCACGTGCTGGTCGCCACGTCGAACGTCGGAGCGGGTGCCGGTAGCGCGCGCTCCTCGACGATTGCGCACGCTGACGGTGGCACCATGGAGGTCGCCGGACCCGTCGACATCGCCGGTCCCGTCGACATCGCGAGTACCGGTGCTGCCGGCGATTCCAGCGGCTCCGGCGATTCCGCAGGCCGCAGCGATCGCCTATCCACGTCCGCCACGTTCCACCCCGGCCACGGTCTGCGCGATCCGGAAGGACGTGCGGCCGTAGTGCCGCTGGGCACGCTGCGGTGGGCGTTGTCATACGGTGGCGGAGGATCGGCGCCCAGCGAAGCGCTCGCAGCCCAACCGAGCGGTGATGCGTGGATCGCGGTGGGTGGCGCGGCGCTGCGCCTTGGAGGCTCGGTGTCGAGCACGACGATGCCTTCGCAACAGCGATCCGATCAAGCCGGTGCGCCGCTGGGCTTGACCGGCAGCGGCGTGGCGCGCGCCGAGGCGGCGCTGCGCTTGGCAACGCAGGGCACGGCGATCGGCGACGATGTGCCGGGAGGCGATTCGGCTTCGTCAAGAAACGTCGCACGGTCCGCAGGCGGCACAACGACCGGTACCGTCGTCGGAAACACCGCTTGGCCGATCGAGTGGCGACGCGACGTGGATGGCACCACGCAACTCACGATGGCGCCCGCGCTACGACAGGTGATCGCGCCGCTCGACGGCGTGTTGAGCGAGTTGATCCTGCCGCCGAACGCCCGCTTGCGCTTCGCGTGGACGGCCAAAGAGGCTGCAACTTACACATCGACGGTTGACGTGAGTACCGGGAACGGCAACGGCAACGGCAACGCCGGTCTACGTGGGGCCCGGGCACCGGCGATCGACGGCCCGGTCGTCGGTCTCGAATCGCGCGACGGTCTGATCGACCTTTCGGGTAGTCGCGCGGCCGGTGCGAGCTTGGCGCCGAATTTGGGGCGGACTTCCGCCACGACCCCACGCAATGCAACGACGGCAGCCCGCGAACCCGCCACGACCGCCCACGACGCCGCCCCGACCGCGCTCCTACAACTCCCGGCCGGCGCGGAGCTCGTGATCCTGCGGCCGCGCGATCTCCTTCTGCTTGGCTTCCAATTCTCGAACCTCTCGTTGCAATCCGGTGCGGAAGGCCGGCGGCTGGTGCGCCAGGACTCGGGGCGGCCTGCGCAAGTGATTGTGTATTTCCCGGGTCAGCACATCGCGGAGCTCGTACAGGACGAGGACGCTGCCGGCAATCCGGCGCCGGCCGATCCTCCCTACCTGGCGCGCTTGGCAGGGCCCAGTCGGTTGGCCTTCAACCTGCCGCCGGACCTGCTCGCCTCCGGGTTGCCCTACACCCTGGCGGCCTTGCTCGACTGGGACGATCTGACGCCGTCGGCGCGGATCGACCGCGCGGCGCCGGCGAATCCCGCGTTCTCCGAAACGGCCGTCGAGGCGCCGTACCGGGTGCTACTCGCGCCGGACGATCCGGAAGACACGGCGTGGCGGCATGCGCTCGCACCGGTGGATCACGATGGGCGCGTGGAGCTGTGGCATACACGGCTGGCGAAGGCCTTCGATCCGGGCGATATCGCGGTGCCGGGTGCGGGGCCGCCGCCGTTGCCGCCGTGGCGGGCCGTGTGGTCGCCCGATCATGCGCTGGCCGATCCGGGCAGCGACGGCACGTTCAGCCTGCGGCCGATCGACCGCAAGGACATCGTGGCCGAGAGCTGGGGCGGAGCGGGCACGAAGACGATCGGAGTGAAGCGGCTGTTCCTATCGGCCTACGGCGCGTGGCTGGACCTGCAGCTGGATGCGCCCGGCGGCGCCACGTCGCTCGAGGCGTGGACGCACAGGGCGGCGACCGGGCGTGACACGTTTGTGCGCGTCGTGCGGCGCGGCTTTCTGCTGCCGTTTGGGCATGCGACCTCGAAGATCGAGGTGGTGGAGCGCAAATTCCAGGACTCGATCTCCGGGCGCAAGCTCGTGGTGCTGCGGCGCAAGATCTTCCTTGTCGTGCGCCAGCCGGAGATCGCGCACGGTGGACGGGAGCTGCCCTTCGACCGCGTGCGGCTGCGGACGCTCGTCACGCCGCCGCTGACCATCGACGAGGCCATCGGCGGGCTGGGCGACATGCAGCGCGCGTTCTGGGTGCGCACCGCGCGCGGCGGGAGCACGGTGGATCTACCCTTTGCGGCCAGCGGCACGGACGTCGAGGGGCGGGACATCGACTTCGACTTCAAGGCAGCGTGGATCGATGCCGACTACGCCGTGCAGGCGACGAACGCCGCGACGGCCGCCGCCGCATACGGCGCCGCGCCCGCGGCGCGCAACGAGGCGGCGCTAGAGGGGCAAGTGCTGGCCCTGGCGCCGCGCGGCAGCGATCCGAAGGCGGCCGACACGGCCTTTGAGACCGTCGCGCTGAAGCTCGGCTCCGCGGTGGGTGCCAACGGCTTTGAAGCCGGGATGCAGCACGCGACGGTGCGCGTCGAGGCCTTGATGCGGCTGCTGAACGATCGGCGCGCCGTGGACCTGCGCTTCGCGCAACCGTATCTGGACCATGGCTTTGGCGGCGGCAACGCGGGACAGGTCTTCGGCGAGCTCGTGGAAGCGCTGAACGTGGGTTTCGAGGGCGCGGGTGACAAGGTCGGTGGGCTCGTCACGCCGAACCTGGGGGCGTCGGCGTTGTCGCGCTTGCAAGGCGTGGCCGGCGGCGACATGGCCGATCTGGCCTCCGGCAGTTTCGATCCCAAGAAGTTTCTGGCAGCCAAGGCGCGCATCTTGGGGCACGATGTGCTCAGCGAGATCCTGCCGGCCAGCATACCCTTTGGCAGCGGCAACACCGAGGGCGTGCCGCGTATCAGCACGCGCTTCGACGAGGCGCGCAACTGCGTGCTTACCGAGGTGCATTGGCAGCCGCCCGTGAAGCCCTTCCCGCCCTTCCTCTTCGACCAGGGCGGCGCGACGGCCTTCACCATCGATGCCGCGATCTGCGCGCCGTTGGACGGCAGTGAGCCGGAGATGGAGATCCTCGGCGAGCTGACGAACTTTGCGATCGGGCTCGTTGCGATCGAGGTGGCGTTTACAGAGATCAGCTTCCGGGCGAAGGCCGGCGAGGCCATGAAGGTCAAGCCGCTGATCGACGACGTGCGCTTCCTGGGACCCCTGGCCTTCGTGGAGAAGCTCAAGGACGTGCTCGACTCCGACACGCTCGGCGTCGGGCCCAAGATTGAGATCAAGCCCTCGGGCGTGCTCGCCGGCTTCAGCATCGGCCTGCCTGCGGTGAGCGTGGGCGTGATGAGCCTGGAGAACATGCGGCTTTCCGCCGCGGTGGACTTGCCATTCACGGGCGAGGCGATGCGGCTGCGCTTCGCGTTCTGCGAGCGGCAGAGCCCCTTCGTGCTCACCTACTGCATGTTGGGCGGCGGAGGCTTCTTCGCGATCAGCCTCGGCGCGGACGGCATGGTGCAGATGGAGGCCGCGCTGGAATTCGGGGCGCAGCTTTCGATGTCCATCGGCGTGGCCAGCGGCAGCGTCGGCGTGATGGCCGGGATCTACTTCCAGCTCATGAACACCGACGTCGAGCTGACCGGCTACCTGCGGGTGTGGGGCGAGCTGAGCATCCTCGGCCTGATCCACGTTTCGGCCGAGTTCTATCTGGCCTTTACGTACAAGAACAACCCGTCGCGTGTCCACGGCATCGCGTCGGTCAAGGTGCGCATCGAGATCCTGTTCTTCGAGAAGACCTTCGAGCTCAAGGTCGAGCGCGAGATGAAGGGCGGCGGTGGCGGTGGCGAGTTCCTGACGATGGGCGCCGATGCCCGGCCGGCCGGGTTGCTCGCCGGCGACGGCGCGCTCGGCGTCGCCGACCTGATCAGCGAATCCGACTGGGTGACCTACTGCGAAGCATTCGCCTAGGGGCGGCTAATACTGAGATGACCGACTTGGACCGCTACGGGTTGGTCGCCCCCTAACAGCTTCTATTGCGAGGTGCGCGTATGCGCAAGATGACGATCCTCTATACGCCACTGCCCAACGGCATCACGCAGGACGGGCAGCGGCTGAAGCTGTCGCTCCATGTCGCGCCGCGCCTCGAAACCGACGAGGCGCCACCGGTGCTCGGGCTGTTCCCGGACTGGCTGGAGTGGCCGCGGCGCATCCACAACGGCGGCTTCTCCGTGGTCTTCCAAGGCGGCACGGTGCTCACGGGTGAGCGCGTTAGCGAGCCGAGCCTCGAGACCTGGCAGGCGCTCTTCGGTCCCGAAACGCCCCTGACCACCCACGCGTACCGGCCGCACACGGATCGTCCGATCCGCAGCTACCCGCTGGCCCACGTGGCCGACTACCTGCAAGGCCTCTATCGGCGCACGATTCACGACTCGCCCGAGGAGCCGCCCAGCCCGCGCGAGCTTGCCGCGGAGCTGGAACCCTTGGCGGCCAACACGCGCGCCAACGCGATGCTCGCCATTGAGCGTGTGCTGCAGGAGGACAGCCTGCGCGCCGTGCCACCGGGACCGGCGAATCCGACGAACGACTTTGCGCAGATCGGGCGCTTCCATGGCCGGCCCAACGGGCGTACGACGCCGCCGCCCACGCGCGCAGGAGCACAGCTAGCGCTGGCGGGCGAAGAACCGGACTTGGACTTCCATAGTGCGGTGGCCGCGCTGTCCGCGTACCCGGAGCTGCAGCGGATCTTCGGCCTGGTGATCGATCTCGAGGTGCCGCTTGATTCGCAGATCCGCACGGGCCTTCAATCCAGTACCGTGCGCGTGGTGCCCGTGCTCGGCGCGGATCCGGCCATTGAGTTGATATCCGTCAAGCCCTTGATGCAGTACCTGCTCGACCCCGACGCCGGCATCTTCAGCGCGCGCACCAAGCTGGCCAAGCCGGAGATCCGCGATGGATGGCTCGACCTCAGCGAGGGCGAAGGCCGGCCATCGCGTACGTTGGCGCTGGACGTGGACGGCGGAGCGCTCAAGCTGCTCGCGCACACGGAGAGCCTGCTGCGCGCTCGCA
>JAJCYU010000111.1 GCA_029262755.1 Anaerolineae bacterium
ACCCACCAGTCACTGTCCGGATCCCGGCTTCACGGGCATCCGTTAGGGCCTCAACTGCACAAGGGTGGTATTTCAACGGCGGCTCCACCGAGACTGGCGTCCCGGCTTCTTAGCCTCCCACCTATCCTACACATGTACAGTCCAGACCCAATGACAAGCTGTAGTAAAGCTCCACGGGGTCTTTTTGTCCTGCTGCGGGTACTGCGCATCTTCACGCAGATTTCAATTTCGCCGAGTCCCTCGTTGAGACAGTGCCCTGATCGTTACGCCTTTCGTGCGGGTCGGAACTTACCCGACAAGGAATTTCGCTACCTTAGGACCGTTATAGTTACGGCCGCCGTTCACCCGGGCTTCAGTTCAGTGCTTCGAGCAAGCTCTAACACGTCCCCTTAACCTTCGGGCACTGGGCAGGCGTCAGCCCCTATACGTCCGCTTTCGCGTTGGCAGAGACCTGTGTTTTTGGTAAACAGTCGCCAGGGCCGTTTCTCTGCGACCCCCATGCCCTTCCGCCTGCTAGAGGCTTCAAGCTCGGGGGCGAGCCTTCTCCCGAAGTTACGGCTCCATTTTGCCGAGTTCCTTAACGAGGGTTCTCTCGCTCACCTTGGTCTGCTCGACCTGCCCACCTGTGTCGGTTTGCGGTACGGGCGACCTCTCTTCATCACTTAGAGGCTTTTCTTGGCCGCATGGGCTCAACCACTTCTCCGCATTACGCGGCTTCGCCATCACGCCTCAACCTCACCCACCGGATTTTCCTGGCAAGTTCATCGGTCTACACGCTTGGAACCAGCTAATCCATCAGCCGGCTGGCCTACCCTTCGGCGTCTCCCCTTCGCTCCAAGAGGTCGGTACAGGAATATTAACCTGTTGTCCATCACCTACGGCTTTCGCCCTCGGCTTAGGCCCGACTAACCCAACGTGGATCGTCCTTCCGTTGGAACCCTTAGGCTTTCGGTGAGTGCGGTTCACACGCACTTCTCGCTACTCATACCGACATTCTCACTCCCCAACACTCCACCGCTCCTTCCGGTACGGCTTCTACGCGTTGGCGACGCTCCCCTACCAACGCTAGCTCTGCAGCTAGCGCTTCGTGGCTTCGGTGACGTGCTTGAGCCCCGTTACATTTTCGGCGCAGGAGCACTTGACCAGTGAGCTATTACGCACTCTTTAAAGGGTGGCTGCTTCTAAGCCAACCTCCTGGCTGTCTCGGTACGCCCACTTCCTTTCCCACTTAGCACGTACTTTGGGACCTTAGCCGACGATCTGGGCTGTTTCCCTTTCGACGATGAAACTCATCTCACACCGTCCAACTCCCATAGCTTCGGTTGCCGGCATTCGGAGTTTGGTTGGGTTTGGTAAGCTTGACGCCCCCTAGCCCATCCAGTGCTCTACCTCCGACAACCTGCCTATGAGGCTCGCCCTAAAGCGATTTCGGGGAGAACCAGCTATCTCCTGGTTCGTTTGGCATTTCACCCCTTACCACAGCTCATCCGCCAATTTTGCAACATTGGTCGGTGCGGGCCTCCACGAGATATTACTCTCGCTTCACCCTGGCCATGGTAAGCTCACCAGGTTTCGGGTCTACCCCCTGCCACTCGTAGCCCTATTCAGACTCGCTTTCGCTCCGGCTCCGGGTGTCACTCCCTTAACCTTGCGACAGAGGGTAACTCGTCGGTTCATTCTCCAAAAGGCACGCGGTCAGACATTGCCCCGAAGGGCCATAGTCCTCCCACAGCTTGTAGGCACACGGTTTCAGGTTCTCTTTCACTCCCCTCTCCGGGGTGCTTTTCACCTTTCCCTCACGGTACTTGTTCACTATCGGTCACAACGGGTATTTAGCCTTGGGTGGTGGTCCACCCAGCTTCCCACAGGATTTCACGTGCCCCGTGGTACTCACGAACCTACGCAGAGTCCTCTGTCTTTCGCCTACAGGACTTTCACCCTCTTTGGCGGCCCTTTCCAGTAGCCTTCAGCTAGACGTCGGTTTTATATAACTCTGTGACACCATCGCGGCGATGTCTCGTAAGCCGTACAACCCCTCTACCGCAACGCCCGCAAGCTTTAACACGGTATAGGTTTAGGCTTTTCCGCTTTCGCTCACCACTACTCACGGAATACTCTCTTTTCCTCCAGGTACTGAGATGTTTCAGTTCCCTGGCTTACCTCCGTCACGCCTATGTATTCAGCGTGCGGTGACGTGGCTCAACACCACGCCGGGTTTCCCCATTCGGACATCCACGGATCACTGCCTGCTGGCGACTCCCCGTGGCTTTTCGCAGCCAACCACGTCCTTCTTCGGCCCGTTGTGCCAAGGCATCCCCCGTGCGCCCTTTGTAGCTTTCCTGCATGTGTTCACGCGAGATTTTTCCTCAGCTCTTGTTCAACTGTTAAGGTGCCACCCAACGCGTTCCTACGCTGGCCACTATCCATCAGGAACCTTCACCCTCCACCTGATACATACCGGCCAACACAGGACCACCCGCCGCTTCCAAGCGTGCCGCGCTCACAGAAAACGCACCCACTTTGCTCGCCATGGAGCCGGGGGGATTCGAACCCCCGACCCCCTGCTTGCAAAGCAGGTGCTCTCCCGCTGAGCTACGGCCCCTTGCTAAGCGGTCGGCATCCTTCACCGCATCAAAGAGGGCGCCAGCGTCCCGATCCGGACCAGCAACGCCATCGTCCGATACATCCCACGCTTACGCGTGTTCCGTACCGTTCGTAGGCCGCTTGCTGATCCCGACTGTTACTACTTGTGGTTCGTCGTACAGCTTTCGCTGCAGACTTCACCCTGAAAGGAGGTGATCCAGCCGCACCTTCCGGTACAGCTACCTTGTTACGACTTCGTCCCAGTCGCCAGCCCCACTCTAGGCAGCCGAGTGACTTCTCTTAGCCGACTTCAAGTGTGGCCGACTCCCATGACGTGACGGGCGGTGTGTACAAGGCCCGGGAACGTATTCACCGTAGTGTGGCTGACCTACGGTTACTAGCAACTCCGGCTTCACGGAGTCGAGTTGCAGACTCCGATCCGAACTGAGACTGGCTTTGGAGATTAGCGCCACCTCGCGGTGTGGCTACCCATTGTACCAGCCATTGTAGCGTGTGTGTAGCCCTGGCCATAAGGACCATGCTGACTTGACGTCATCCCCACCTTCCTCCGGCTTACGCCGGCTGTCGTGCATGACACGTGAAACATACACCAGGGGTTGCGCTCGTTGCGGGACTTAACCCAACACCTCACGGCACGAGCTGACGACAGCCATGCAGCACCTGTCACGGCTCCCGAAGGTCGGTCCCCTTTCGGTTCCCTACCACCGCGATGTCAAGGCCAGGTAAGGTTCTTCGCGTTGCATCGAATTAAACCACACGCTCCGCTGCTTGTGCGGGCCCCCGTCAATTCCTTTGAGTTTTAGCCTTGCGGCCGTACTCCCCAGGCGGATAACTTATCGCGTTAGCTGCGGTACGCACAATCCGTAGATCGCACACACCTAGTTATCATCGTTTACGGCGTGGACTACCGGGGTATCTAATCCCGTTCGCTCCCCACGCTGTCGCGCTTCAGTGTCAGTTCTTGGCCAGTGCGCCGCCTTCGCTTCTGGTGTTCCTCCCGATCTCAACGCATTCCACCACTCCACCGGGAATTCCACGCACCCCTCCAAGACTCTAGCTATGTAGTTTTCCACGCACTCTCCCAGTTGAGCCAGGAGCTTTCACGCGAAACTTACATTGCCACCTAGACGCCCTTTACGCCCAGTAATTCCGGATAACGCTCGCCCCCTACGTTTTACCGCGGCTGCTGGCACGTAGTTAGCCGGGACTTATTCCTAAGGTACCGTCCTTCCTCGTCCCCTAGAAAAGCGGTTTACGACCCGAAGGCCTTCTTCCCGCACGCGGCGTCGCTGCATCAGGGTTTCCCCCATTGTGCAAGATTCCTCACTGCTGCCGCCCGTAGGCGTCGGGACCGTGTCTCAGTTCCCGTGTGGGGGATCGCGCTCTCACGCCCCCTACCCGTCATCGGCTTGGTGGGCCTTTACCCCACCAACTACCTGATAGGCCGCAGGACCATCCCGAAGCGCCGGAGCTTTACTCGTAAACGAGACTATGCGGGATTAGCGACCGTTTCCAGCCGTTATCCCCCTCTCCGGGGCAGGTTCCTACGTGTTACTCACCCGTTCGCCACTCACCCACCCCTCAATCCGAAGAAAAAGGGGCTGTTCGTTCGACTTGCATGTGTTAGGCACGCCGCCAGCGTTCATCCTGAGCCAGGATCAAACTCTTCGTCAAAATTCACTCTCGTGAATTGACCGGGTACTTCTTATCGCTGTGCGCCCTCTTTGATGTTGTCAAGGTGCCACCGCTTCTCGCCCAAAAAAGCGCCGCGGCTCTCGCCGCGACGGAAACACGCACCGGTCTTCGATCCACTTCGAATCGCCTCGGGTTACGCGCTCCCCTTTCTCGGTTGTCCTGCGGGCCGTGCCCTCACCGGGACACGAGCGAGGCGTAGTCTA
>JAJCYU010000112.1 GCA_029262755.1 Anaerolineae bacterium
GGAGCCTGTCACCATGGGCCGCCATGGCCCGCGCGCGAATCGTTTCCAGGGTACGCGCAACACGCGGAGCCTGAGGCGTAGATATATCGACGATTCGCACGATGCCTTGCGCATCGGCTAGGTAGAGGGTGGTGGCGTCGACGTGCATCATCGCTGCACCCGTGCCGGGCCCGGGAATCTCATCCAGCCATGCCGGATCGCCCACCGGCCGGCCGGTGGCCTGGTCGAGGGCGAGCGATACAAGACCGTTTCGGCGTGTCCACGCTTGAATCGATCGCCCGTCCGGTGCCGCGGCAACGCGCTGGACGTCGGCCGTGACGCCCTGGCGGGTTTGAATGGCCGTCACGTGCGCGACGCGCCAGCCGCGACCTTCGTCACGCAGCCCACCGTCGGGGGGCGCGTTGACGCGTTCCAGCTGATAGACACCAGCGGGCCCTGCCGCAGCCACGATGCCGTGGCCGAGCGCGGACAGGTGATGCAGGGTGGGCACCATGCCGCTGGTCGGCCGCCCGGGCGGGGCGCCGACGGCGCTGCCGCGGAGCCTCGTCAATCCGCCGAGCGCGCTTGCAGCCCAGAGATTGGAGCCATCTTCGTTCCACATCATCCCGCCCCACGAAGACCGGCTTCCACCGAGCGCGTGGAGTGCGATGAGGCGCGGGGCGTGGGGGTCATGCAAATCGAAGACGAGCAAACGTCGGCCCCCGCGGTCGAGCACCGCAACGTGTTGGGCGCTCATCCCGACAGCCAGCGGGTCCTCGATCGCGGGACCCGTGGTGGGAGCGAATGGCCCCACCGCGGCGCGCCCGACCGACCCGATCGCTTCCGGCGCCAGGGGATTGCGTAGGGACACGATGGTCAACCCGTCGGCGCCGACAACGGCTGCAAACGCTCCACTCGGATCCATGTCGACATCGACCCCACCGACATGTTCGAGCGTGGAGACGAGACGCGGCGACAACGGATCCGCGGCATCGATCACATGCAAACCCGTCGGGCGCGCGACGAGCATCAGATCGTGGTGCATGGCGACATCACCGGCCGTGGCATCCTTCACTCTCTCGGGATCACGACCCACGACGTCCAGCGGCAACTCAAGGCGCAGCACGTGCGCTACGTTGGGGCGCGTGGGTCGCTTTAGATCGATCGTAATCAGACCCGCGTCGCCCAGTACCCAGGCGAACGAGCCATCCGAGACCACGCCCGATACCGTACGGGTTCCCGGCAGCGCCAGCGTGCCGATTTCCGCAGGCAGCGTTGGATCGGTGGCGTCGACGACACGCAGTCTCGCTGGGCGCCGCGCGAAGGGATCATCGGCCGCGACGATCACCATGCCGCGGGCATAGCTGAGCGCGCGCGGCACTTCCGTGAACGGCCGGCCCCAACCCACGATCTCCGATTCGCCTTCGCCGATTGCTGGATCCGTCCAGGCAACGACGCGCGGCCCGATCACGCTCCAGACGACGCCCTCGCCCCGTGCCACAGCGGTCACCGCACCGCCCATCTGATCCGCCGGCCTTGCTCGTTCGGCCGGCACCGACTGTGCGTTCACCGCAATCGCAGAGGAGCAAAGCACGGCTACCCCCGCTGCAGCGGCGGCAAGTCGCGCTCGCATTCCGTTCGGCGTCGTGGACCTAGATCGGCTCATGAACGCATCCCCTCGCGCAAGGCGTGCCACGTGAGATCACCTGCCTTCCACGTGCACACCCGGGTGTTGTTACGTATTGACCTCTGCGATGATCCCCGCGCTTCTGAATTCAACACGCGAAGCCTCCGCCGCGGACGGTCTCCCGAAACGGACTCCCAGACCGATGCCCTGTTCCGCGAGTGCCGCTGTCCGTACTCGTCTTCCCTGCACTCTCAGCCTACGCCACGACCGTTGCACCAGCGTCCCGCGACACGGTGAACGCATGGAACCTGCTGCGGCGCACCACCGCGGCCGGGTCGTGCGGGCAGCACAGCGGCCTGGGGTCGCCCTTGGTAGACGCCGGCGCTCGTCAACGCCTTTCATGGCGAGGCCTCCAACACGATGCGCGCAAGAGCGCTTCCTTCCGCCACGGAAAGCACCTGTGCGTTACGTCGCTGCGAGGCACCGCGATACCATCCGTCGCGCACAGCGATCGGATTGCGCGCAGAGCCGCCCGACGGCGATTCCCAACGCACGCGAAGCTGATAGTCGCCCGGAGGCAGGTCGAGTCGCCATGCCCCATCTGCGTCCGAGTCGATGAGCCATGGCCCCACACCGTCCATGCGGTACGCCAAGACGACCGCGTCGGCCAGAGGATTGCCCTGTTCATCCCGAGCGGTTCCGGAAAGCCCCGTGAAGCCGCTCTCTACGATCCACTCCGGCGTCGGCGTTGCTGGATCCGTCGACGGCGTCGCGCCGCGTCGCCCCGGGGCCGTCGTAGGCAGTCCGGTCGTTGCCGGGGGGCGTTCCGGCGGCGCATCGGTCGGTGCGCGCAGCGGCGTCGCGGCGCGGCGGTCCGTGCCCGAATCGGCCGCACGCCACGGCGTCGGGCTCGCCGACGCGTCTCGGGCGGGCACGCCGGACGTTCCGGCCGGCGAGCGGGCCGCTTGGGCCGCCGGACTCGGGGAGCCGATGGGCGCGCGATCCGGAGCGGCCGCATCGTCCGGCGACGTCTGGATCAGCTCGTCGCCATTTCGGTCGGCGTCCTCACGGTCGGCTCGTGCGTCCGCGGCAGCAGTTGCTTCGGCGGGCGCAACGCCGCCGATATCGCTGGGCGAAGCGGTGCCACGTTGAAGCGCATCGTCGCCCGTCCCATTCTCCGCCGGAGCGGGTCGCATCGGCGTCGTGGTCGCCGTCTCAGAAACCTGCGGCAGCAAGCCGCCGATAGGGCCGCCGGGTCCGTACTGCAAGAAGCCGTAACCCGCGGCGGCCGTGCCCAAGGCAAGACCGGTGGCGAGGATGAGCGTCCAAGGACCCGCGCCGCCCGAATCCAGGCCGGACGAGCCCGTCGGCGGAGCGCCCGCGGAGGGACCACCGTCCAGCTCGCGCGCAAGCGCTTCCAGCTCTTTGCGCATTTGATGACGCAGGCCTTCCGGCATGGTCGGTAGGGTGCGCACCTCGTCGGCCGCCCACAGCAAGGGCCGAAGCTCGTCCCGTAGATCGGCGAAGGGCTCGAGTGCCTCCTCGGAGGAGGCACCACCCCGTATTGCCTCAAGGCACGCGTGCAGGGCCGCGTCGAAGCGTCGTTCTTCGCGCTTCATGAGGATGCCTGCCCGTCGAACGCGCGTTGGAGTGCGCGCAGCGCGCGACGCTGCAGCTTCTTCACGGCGTCTTCCGAGCGGCCGACGATTCCCGCCGTCTCAGCCAGCGAGAGCCCCGAGCCGAAGCGGAGCCCTAACACTTCGACTTGGAGGTCTGTCAGCTGTTCGGAGGCCCGCCCGATGGATTGCAGCTTCATGCTTCGATCCGCGCGCTCCCACGGGTCGATCTCAGACGAGGCGTCCGCCAAACGCGCCAAGGGATCATCGTGCTCGTCGTCGGAAGAGCCCGAGCCCGAGATCGTTTGCGGCCGTGCCTTGCTGCGTCGCCAATGGTTGACGACCATGTTGTGCGCAATGCGCATCAGCCAGCCCTCGAAGCGTTCCAGATCCTGCAATCGTGGCAACCCACGCAGAACGTTGATGAACACGTCCTGCGTAAGGTCATGCGCGGTCGATTCTCGACGGACACGAAACAGGACATAGCGATAGACTCGATCCACGTACGCCTCGTAGAGCTCGCCGAAAGCGCGCTCCTCCCCCTGTCGAGCCCTTTCGATTAGCTCCCGCGGCGCACCCGAGTCCTCCTGCGATCTCGTCACGGCCCAATCCAACGATGGTCGAAGCTACCCAAATGCGTGGCCGTGCACCCAAAAAACAGACTTGGGTGGCACCGGCACGATAGATGGGACGCATGGGCACCCCCGCAGGGGACGGCCGTCCGCGATCCGGTCCGTCTCACTCGGCCCGCAGATCGAGACGCTTGTGGACACGCTCCGGTACCACCTGCGCAATCGCTACGATCCATCGCCACCAGCCGGGCAGGTATGCCACATCCTTGCGCGCCACGATCGCCGCGTGCGCCAAGCGGCCGGCGCGTTCGGGCTCGATGAAGAGCCGTCCGCCCTTCTTGTGCGCCGTCATGGGCGTGCGCACGGGTCCGGGGCGCAGATCGACGACCGAGACCCCGGCCGCGTGCATCCGAGCCCGCAAGCCCTGCAAGAAGGTGCTGACGGCCGCCTTCGCCGAGCCATAGACGTAGTTCTCGCGCCGTCCGCGCTGTCCGGCCACGCTCGTGATCACAGCGATGGTGCCGCTGCCCTGCGCCGCCAGGGCCGTGGCGGCCGGCATCAATAGCGCCATGATGCTGATCGCGTTGACCGACATCGCCGTACGCAGGGTCTCACCATCCTGCTCGCAGGCGGCTTGATCGGGAATCATGCCGTGCGCGATAAACACCAGATCGAGGCCGCCCAGCACGCGCTGCGCGTCGCGGATAAGCGTGTCGTATCGATCCGTCTCCAGAACGTCGAAGCGCACGCAGGACACGGCTGCCGCGCCGGACTCGCGCACCACGCGCGCGGTGCGAGCCAGCCTCTCTGAGTCCCGACCCGTGATCACGAACCGCGCACCGTCGCGCGCGAAACAGCGTGCGGTTTCGCGCGCGATCGCGGAGGTCGCGCCGATGATCAGGATGCGCATGGAGCCCCGCCCATCCTTCGTCGGCCGAATCTCAGACCCAGTTGCTTCAAACTACGGTACGTTGGCATGTTGGGAGTATGCCACGACGCCAAAAAGGCAAGCGGCCAACCGGCGCCGACGCGGCCAAGGACACAGGGTGGGGGAGCCCTTACTCGCGCGGCGCGTCAGCCGCCCACGGCTGCGGGCACGGTCGAAGCGAACGGGCCAAGTGGTCATAGAGGTCAACAAGCTGCCCTCCGTCCACGGCGCGCGAGACATGACCGGCGCCGACGACCGCTTCCAGCCAAACGGGGTCCGGATCGGGGCCGAATGCGACGGCGTGCAGCGTCACTTCGGCGGAGCGAAGTCGGGCGCCCAATTCCGTTGTGGCGTCTGCCGTTCCGGCCTGAGGAACCCCGTCCGTTAGCAACACCACGACCGCGCGCGTCGTCTCGCTGCGCCATGCGCCCACGGTCCGCAGCTCGCTCTCGGCCGCCGCAAGTGCGCGATCCATCCGCGTCCCCGGTCGTGGTCCGAGGCGGTCGAGAGCCGCCGCCAGCTCCCGCCGATCCGGTCCTCGAGCCACGAGCTCCGTCTCACCATCAAAACGGAGTACGCTCAGATCGTCTCGTCCGGATTCCATGGCTCCGGCAAAACGCAGGACGGCACGCCGCGCCGCGCTGAGCTTGTCCTGGGCATCGGGTCCCGCCGCGGCCGGCCCCGCCATACTGCTCGACGTATCGACGAGCAACACGACGTGCATTCGAAGGGCCGGACAGGTATCGCGTACGGCAACCGGCAACCAGATTCGGTGCGGCTCGGGACGTGGCGTTGGCGAAGGCGCGCGTACCGCTACGTAGGGAACCGGGTGGACGACGCGACCGGCGTTGCCGAAGCCATCGACGAATTCAGAGACCGTCTCGACGCTGATCGGCCGGTCGCCGAGCGCGGTCGGGCGGAGTCGGTAGCGAAGGTGCAAACCGGGTTCCGGAACGTTCTGGAAGGTCCAGCTTAGGCTGTGTGTAGCCGCATCATAGTGCGGCTCGGCCGGACGTCCGCTTCCCGCGACCCATGCCATGTCGGCCGGCAACGAATCGCGGACGCTCACCGTTCGCATGAGCTCCACGGCCTCGATCCGACGCGCGATCTCGCGATACACGGAGCGTAGCTCGACCGGCGTCGGGCTGCGGAGGTAGTGCGCTTCATCCGTCGCCAGGGTGCGCAGCATGGTCGCGTTCGTGTCGTCACCGAGGCCGACCGC
The DNA here is from genome assembly GCA_029262755.1 of Anaerolineae bacterium. Lineage (GTDB taxonomy): Bacteria > Chloroflexota > Anaerolineae > Epilineales > Epilineaceae > JAJCYU01. The sequence continues at coordinate 5,945 of JAJCYU010000112.1, forward strand.
GTACACGATGATCCCTTCGGCCCGAAGTTGGTCCGCGATCGCGAGCAGCCCTGGTGGATCGACGATCTCCCCACGCGCAGGGTCCCAGTGACGGCCATCCGTCAGAAAGAGAATCACGCGGCTTGTGCCCGGCCGAATCTGGCCGTCCACGAGCGCATCGCGCGCTGCCGACAGGCCACCGACGATATCGGTCCAGCCCTCGATGTCGAGACCGAGCAGCGCGTCGATGATCCGCACACGTTCGGAGGTCAGATCGAGCAGTCGCTCGGCTCGCCCAGCGAACGCGACCACCGCGATGCGAGCGAGCAACGGATCGGTGCGCGCCGTGAAGGAGAGGGCGGCCTCCCGAGCCGCAGCGAGCTTCGCCCCACGCATCGATCCCGAGCGATCGATTGCGAGCACGACGTCGCTGCGCCGCTCCTCGCGGGGGCAGGAGCCGTCGAGGGTCAGGCTCACCTCGACCTCTTCGCCGAGCACGATCGCACTCGGCAGCGCACCCTTGTTCGGCAGGACGGAGCAATGGGCTGCTGCGCTCGGGGCGATCGCCGGCGCTGCATCGGGGTGCGCCTCATAGACGCGAACCGCACCGCCCCCATCCGCGACGAAGACCCGGCCGGCGTCATCCACCCCGAGGTCAACGGGCACCTCAGCCGGCGAACCGACCGGCCACGCGGCCACGACCGTGCCATCCGGACGGGCACGCACCACCCAGCCGGCCGAAGAGAGCGTGTACGCGTCGCCCTCCGGGCCGGCGGCGACGCGGTTGGCGCCCGAAGGAATCGCGATCTCAGCAACCGGGCGTCCGTCCATGTCGCGCACTTCGACGACACCGGCCCCCGCGCGGGCAATGAACACGTGCCGCTCGGCTAGGGCCACGTCCACGGCACCGCGAAAGCTGCCGTCAGGCGCCAGATCGAGGATCGCTGTGGGGCGAAGGCTGCTGTCCAGCATACGCACTTCTTGGGCTCGAAGATCCAGCACGGCAACACGGCGCCCTGCGGCGGACAGGGCCACAACATGATGCTCCGAATCCCGCATGCGTCGCGACGATCCGACGCGAGTTCCGCGTTCAAAGCGGTGCACGACGCCATCACCGTCCAGCACGTAGGTTGCTTCGCCCGCGGAGGCAACGTCGACCGTCTCGCGCGCGAGCGGAGCCTCCCACGCCCATGTGCCGCGCACGTGCCAGCCATGGACCCTGGCATGGCCGCCCACGAGCACGAGCTCTGCTCCAACATCGACCGCCTGCGGCCCGGCGGGTCCCGTTCGCTGGCTGCGCAGATCGTGCTCGAGCGCGTCGAGCCGGCCGATGTTCATCACTCCCACGCCCTTCACCGCGACGTGCACAAAGGAATCGTTATCGATCGCAAGGTCGACCACCGAGCCCAACGCGAGGGCGCTGGCGGTTCCCTTGCGCACCGAATCGATCTGCGCCATCGAGACGAGGCCCTCGCCGTCGAGGTGTACAAGCAGGTTCTCGATCGGTTGGAAGGAAGCACCGCCCAGCGGCGGCGCCGCGAGCGCGCCCACATCGGTCAGGTCAAAACGGCTGGAACCGAGATCGTTCACTTGATACACGCCGGCTGTGAACGGCAATGCATCGCCCACATAGAACGTGGCGCCCCCCAGGCCCATCAAGCCGCCCCAAGCCAGGGAGTCCGGCCTGCCCAACCTGGACAACGAAATCCGCCGCTCGATGCCTCCGTCGGGATCGAGCCCGATGATCTCCCGAGCCGGCCCCGATATGACACCGATGCGGGGGCCAGCGCCGGTGTCGTAGACGGTCATGCCGCGTGGGCCGTCGATGCGCCACTGTGTCTGCGTCACGCCCTCGTGGTTGAGCAGCAGGACCCGATCGCCACCCACGTCCGCAACCGCAAACCGACCGTCGGGTAGGGCCGCAAGGGCCGCGGGTTCGCCGAGTCCGTTCGCAGCTCCTTGGCGGCCGTCCCAGACGGCGATTTCTCGCCCATCCTGGAACACCCGAACCGCACTTACTTCGCGATCCGTGGCATACACACGGCCGCCTTGCGACGCGACGCCGCCGACGGAGTGCCCGGCGGGCCAAGGAGCCCGTTGCATCGCCGGACCGGCCCACACAGGCGACCACGTGTCCGCCAGGCGATACCCGACGGTCGGTTGGCTTACCGGCGCGGCCTGAACGGCCCACTTGGGGGCACGCTCGGGGACAGACCAGGGCGGGCTCGTAGCCAGGATGAACCCTGCCGCGCAGCCTAGGGCCAAGCGGCCCAGAAAGCGCGTGCTTCGCGGTGCAGGTGTCCGGCTCATGGCAGGGTCTCCGCTTGCAGATAGGGCAGGAACAGCCTGTGCGCCTCTGGTTGGACGGGCTTCGGATCCGTCGGATCGCCCTCGACCTCGACGGAGGGGATCGGGAGCGGCGCGTTCCCCCACCGGGCACCATACCGATAACGGACGTTCGCCGACCAAGCCATCGGAACCGATCCGGCCGTTTCGGGCCGGCCCCGTAGCCACGTCTGCAACCGATCACCCACCTCGAGGCGCTCGGCGAACCAACTCCACGCCGCGGCGTCCCCACGTGCGCCGGACGCTACCGCCTCGATGGAAAGCGTGCCGGCAGAAGGGGGCGCAATGCGCAGATTCACCGCTTCCGCCGCGCTGGGGGCGAACGTTTCGGCCAACGCACGGACGACGTCCGGCCACTCCGAGGGCGTAGCGGTATCGAATGCTAGTTCCGGGCGCGAGGCCATTGCGGCAAACGTTGGGTCACAGGGTGCGGTACAGATCGTCGCCAACGCAACTCCCGTAGCATGCAGCCTGCGTGCCGCAGCCATGGACGCCGCCGCCGTCGCGTGGGACACATCGCCGTCCGAGATCAGGATGACGGCCGTCGGCACGGAGGGCCTTCGCTCGTCCAATACGATGCGGGCGGCCTCCAGGGCCGCAGGCAAGTCGGTGACGCCCTCCGCGCGCAAAGCACGGGCGACCCTGCGCAGTTCGTCGCGTTCGACGGTGAGTCCGAGCACCGGTGAGGGTCGGTCCGCGAACGCGACCAGCCCCACGCGAGCATCGACGGATTCGCCGCGGGCGTCAAGCGCATCGACGAACGCCAAGGCGGCACTGCGTGCAGCAGCGATGCGACCGAGCGCCCCCATGGATGCGGAACGATCCAGAGCGAGGACGACGTCGAGCCGGGGCAGGCGGTCGCCGCTCGTGCAGTCGATGGCGACCGACCACGTTGCGGTCACGGCCGCACCTTGCTCCACCCGATCGGGCACCGCGGAGGACGTTGCTTCCACTATGCAAGGACCGCTCGCGGCGGGCGGGAGAACCCGCACGAAAGGCGCGGGCACAACCGTCTCTCCTCGTGACCCATCGAGCCCCGTCCAAGACGCGTGTGCCGTGCCCAATGCCACATCACCCGCCCGCAAGGGCTCCACGCGATAGGTCCAACCTCCGCCACCGGTCGGAAGGGCACCCCACGAGATGGTGACGCCCAACGTGGTAGTCACGACCGAGGTCGGGACGGGGTCGATGCTGCCCACGTCGAGCCGCACATCGCTGGGCACATGGTCGGTGAGCACAAGCGACTCCGGCCGACCGGCGCGCAGCGCAGCCGCCCATCCGGCCAAGCGGTCGGAAAGGGACTCGGGCGTGGGCGCGCGCAGGTGATGCCGAGGCCTTGTCGCGGCCGCCGCAAGAGCGGGATCGCAGCTACGGGCATAGCACAGCGTCCAAAGGGGCGTCCCGGCGACGCGCATCTGCTCGGCGACCGCCAATAGGGCCGCAGTTCCGGCCGAATCGCGTCCGTCGCTGAGAAGCAGAGCGCTGCCCGCGCGGTCCGCCGGTGTCGTGTCGAGCATTCGCACGACGTCTTCCAGCGCACCCGCCAGGTTGGTTCCGCCTTCGGGCTCGATTGCGGCGAGCGCGGCGCGCAGGGTCGCGCGCTGAGTTGTGGGAGCAATCCGGGTTCGCACGGCATGGTGGAAGATCACGAGGCCGATCCGAAGATCACCGCCGGCCAAGGCGGGCGCAAGCATATCGAGCACGGCCTCCACCGCGGCCCGCTCCGCTTCCCATCGCTCCCCCGCCATCGACTCGGATGCATCGAGCGCCAGCACGATATCCATCGGCGCCGCGTGATCGTCGGGGCAATCGAGCCCCATCGCGATATGGATATCGGCAGTAGCGCCCAGCTCGATCTCCCCTGGCGCCACACGCTTGGCGGCACGCGGCACGCAGTTCGGTCGCGGGGAGAGCCGGGGACGCACCTCGATCGTGCCGAGGGGGAGAGGTGCATGACTGCTTCCTCCGCCCGCGTGGTGGAGCACGACCGCGCCGCCCCCACCGAGTGGCAACACACCGTCCAGCGCGGGACGGGCCCGGTACGTGGCCGTGATCGTCCGCCCCTCACCGGTTGCGAGGGCATCCCACCGAACGACCTCTTCCCCGGCGGCACCCCCTGCCGGGCGTGCGGAGCCCGCCTCGACGTCGAAGAACCCGCCGACGGAATCGTGGATCGACAACGTCTCCGGCACGAGCCGCCGTCCGGACTGCGCATCCCATGTACTGCCGGCGTCGCGGGCGAGGCTTGCCCAGTCCCGCGGTGCGTCCGCGCCCGGTGCGTCGCTACATCCGCCTCCGACGCAGACGATCTCCACGCCCACGCCGGCAGAGTCTGCAGCACGGCGCAGAGCCGCAATCGTTCCCGCCTTACGCGCCGGTGCCCCCGCATGCGTGAGCCAGAGAATCTGCCGGTGATGACCCGGCCACGACGGTAGTTGCTGCAATAGCTCCGGTCCCAGCAACGCCGGCGCCCCGCCCGCTTCGCCCAGCGCGTCACGCACCGCCGCGTCGATTCGAGCCATGTCGCTTGACGGTCCGATCATTCGGTTGGGCCCGCTACCCGGAAGCGCTAGCGCCACGATCGCGCGACGTTCATCTGCCGCAGCGACCAACGCGCTCACGGCTGCGCGGGCGGCCGGCACGTGGCCAGCGTTCGTTGGGGGATCGAGGACGAGCAGGGCCGCCATGCGTTCGGCAAACGGGTCACAGCGTCCGATCGTCACACCCAGCGCGACCGTCATCGGCTCGCCGACGCGGATCACGGCCGGCTCGATCCTGCGACGACGCGTGATCTCGCAACCAGGCACCGGCGCGTCGGCAGCGATCCGGAGTGACGCCACATCCGCGGGCACCGTGCTGCGTTCTCCGGTTGGGGACTCCCAGCGCAGGATCGTGGGCCAGCTGACACGCCAAGCACCCGATGGCTCCTGCAGGGCACCGGCCGGCGGATCGTCTGCATCGATCGGTCCGGATTGGAGCACATAGCCCACACGCGCGGAGGGCGACGCCGACGGGTCGTTCGGAAGGATCCACTTGGCCTCATAGCCGCTGTTGCCACCGGCGTCGGGATCAACGGCCGCGAAT
>JAJCYU010000113.1 GCA_029262755.1 Anaerolineae bacterium
CTCCGCGTTGAGCTTGGCGGAACGCTCCAACAGGCGCGAGTGCAGGTAGAAGACGTCACCCGGATAGGCCTCACGGCCCGGCGGGCGGCGCAGCAACAACGACACTTGGCGGTACGCGGTTGCGTGCTTGGAGAGATCATCGTACACGATCAGCGCGTGTCCGCCGTTCTCCATGATCTCTTCGCCCATCGCCGTACCGGAGTAGGGGGCGATGTACTGCATGGCGGCCGAGTCGGAAGCGCTAGCGACCACGACAATCGTGTGGTCCATGGCTCCGTTCTCTTCGAGCGTCGCGACGATGTTGGCCACCTGCGCGCGCTTCTGACCGATAGCGACGTAGATGCAGCGGACTTCGCCGCCCTTCTGGTTGATGATCGTATCGACCGCGATGGCCGTCTTACCGGTCTGGCGGTCGCCGATGATCAACTCGCGCTGGCCGCGACCGATCGGGATCATGGCGTCGATGGGCTTGATGCCCGTCGAAACCGGCTCGTTCACGTTCTGCCGCTCGGTAACGCCCGGCGCAATGCGCTCGATCGGGCGCGTCTTGTCCGTTCGGATCGCGCCTTTGCCATCGATCGGCTGACCGAGGGCGTTGACCACGCGGCCGAACAGCTCGTCCCCGACGGGCACGGAGATGACCTCGCCGGTCGAGCGGGCGATGTCGCCCTCCTCGATCGCGGTAAAGTCGCCGAGCACCACGACACCGACACTGTCTTCTTCGAGGTTGAGCGCGATGCCGAACACGGAGCCGCTCTGCTTCGGAAATTCGATTAGCTCGCTGGCCAGCGCGCCGCGCAGACCCTCGACCCGGGCGATACCATCACCAACTTCGATGACGGATCCGACGTCCACGGCGCGCGCGCCGAGGGGGACCTCGTCGATCGCCTGTCGGAGACTCTTGATAATGTCCTGGAGTTCTACGGACACGGTCGTTCATCCTTGTTTCGGGCCCGATGGCAAGCTCGCCCCCGGTACCATTCAATGTGCTAGCGAGCGCTGGAGCCACTCAGCTCGTCACGCATCCTTGCCAGGCGAGACGCCACGCTGCCGTCTAGATAGCGGTCGCCGACACGCACGATCAGGCCGCCGAGAATCGACGGCTCGACGCGATAGCGGATCGGCAATTCATCGCCGTAGCGACCATGCAAACGCGTGTCGAGTGCCTCGCGCTCCGCATCCGTCAGCGGAACGGCGCTCGTAACCTCGGCATTGATCTCACGATCGTCATCGCCGCTCGAGACCATCTTCTCGAGTGAAGACTTCAAGCCTTCAAGGTCGATTTTGTCCGCCGCGCCACGCAATGCGCCACGCAGGGCATCCTTCATGTCATCCAGCGGACCGCCACCCTCGGAACTCATGCAAGGTCTCCGAGCTGTTCCTTCAGGAAGTTGTCGATCAGCCCCCGATGCTGCTTCTCATCGATAGACGAGCCGACGACGCGGGCGGCCGCGGCCAATGCGAGATCGGCCACATCACCCTGCAGGCCGGACAGCGCCTCGTTGCGGGCCTGCGACGCATCGGCGCGCGCTTGCGCAACGATACGCTCCGCCTCGACCGTGGCTTCTTCCACGCGCTTCTTGGCGGCCTCGTCACCTCGAGCGACCGACTCGGTCAGCTTCTGGTGGCTGGTACGTCGTTCTTCCGCGATCTGCGCCTCGAGCGTCGCACGCTCGGACGCGGCCATGGTCGAGACACGCTCGGCCTCGGCCAGCGCATCGGCGATCTTCGCCTTGCGCTCTTCCAACATATTGCTGAGCGGTCCATACAGCAGCTTCCTCAGAATCCACAACAGTAACAGGAAGTGGATGATCTGGAAGGCGAGCATTGGGCCGTTGATTCCGAATTTCGCCAACACGGGTTATTCCCCTTCGCTCTCGAAGTCGTAGTGCCTCTGAAACCGTGTCACGTCGGCCTAGAAGTCGACGAACATGAAGATCAGTGCGATGACCAGAGCGTAGATGGCGATCGACTCACAAAAGACGATGCCGATGAACATGTTGGTTCGCAGCTCGCCGCCGGCCTCGGGATTACGACCCATGGCATGCAGCGCGCCGTTGACGACGATACCGATACCGATGCCGGCGCCGGTGACGCCGATCATCGAAAGGCCAGCGGCTAGTAGCTTGGCAGCCTCAGGACTCATGGAAGCGGATCCTCCTGATCGATGCGCAGGTTGCGCGGAAAAGCAGATGTCGCCGTGTTCTAGTGCTCGTCATGTTGCACGATGGCAAGGGACATGAAGACCAGCAGCAGAATGGCGAACACAAAGCCCTGGATCATGCCGACGAAGGCCTCGAGGCCGTAGAAGGGCAAGACCAGAGCAAACGGAACCAGGAACGGCATGATGAACAGCAGAACCTGACCCGCGAAGAGGTTGCCGAAGAGACGGAAGGACCAGGTAACGATCCTCGCGAGCTCCGAGATCACCTCGATGATGCCGATAAAGATGGCCAGCGCCTTATCTCCGAAGCTGCCACGCAGATCGAAGAAATGAGCCGGGTAGCGCCAGCCATGGGTGCGAATGCCCGCGAACTCGACGACCACGAAGCCGATGAGTGCAAGGGCCAACGTAAAGTTCAGATCGGTTGACGCCACGCGGAAGAAGGGGACGAGCACGCGCGATTCTGAGCCGCCCTCCCCGTCCGCGCCGTGATCGCCCTCCGCGACGACTTCATCGGCATGGCCGTCATCCTCGGCGCCGGACTCATCGACGACCGCTTCGTCGCTATGGTCGGCGTCGTCGCCGTGGTCTGCCTCGTCGCCGTGGTGCGCGGCGGTGTCGCGCGCCGTGGCGACGAACAGGCCACCGTAGCGCTCACCGCTGAACATGGTGTGCTCTACCTCCGGCATGCCCTCGTACTCGCCCGGGCACTCACCCGGAACGCAGGCGATGCCGATCGTGTCGAAGCCGGGCAGCAGTTCCAACCAGTTTGCCGTCGTGATCAGCAGGAACATCGTCAGCGCGAGCGGCAGCCAGCGCTTGGTCCGCTCCGGGCCGATCATCTGCGTAGCCTGGTCGTGCCAGTAGCCGTACACCGCCTCGATCACGTTCTGCATGCCCGAAGGCACGAGGCTCAGCTTGCTGCGCACGCGCCAGGCAACGAACAGCAGCACCAGATCCGCTAGGAACAGCGAGATCATCGTGTTGGTGATCGGGAAGCCTTGTTCACCGCCGAAGGGCAGCGTGGCCACCGTCTCCGGCGGAATCTGAATGTGCGGCAACGGCACGTCGAAGAGAATCGCGCTCGCGACCATGGCCGCGAACACGCCGACGGCCCAGAGTATGCCCTTGGTCCGTTTGCTCACTGGATATCCTCACTGGGCTCGTGCGGAGCGATGCGATCGTAGCGCCTCGACAACGCTCGCGTGACGACGACCGTGGCGCAGATCGATCCGAGGAGAACCCCGGTCAAGGTGAGCCACGGGAAACGTTCTAGTTGCCGGTCGAGGAACAACCCGACGACAGCCGGGCCGATCAAAAGGGGCAAAAACACCGCAAGGAGTCGAAGGGTGTAGCGGGCCGTGCCAGCCAACGCCCTCACCTCCTGGCGTAAATACCGTCTAAAAAAGCCGCGCGAGTATAACACAGGCCCAGCGGAGGGTAAACCGTTTTGACCGTCTCCTGACCTTTGCGGCGCTTGAAGACGATCAAACCATGGGGGATACCAGTTCTCGCCAGGCCAACCAGCCCATCGAGGACGCGCTGCTTGGCGCACGCAGCGTATGGGCCGTCGCGCGTTCGAGCAACTCCGTCGCGACATCGATGGGTGCGTCCTCGATACGCGCCCCTGCTTCGGTCAACGTTGACTCCACTTCGTCGATCGACGCCTGAGCAACCCGCTCCAACACGGCGGACTCTGCGATGATCTCGCCGGGCGCTAGATGCAAGGTGATCAGCTCGCGTACTCCCGATTGGTCATGGTTCGGCGCGCTGATCAGCAGGACACTGCGACCGTCCTCCCAACGCGCATGCCGGATGGCGAGACCATCCAGAGGCGGCCGCGCTGCGGTAGCGGATGGGCGAGCCGCGTCGAGCCGCCGCGCCGTCAACGCGGCTTGGGTGCGCACGCCCTCGTCCGGGTGATTCGTCGCGACGGCCGCAATCGCCGGCCCGGCACGCCATGCGGCGAGTTGGTCGAGCGCCGCGACCGCGGAGACGGCTATCTCCGGATCGACGTGATGTGCGAGGGGTGCGAGCAACCGAGCGCCCATGGGTTCACCCAGCGCCGCCAGATCATCGATGAGCGGAAGCAAGTCTTCGGCCTCACGCTCGGCAAGGTGGTCGATCGTGTTCACGATCGCCAGCCGGCCTTGACGCGGATCGAGCACGCGGCGGAGGGCGGCCTTCTTCACGGCCCCCGGGTCTTGGACGTACGCCGCGAGGTCTGCGTCGTGCAGCGGTTCTCCGAAGACGGCAAGCAAGCCGGCCGCGGCGATCTTGTTCAAATCGCCGACCTCCGCCTCGCCCACCATGGCGCGCAGCACGCGTGGCAGGACGCGCCCTGCGTCCGTATCGCGCCAGCGCAGCAGCAGCCTGGTGACGGCATGAATTTCGTCCTCGGCGACGGCGTCGTGCAGCCATGCGAACGCGGTGGGCAGGGCTTCGAGCTCTCGCCCGTCCCATGCCGCCATCAGCGTCTCGGCACGTTCCAGGGAGACGGAGGGATCGCTCAATGCCGAGAGCAACGCGTGTACGTCGGCATTGGTGGAGGCGGGCAACGACGAGGATCGGGGTGGTGCACCGTTCGTATTGGTCATGTTGGAAGTATATCGCGCGTTGTCGTCTTCGGTCCGCTCGAAGCCGGCCCGGATTCCAATGGCCCGGCTTCTCGGCGTCGTGCTATGCTGCCTCGCTTCACACGCCTCCTTGGGCCGCCCGTGCGGAAGCGCGAGCGCTTGCGCATTCATCCACCGGACGGATCCGGAGCCCGATCAGGAGAATCCACATGCTGATCGCCGCGTCCATCGTCGCCGTCGTTGCAGGCTATCTCCTGGGCTCGATCCCGTTCGGAATCGTGATCTGTCGCCCGCTCGGCAAGGACCCGCGCGAGCATGGCAGCGGTCGCACGGGGATGAGTAACGTGTACCGCACGGCCGGCGCGTGGCCCGCTGCGGGCACGCTAGCCGGAGACGTGCTGAAGGCGACGGCCGCCGTCTGGCTGGCCCGTTCGCTCGTTGCAGACCCGTCCTGGCAGGCGTGGGTAGTCGCCGCAACGGCCCTAGCCGCCATCCTCGGCCACAACTACTCGCTCTACCTCGGATTCCGCGGTGGGGCGGGCGCGAGCCCGAACGCGGGCGCCATGTTGGCCATCGATCCGCTCACCTTCCTCGTCGGCGGCATCGTCGCGCTCGGCATCTGGTTCGGGCTGCGCATCGCGGCGTTGGCCACGCTGTCGCTCTCGGCGATCGTGTTGGGAGGCTTGCTCTGGCGTGTGTTCGGTCAGGGTTGGGCGTCCGGCTTCCTGCTCTACGGTGTCGGACAATTACTCATCGTCCTCTGGGCGCTGCGCCCGAACATCGCCCGCTTGCTACGCGGCGAGGAGCGTGTCATCGATCTGGCCGCCACCCGCGGCGCAGCCGATGGCCCGACGCCCACCACACGCGGCGCGATCGCGCGGTCCGAATCACCCGCAGGTTCCGATACGCACGCGCACGACCAAGAGGAAGCCTAAACCGTGTCCACGACCACCTTCCAACGCTGGACGATCGCCACCCTCGCTTTGCTCGGCATCCTGTGGCTCGATCTGCGCTTCGGCCATGCGATCGCGCTCAGCACGATGCTCGGCCTGATGTTGGTCGTAGCGGTTTACGGCGGATCGGGACGCGGCTATGGCCGGCGATCCGGCGCGGCAGCCCCGGAGACGGCAGGACCGGAAGGAGTGGTTTCGGACGCCGCGGTGTCGGATGCAGCGAATTCGGAGACCGCGGGCACGCGTCCGACGGCCGCCGGCGCAACGGGACCCGAGGCCGAAGGCTCTCCATCGACTCGCGCGGGCGGACCCGCTACCGGCGATGCGGAGTCCGGTCGCTGAGGGTCCTAGTTGCGGGTGCCGGAGCGTTGGGCTCCTGGCTCGGCGGCGCGCTGGCGCTCGGCGGTGCGGAGGTCACGTTGGTCGCCCGAGGTGCACATGGCGTGGCCCTGGCCTCCGATGGCCTGCGCGTACTACGTGACGCCGGCACAGGTGGGAACGATGAGACCGATGGAGCCGTGCTCGATCCAGCCAAGGACGGTGTTGCCGCCCCGACCCGCGTCGTCGGCTCGATCGCCGACGCGTGGCGCGACGAGGATTCGACGCCGTTCGACATCGGCCTGATCGCCGTCAAGAGCTATGACGCCCCCGGTGTCGCGCGAGAGATCGTGGATGCCATGGCCGAGGGCGCGGCCGGATGCCGTGCGTTGGCGACGTTCCAGAACGGGGTCGGCAGCGAGGCGCATGTCGCGGCGGTCACGGCGGGCGTCATTGATGGTCCCGTCATCGCGGGCACGCTCACCACGTCCGTGCGACTTGCCGCGCCGGGTGTCGTGGCTGGGCGGGCGAAGGGCGGTGTCGGGGTCGCCGGCGGGCATCCGGCCGCGGATGCGCTCGCGCGAACGCTGGTCGCAGGCGGTCTGCGTGCACGACGCTACGAGGACGAGGCGTCCATGAAGTGGTCGAAGCTGCTGTTGAACATGCTCGGCAGCGCGACCTCGGCCATCGTGGGCCGGCCACCGGCGGAGCTGTTCCGGCACCGCGGGGTTTTCGATCTCGAGGTCGATGCGTGGCGCGAGGCCGTGGCCGTCATGCGTGCGGTTGGCCTGCGCCCCGTCGCCCTGCCGGGCTATCCGGTACCCGCCTACGCTACCGTGGTGGCTGTCTTGCCGCCTGCGATGCGCTACCCCGTGCTCTCCAAGCTCCTCGCCGGTAGTCGGGGTTCACGCTTGCCCGGCGTTGCGGCCGACATCCAGGCGGGCCGCACGAAGAGCGAGGCGCGATCCATGGGCGGTGCGGTCGCTGAACTCGGCGCGGCCATCGGCCGACCGGCACCGGTCAACCGTGCGCTCACGGACCTCCTGGTCGGTATCGCGGAAGGACGTATCGACCGCGAGCCGTTTGTCGCTCGCCCGGATTCGCTCGTAGCAGCCGTGCGGTCTCCACACGAGTTCGACAGCCCCTCAATCAGTGCAGGAAAGGCGCGATGACCAACCAACCAACGTTCGTATTGCGCAACCCAGCCGGGGTCTTGTGGATGTCCGGCGCGGACCGGCTCGATTTTCTCGAGCGCATGTCCACGAATCGACTGGCCGATCTGAACCCCGGGTCGGGCCGCGCAACCGCCGTGTTGGACGACATCGGCCGCGTCGTTGATCTCGTCCAATGCTATGCGGGCGCGGAAGGTGCGGTGTTGACGACGAGCGCCCCGGAGTCCGGAGACGTCGTGGCGACGCATCTGCGCCGCTACGTTCTCTTTCGCGACGCGGTGCGCATCACCGACGCCGGCGCCCAGGTCACCGTGCTGCGGGTGTTCGGTCCGGACGCGGAAGGAATCGCGCGCGAGGCGACGGCGTTGCAGGAGGGAGCGACGGATCCGGGAACCTGGATCGAGCACGGCGAGGACGACGAAACGGTGTGGCTACTCCGGCAACCGGAGGCTCGGGCCGGCGGCCTCGGCGCGTGGGACATCGTGGTGCCGGCCGGCGCGGCAAGCGATCGCATGACCGGGCGTCTCCACGAACTCGGCGTGCGCGAACCATTGCACGACGAGGCGCTGCTCGCTCGGGTGCGCGCGGGGCAACCCGCCTTTGGGGCGGAGATCGATGGCGGCGCCAACCCGTTGGAGCTTGGATTGCGGCCGATCGTCGACTTCGCGAAGGGTTGCTACATCGGCCAGGAGGTGGTGGCCAGGCTGGACACGTACGACAAGGTGCAACGGCGTCTGGTCACGGTGGCCGCCGACGCTCCCATCGCCGTGGGCGACGTGGTGACCGATGATCCGGCAACCGACAGGAGCGATGGCCTTCGCGCGGCCATTGCGGCACGGGGGCGAAAGCGCGTCGGCCGCATCACGACCGTGGCTCGCGATCATTCCGTGCCGGACGACGCTGCGCTCTATATGGCCTTGGCGTTGCTACCAAAGGCCATCGCGGACCGAAATTCAGCCCTATTCGCGCACTCTTTAGCGGGAGGCGACCAAACGTCGGGCGCGCCGGGAGGGTCCGTGGCGCTTGATACGTACGCCATGGATGGGCGCGCGATCGAGCCGGCGGGCGGGTAGACGAGCCCCGTCAACGGGCCGTGAAAAAGCGCCGCGGACCCGTGGGGTCGCGGCGCGGTGGCTTGACACAATTTCCGGCGGTCGGGTACAATGCGCGTGGAAAGGAGAGCCGCGTCCTACCCTTCCCCCCCTGTCCCTCGGGCGGACGCGGCTCTCTTTTCCTTTTCCCCCCAAACGGCACTGCGTACGGTGCCGCCGGATGAGCTTCCCCGATCGTCCCGTAGGTCACGATTGCGGATTCTCGCCCTACATAACGGGTTCTCGGCGGACGAAGATACGGGTGCCTGACGAAATTAATATTGCGCGGTACCGCAGCACCGAGAAGTCGACTCCAACAGACAAAACGCCCGTCTTCGCGACGGGCGTTCGTGCGTCTTTGATCCATTGTGTCTGCGTAGGTGGTGGGGTGCCATGCCTTGGACGTAGCGTGCCGCGCGGTGAAGGCTACGGCAGCTGGGGATCTTCCATCGGCGGCGGCCCGACGATGGGCGGCGGCTGACTGCCCGGACCCTCGGCCCCACCCGGATCGGGCGCGACCACCGGCGGCGGCTGATCGCCACCACCTGCGCCCGGCTGCGTGGGCTCACCCGGCGACGGAGCGCCGACCGCAGGCTCGCCGCCACCGACAGCAGGCCCCGGTGCACTAGCCGTGCTTGGCTCGGGCGACGGCTCGTCGTCGACCTCGCGTTGCACGACCGGCGGCGGAGGCGGCGCGTTGCCGGGCTCCGGCGCGGGCTCGGGCACGGAAACCTCTGCAGGCGCACCAGGCGTCGGCGCTTCGCTGATCGGCGAGCGAACCGGCTCGATATCAAGCTCGACAACCGGACCCGGCGATTCCTCGACCGGTAGCGGTCGCGGGGCGCTGCTCGGCGACCAATCCAAGGGGATCGGCAGCTTCGCAGGCATGTCCGGGACGATGTCTTCGGGAACGCTCGGCAACAGGACGTCGCGCACAGCCGGGTCCAATCGGCGCGATGCGTCCTCGTCAGCCTCCAACGCAGCCGCGAGCATCGCCCGCTGATCGTGGCTCAGCCGCGCAATCTCATCGACCGATGCGGCACCTTGATCGAGGAATTCACGCATCAAGTCCTCAGGTACGGTGCGGCCGTTGTCGAGCAACGCGCGCATTTCGAGCAAACGACGGGCATCGAAACGTGCCCGCAACGTGGTCTTCAGATCGGGGTCAAAGGCGAAGAGCATCTGCGCATCTTCACCGAATCGCTTCATCGAGTACAGGCTGTCACCCGGCAGGCTGCTGGCCGCGGCCGTACCGACCTGGGCGACACCGGCGAGTCCGACGGCCAGGCTGAGTGCAGCGGCCATGGCTCCCGTAGCAAGGCGACGTCCCCATGTTGGTCGCGGGACGAGGCCACCAAGGACGCCGCGTGCCGTGACGTTCGAGCGCGTTTCCGCGCGCAACGCGGCACGCCGCTCGGTAGCCAGAGCCATCAAACGCGCCTTGCCCTGCGCGAACGTTTCCGCGGCGGGCATGGGCGTTGGGGTGGTTTCCATTCTGTGGGCGGCCAAGATGGCCGGGTGAAGCGCGACGGGCAATCGCGTGAGCAGATCGTCCAGCGGAACGCCGGCTCGAACCTCGACCACAACGCCTTCGACCGTCTCGACCTCGCGTCGCCGACGGGCGACCGTGGCCATCAACTCCGCCTTGTTCTCTAGGCGGCGTCGGGGCGGCGGCGCGATCTCGCGCATCCAGGCGGAAGCGGCCAGCGCAGGCCGAAGCTCGTCGGCATGCGCCGGGAAACCAGCCAAGACCTCTTCGAGGTCGGCTCCCTCATTAAGTTGGGAGAGGCACTTGTCCAACAAGTGCTCAAGCTGGAACCTCACCGCGTTCACCTAATACCCTTCCTAGGCTTGCGAGCGCGCGGTGCTGCAACGACTTTACCGCGCCCTCTGTTTTCCCAAGGATCTGAGCAACCTCAAGATTGCTCAGCCCGTCTACGAACTTCAGGATGACCACTTGCTGCTGGTCGTCCGTGAGCTCCGATAGCGCCCTGCGGAGTTGATGATGCGCAAACTCCGATTCCAGCACGCCCGTCGGGTGCTCGAGTGATGCGACCAACTTCTCTTCGAGCGAAACCGCCGACTGCGACGGTTGGCGCCGGAAATGGTCGACCACCAAGTTGCTGGCGATCCGATACAGCCAAGCCGAGAAGGGTACGCCGCGGAAGCTATAGGTGTCGATCGCTTCCATCGCCTTGACGAAGACCTCCATCGTGAGGTCCTCGGCAAGCGACTGCTCGCCCACTCGATAAAAGATGTATCGGTATACACCGTTGTAAAACCGCTCGTAGATCTCGCCAAATGCGTCAGGGTCGTAGCCCTGCGCCTTGCGGATCAAGTCATGCTCTTCCTGCACAGGCGGCTTCCTCGTGATGTTTAACGGGGGGGATAGGGGTCGAGATACGGCCTCGTGTGAGGAAAAGATTAAGGCGTGGGAGGCCGCAGCCGCGCCTATCCTACCGAATTCCCCGAGAGGGGTCAACGCTTCGCGAGGGCTTCGACTTAATGTGCTCATCGAGCTTGTGAGCAACGGCAAACACGTCGTTCCCGACCAAGACACGCACCGGTGTGCGCATCGCTGCAGCGGCGATCCAACGCACCGCCGGCCTTCGAAGGACCGGATATCCTCGGGCTCGTTGCGGATCGGGATACGCCCGCTCCGCACCGCGCATCGCATGTCGGGTCGACCACTCTTCCACCCACACACGACCGATCAATCCCGCCCGCCGCAGCGCCAAGTGTAAGGAGCGCGGCGACTGTTCGTTGACGTGGACCTTGTGCTCGTATTCCGACCGGGGGCTGGTTGGAATGTCCGGACTGAGCATCCGCAACAGTGGGTATGCCACCGTCAAGGCCCAGCGATTGGGCAATGTATGGACGACGACGCGACCCCGGCTACTTAAGATACGGTGAACCTCGTTCAAGCACTGGCTAAGCTGCCACGGATGCAGATGCTCCACGACGTCCAGCAACAGCACCCGGTCGGCCGAGCCATCCGCTAACGGGATTCGGCCGGCGTCGGCGGCCAGACAGTGGACGCTGCCGATACTGTGGTCGCTGCCGACACGGTGGTCGCTTCCGACACGGTGGTCGCTGCCGACAGCGGACGCCGCGCTCCCGGCCCCGGCCCGATCGCGCGCCGCTGACAGCACCCGCTCGCATGTTCCGCGCGTCAAGGTCAGCGCGTCCGGGCTGTAATCGACCGCCGTCACGCGTGCTCCGGCCAATGCGGCGTGTGACGCTGCTTCACCGCGCCCGCAGCCGATGTCCACCACGTGTTGTCCCGCTTCGATGCCGGCCAGCGCCAAGGAGCGCGCGAGCCGCGGCCGGAGCGTCCGTCCCTGCTGCGCGAGAAAGTCCTCGTGCTCTCCGGCAGCGAACATCTGCAAGAGTTCGGCGCGATAGAGTTGGGCGGGCACGGGCACGGGACGCGCCGCCGTCACGGCGTCTCGGCCTCCGCGGCCTGCAACAGGGTGCGCGGAAGATAGATCTCGTCCCGCGCGCGCCCGCACACGTCGAAGGTGACGTCGTCGAGCACGAGGGCCGTTACGTCGCCGCGGGCCCCTACCTCGTCCCGATTGAGGACCGCAAGGTAGAGCGTGACGTCGTGCGCGGCCGTCGGCGCGTTGGGGGCGTCGAGTCCGAAGGCGGCTAGGATCGCTTCGTCGATCGGCAGGGCCAGGCGCGACCAGAGCCCCGGTCGTCCGGGCGGAGGCCCGGCATACAGCACGTGCCGGGCGCCATCCGTTTCGCGTCGGATCTCCGCGACGAACACATCGCCTTCCGCGATCGAGCGCGGCTGCATCCACAGTGAAAGCGTGCCCGAGACGACCTCCCGCGGCAGGCGCATCGTGCGCCGAGCCCCCGCATACCCGAAGCCGTCCTCGGCCGCCTCGAGCAGGCCGAGCTGTAGCGCGGCCGCGCCGCCGTGGTTCGGCTCGTCGATGCGGACGGCCGGTTGATCGCCGACGACGCGCCACGCACCGAGCTCGGACGCCTCAAAGCCGCCCCCTTCCAATGCCGCGACGCAAGCGAGTGGACGTTCACCGCTTCCCACCGTGGAGGTCGGTCGAGGCGTCGGCACGGCGTCCGGCGTCCGGGGCGGCGGGTAGCCGGAGGGGTCGGGTGTAGCGGTTGGCTCCGTGTCGGGCGTCTCGGTGCCCGCCGGCGGCTCGCGCAGCGGTGTGCAGGCCTCGAGGCTGACCTCATCCACCCGCAGATAGCTCTTGCGTCCGTCGCCGTCGTTGATGACCCCGAAGTACAAGGTGAGCGCTTCACCGCCCCGAGCTTGCAGGATGTCCGTCACGTCGAAGGCGTGGGTCGTCCACGCGCTATTGGCCGGCAGGGCGACGCCGCCGAGGCCGACGACCTTCCCGTCGGCGTCGAATACGCGGACCATCCGGGTGTCGCTGCTCTGACCCGCGGTCTTCGCCTGGAACCGCAGCTGCGCACGGCTCACACCCGAGGGCACCGCGACGGACTGGGAGGCCGAGGCAAAGCTACGTACGTCATCGGGGTCGGCGTCACGCAGGCCGACGAACATGGCCTGCACGCCGGACCGAACGTCCCAGCGGGTGAAGAAGGCCCGGTTGAGGCGCCACGCCTGGTCGTCCCCGTCCTCGAAGCCGCCGTCCGTGACCAGGTCACGGCAACCCACGGGCAGCGCCGTTGGCGTCGGTCCTGCCGTCGCCGTGGGCCGCGGCGTCGCGGTCGGCGGCGCGGTCGGTCGCGGATCCGGCGAGCCGGCACGAAGCTCCGCCATGCGCGCGACGACGCCGGTGCGCAGCCCCGAGAGCTGAGCGTGGAGACCCTCGCCCGGGCACACCGTGTGGCCCGGCAGGGCATCCCGGTGGCCCATGATGCGGTGCGCGAACCGTGTGCCCGCAAGCTCGACCGTAGCCTGGGGATCGATGTCGTAGCGCACGGCTCGCCTGGCCAGCAGCTCGACCAGCGAACCGTAGGCCGTCGCGCGGGGTTCTTGCTCAGCCGCCGTGAACGTGCCGAGCATGGCCACGCCGATCGTGTTGGGGTTGTACTGTCTTGCGTGGCCGCCCTGCACGACCAAATCGCCGCGTTCACCGCCGAAGCGTCCTTCATAGATGTTGCCGCGGTCGTCGATCAGCACGTTGTAGCCGATGTCGCCCCAGCCACGGGTGATGGCATGGAAGTGATAGATGGAACGGACGACCGCGGCCGGATCCACCGGATCGTTCGACGTGACCGTATGGTGGACGATCAACGCGCGCGGCTGGGTGTAGCGCGGCGGCCACACGACGTCGCCGTCGTCATCGAGACGGAGCGACTCGTCCGCGCCCCACGCGGCGCGCGTGATGACCGGGGGCCCATCGTCCTCGCCCGCGGCCGTGACCTCGCCCGCGACCGATAGCGCACCGACGCCGCCTGCGCCGCGCCCCGTTCCTGTCGGCGCTCGGCTGGCGGAGGCCGCGATACGCGGAGCACGCGGACCTTCATCCGCATCGAGATAGTGGATGGTCAGCGCGCCGATGCGGGGCGCGTCGTCGGACAGGGCGATCACGCGCACCTGCGCGAAGCGACCGCGTGCGATCCACAGCCGCGTCCAATGCTCGGCCTCGGGCCCGCGGCGCAACCCGTCGTCATCGGTGACGAGTTCTTCCCACGCGGACCAGATGTCGCCATCTCGGCTGACGCGCGCCTCCAGACGCAAGCCCGCGCCATCGGGGCGTACGGCGAGCGGCGTGGCATCTACGGCTTCGTCGATCCCGTCGGCCGAAGCATTGGTCGAGGCCGCGTTATCATCCGCATCTTCGACCCCCTCGGCTTCATCTGAAGCGGGAGCGGGCG
Organism: Anaerolineae bacterium; assembly: GCA_029262755.1. Taxonomy (GTDB): domain Bacteria; phylum Chloroflexota; class Anaerolineae; order Epilineales; family Epilineaceae; genus JAJCYU01. The sequence continues at coordinate 14,098 of JAJCYU010000113.1, forward strand.
TAGCATCCCGTTCGCCTTCCGATGCGTCGTCGTCCGTTTGCGGCGCCGGCTCCTCGAGCCAGCGAACAGCCAGAGCCATGAAGGGGAAATCGGCCTCGACAACCGGGCCCTCGAAAACGAGATTCGGTCCCGTGTCCCCATCGGCCGCCGCGGCCAGCGCCGCGATCTCCGGCTCATCGTCCTCCGTGGCGGCGGGAGCCGTCAGGTCCAGCTCGTGGGAACCGGATTGCACGGGCGCGGGGGTGGGTCCGCGAGCGGGGCCGGGGCCGAAACCTGGCCCGGGATCCGAAGGTCGCGCAGCACGACCCGCGATCTCGGCGGAAGGTCCAGCGGACGAAGCGCCGTCTGCGTCGGAGGTAGGGCGATCTTCCGTGCGATCACCGCTGCGATCTTCGTCCGCGGTCGCGCCTGCGACCGCCGGGCCGTCCGGCGTCGAGGCGCCCGAGTCCGGCCCGCTTGGCTCGTCGAGTCCCCGTTCGTCGTTCGCGGCCCCTTCATCCGCACCGTCCGCTACATCTTCCGTTACATCTTCCGGTGCATCTTCCGCCGTTTCGTCCGATCGTCCCTCCGACTCGGACTGGGCGGCAACGTCCACTTCTCCGCCCTCCACGGTCACGACCGGCGTGAAACCGTCGGAGAAGCGGAACGCGAACGCGTGGAATCCCGCCTCGAGGGTCGACGTGAAGCGCCATGTGCTGCCCAGGCGATGATCGGTCCGGCCGTCGTCCTCCTCCGCCGCGAGGAGCATCGGCTGGGCTTGGCCGTCCAGGACGAGCTCCGCGACGGAGGGCGGGTCACCGTCGCCGTCTTGGTAGCGCACCGTGAACGTATGCACGGCGTCGCCGTCACCCGCGGTGTTCACGCCGACGCCTGCTTCGGATAGCCGCGGCGACTCCGGTAGCCGGACCCGCGCGCCCGTGTAGTAGTGATCGACGATCTCCGCGGCCGTCGCACCCCAGTCGGCCAAGACCGCTGCGCCCTCCTGGCTCATGCCTGCGCCATGGCCCCATCGACGCGCGAAGGGGTCCGGTGAGGCCACGCTGCGAAGGTGACCGACCTGCCGCCCGCCGCAACAGGGACTCTCTTCGCTGTCGAGCGTGCGCTCGGCGGCTCGGGCGAAGAAGAGTGCCTCGACGAGGCCGAGGCCCGGCGCCGACGTTCCGTCGATGCCGCGCACGACCTGGCCGGAGGTCGATTCCACGGCAGCGTCGCTGATGTCGTAGTGCACGGGCCGCCACACCTGAGTCCGCGTCGTCGTATCTACGTTGGCGTCCAAGCCGCGTTCGCAGCGCGTGGGATCCCCGGCCGTTTCGGGCAAGCATCGCGTAGCGGCATAGGTGCGCGACGCGATGGCCTGGGCCTGCAACGCGCTGAACGCGCGACGGAAGACGTAGCCCATCTCGGTCGGCACCACACCCTTCAGGTACTCGTCCATATCCATCGCCATGATTCGGCCGTCCGGCATCAAGACCCGCACGGAACGTGGAGTGTCGGTGATCACGGCGGCGGCCAGCAATGACAGGGCGGGCGGGTCCTCGCTCGCGGCGCTCAGCGGGGGGTCTTGTTCCGGGTCTTGGTCCTGGTCGACGCCGTCTTCGGTACCGGTGGAGGGCGGGCTATCCGCACGTGCGCGAACGGCGGCAGCGATCGCTGCCGCGGCGGCCGCGTCCGCCGCGACCGGCGGCAGCGCGATATCGAGTCTTGATGCGCCGTCGGCCCGCAGCGGGTCGAGCTCGTGGTCGATGGCCGTAGCGCCATGAAAACCGGGCGCCGTCACGCGAACGCGATAGTGCCCCGGCGGCAACGAGATGCGGTAGGTGCCCCGTGCGTCCGTCAGCCCGAGCGCGTCGCCGGCCCTTACCTGGGCCCCTGCGATTGGTTCGCCCGTGGCCAAGTCCGTGACCGTACCAACCAAGCGGCCGCTTCCGCGCGCATCGAGTGCGACGGAGCCGCTTGCAGTTGAAGACGGCGGAATACCTGCTTGGGCCCTGGCCGGATCAAGCGCGTAATAGCGCGCGCCCGCCACCAGCATCGCGGCAAGGATCGCCGGCGCGAGCAGCTGGGCGGCCGCCCTCCGGGCTAAGCCGCGACGCCGGTCGTACCGGCGCGGGATCACGACTCGTCCGGCTCCGAGCCGAACAACCCGCGGAAATCCCCGTCGAAGCCGGAGAGGAATGACGCGACATCGAGCACATCGTCCTCCACGAGCGGCGTCAAGCGCCGGAATCGCCGCGCCTCGGCGTCCGTGAGTTCGTGCAACGAGCGACGTGCGGTCGCCGTGGCTGCGACCTCGTGATCGCGGGGCTTGATGACGGCGCGGATGAGGCTGAGGGTGTAGCAGTTGTGACAGACCGCGGCCAACTCCCACACGCGTTCATCGCGGTGGGCAAGCACATGCACGTCCTCGGAGTGATACGCGGACGCACAATCCGTACACGAGGCATGATCGATCAGGAACCGAACCACACGTTCGGAAGTGTCTTCCTTCGTCATGCCGGCCAGCCTTTCGGAGCAATGCTCCTCAGTCCGAGGCCCCTAGGCCTCGTCGGCCCCCTCGTCCTGATCGCCCTGATCCCACTCGGAGTCCGAGTCCGACGGCGCGGACTCACTCGCGACGAGATCTGCGATCGGGTTGCCGTCCTCGTCGAGACCGAGATCCACCGGCGTGTCGATGACGAGGTTCTCCTCATCGCCTTCGACGTGCACGATGGCCTTGGCGACGACACCGGGCATCAAATGGATCGGCACCTCGTGAGCACCCAAGGTTCGCAGGGTCTCATCGAGCACGACCTTGCGGCGGTCGACCTCGATGCCGAGCTGCTCCTCGATGGCGCTCGCGATGTCGCTGGACGTGATCGAGCCGTAGAGACGACCCGTCTCTCCGACACGCGCCTCGAAGCGGATGTCGAGTGCCTCGATCTGCTTGGCGACGCCCATCATCTCGCCGCGCAAACGATCTTGGCGCTTCGACTCGGTGCGCTTCAGATCGTCGATCTGCTTGGTCGCGCCGGCCGTCGCCAACACGGCGATGCCCTGCGGGAGCAGATAGTTGCGGCCGTAGCCATCGGCGACCTTGCACAGGTCGCCCACTTGCCCGAGCTTGGGCATGTTTTGCTTCAGAATGACCTTCATTGGATGTCTATCCCCTTGCTAAGAGACGGGGATTCTAGCACAGCGCTTCGCGGCCGGGCCATCCGGCCGTCCCACCCAATGCATCCTCGATGCGCAGCAGGCGGTTGTACTTGGCCACCCGATCCGATCGGGCGGGCGCACCGGTCTTGATCTGGCCGCTCCCCGTAGCCACGGCCAGATCCGCGACGAAGGTGTCTTCCGTCTCGCCGGATCGATGCGAGATCACCGCAGTCCAGCCCGCCCGGTGGGCCATATGAATCGCATCCATCGTCTCGCTGAGGGTGCCGATCTGGTTGAGCTTGATCAGGATGCTGTTGGCCGCCTTCTCCTCAATGCCGCGCGCAAGGCGCTCGACATTGGTTACCAACAAGTCGTCCCCGACGATCTGAAGCGAGGAGCCCAGCCGGTCGGTCAGCGCACTCCACGCACTCCAATCGTCCTCCGCGAGACCATCCTCGATGGATACGATCGGAAACCGCTGCGTCCAATCGTCCCAGAACGCGACCATCTCGTCGCTGTCCAACGACCGATCTTCCGAGGCAAGGTGATAGCGCCCATCGCTGTAGATCTCGGTCGCGGCCGGATCCAAGGCGATCGCGACATCTTCACCAGGGCGCAGGCCGGCGCGCTCGATGGCGCGCAGCACGACCTCGACGGCCGCGTCGTTGGTCGGCAAGCTGGGCGCAAAGCCGCCCTCGTCCCCGACGTTGGTCGGTTGGCCTTCGCTCTTGAGCACCGCTTTGAGCGCATGGTAGATCTCGACCCCCCAACGCAGGCCCTCGCGAAAGGAGCTCGCCCCGACGGGCATGACCATGAACTCCTGAAAGTCCGTGGAACGGTCGGCGTGCTTGCCTCCGTTGAGGATGTTGAGCATCGGCACGGGCAGCCGATGGGCGTCCGCCCCTCCGAGGTATCGCCACAGCGGTAGCTCGACGGCGTTCGCGGCGGCGCGCGCCGTGGCCAGGCTCACGGCCAGGATGGCATTCGCGCCGAGCCGGCCCTTGTTCGGCGTGCCGTCCAGGGCGATCATCCGATCGTCCAACGTCCGCTGTTCCAACGCATCCAGCCCGCCGACCTCGGGCGCGATGAGCTCGTTGACGGCCGCGACGGCGTCGAGCACGCCCTTGCCCCCATAGCGCGCAGGATCGCCGTCCCGCCGCTCGACGGCCTCATAGGCTCCGGTCGATGCGCCCGACGGAACCAACGCCATGCCGCGCGCGCCGCAGGAAAGCCTCACTTCGGCCTCCACGGTCGGGTTGCCCCGTGAATCCAAGGCTTCTCGGGCGAGCACGTCGGTGATCAGGGTACGCATGGGGGCACCTCGGGCAGCGGGGTGGCGCGCGTCGACCGCGCCCCCAATGGTTCGGGCCACGTCAGGCGGACGGTTCGCCCTCCGCGGACGGTTCGCCTTCCGCGGACGGAGCTGAAGACGAGGCCGGGCTACGCAGGATAGACCGCACATGCTCAGCGAAGCGGCTCGTGGCTTCGCGTAAGGCGCTCTCGGAGTCCACGTTCCACGAGCGGGCCAGCTCCGTCAGCGACCAGAGCGTCTCGCCGATCCGCCGTGCGCGCTCGTCTTCATCCGCCGGTTGCTCCACAAACCAAGGTGGCAGCGGCTGCGATCGGAAGGGCGGCGCGGCCTCGCTCGTCGCCATGATCGAGCGCGCCTTGTGCTGCACCTGTTGGGCACGCATGAGCGCCGGCATGTGCACGGGCACACCGGCCAGCGGATCCTCGGGTTCAGCCGCACCCTGGGCACGGCGCTCTTCGGTTTTGAGCGCATCCCAGTTGCGCAGCACGGCCTCCGACGTTTCCGCCTCGACCTCGCCGAAGACGTGCGGATGACGGCGGATCAACTTCTCAGAGATGGCGGCAACCACGTCGGCGAGGCCGAAGCTCCCTTCCTCGATGGCAATCTGCGCGTGCAACACGACCTGCAGCAGCACATCGCCGAGCTCGTCGGCCAACAAGTCCTCGTCCGACGCGTCGATAGCCGCGACCGCTTCATAGGCTTCTTCGAGCATGTAGGGGCGCAGCGACGCATGCGTCTGCTCGCGATCCCACGGGCAGCCATCCGGCGCGCGAAGATGGGCGATGATCTCGGCGAGGCCGAGCAAGGAACCCGTCCGTGCCAAGGGCGGTACGGCGAGGGTCGTCACGTCGTCGTATGCAGCCTCGTCCCGACGGTCGAGATCGACCAGCGGTATGCGATCGAGCCGGGCCCGCGCGGTACCAGCTCCGGACACGCAGGTTACTGGATGATCGTCCGGATATTGGTTCAGCAGCACCAGCTTCACGTCGGAGGCGACGAGCCGTCCGTATAGCTGCGCGACCAACGCCGGCCGATCGGGATCCAAGGGCGGGTGGTGCATCGGGGCGACGGTCGTCGCATCCGCGACCTGGACGCCGTCCAGCGCATCCCAGCCCAACGCTGCGAGGGTTGGGCCGATAAAGGAGACGCCGGCCACGACATCGAGGCGCAGGCCTGCGTCCGCCGCGGCCACGCGTAGCAGCGCGACCGTGGTCTCGCCGACGCCGGGATCGCCCGGCACCGCATAGACGACCGGGCCGTTGCGGGCAGCCTCCATCACCCTCTCCACGATGGCAGGATACACGGCATCGAAGCGGTCGTGGGCGCGGTAGAGATCGTCGCAATCCCGGATGACGGACGCGGCGGCGTGCGCGCGCAGAGCAGGGTGCGTAGCGATCCGCGCCACGACGACGGACGCGCCCGCGAGCGCATCGCGGGCGGCGAGGGTCAGGCCGGCGGGATCACCCGGGCCGAGCCCAACAATGGTGATGTCTGCCGGGTCTTGGAGCATGGCGCGGATTCTAGCAGAGGGGCTCAGCGGGAACGGGTGCCCGCCGGATGCCGGTGGCGCAACGTGCGTGAACCGCGAGCGGATCGACGCGAGCTCGGACGTGTCAGCTGGCGAGCCCGGGGTCGGCCGCAGCCGCAGCCGCGGCCAACGTCTCCGCGACCGTGCGTGTCAGGGCGCGGGGGCTGAACGGCTTTTCGATCATGCCGTGCCCCCGAGTCCGGATGTGCTCCATCATGTCGATACGCGCCGACAGGACGATCACGGGCGGACGCTTGTCCACGGGCCGACGCTCGAGTTCCTCGAGAAAGGTCAGGCCGTCCATGCGTGGCATCATCAGATCTAGGACGATCAGGTCCGGCACCAACTCGTCCATCGCCTCGATCGCCGCGACCCCCTCGCCGGCCAGCGCGACCCGATGCCCGGCCATCTCCAACGTGAAGCGAACGACCGTACGAATCGCTCCATCGTCGTCGACCACCAGGATACGCGCCATGCAAGGCTCCGTGGGGGGGGGGGGGGGCACGGCCCACCGCAGGCTGCGCGGCGGCCGAAGGGGCCAGCATCCCATTGTATCGTCCGGCCTCCTGCCCAACGCGCGGTCATGTCTCGATCCCGTTACAGCCAACGCCGTGACGAGAGCATCGTGACGGGTGCTCCGCGGGAAGCCGACGGCTCGGGTCTTTCGTGGCTCCTGCGGCGCGGCCTATAATCCGCGCCCATGTCCCTTACACCTACCGAACGACTCTTGCTGCAACGTCGCCTTGCGCGTGTCGAGCGCCGCCAGCCATGGCTGCTCGTCGCCGTCCTTGCGACGTTGGCGTTTGTCGTTGGTCTCCCGCTGCTGACCGCGGGTGGAGCGGTCATCGGTGCCGGGGTCGCCTATGCGAGCCTGGAGAAGGAACTCGAGGAGGGCCTCGCGCGCATCCAAAATCTGGACGAGCGTGAAACATTCGAGACGACGCGGATCACGGATCGCAACGGCACGTTGCTTCGGCTCGTTATCCACGAAGGCAAGCGCACCTACGTGCCGCTTTCGGACATCTCGCGCCCACTGATCGAGGCCACCATCGCGGTGGAGGACGCGAACTTCTACGCAAACCCCGGCATCGACGTCGAGGGCATCGGCCGCGCGGTGATCGGCGATGTGCTCGCCCTGACGCGACGGCTGC
>JAJCYU010000114.1 GCA_029262755.1 Anaerolineae bacterium
CATCTCCGGTGCTCATTCGTACACCTCGCGGAAGCGCGCAACGATGCGGCTGCTGATGAAGTTGAGGGCGAAGGTCATAAGGAACAACAACAGGCCGATCGCGAAGAGGCTGTTGTAGTCGACCGAGTCGTAGCTGAGATCACCGCCGGAGATGCGGACGATATGGCCGGTCATGGTCTCCGCGGCCTCGAAGGGGTTGAAGGTGAAGTTGGGGCCGGCGCCGGCGGCGATGGCCACGATCATCGTCTCGCCGACGGCACGCGAGATCGCCACGATGAACGCGGCCGTGACGCCCGATAGCGCCGCAGGGAGCACCACGCGCATGGAGGTCTCCAGGCGGGTCGCGCCGAGCCCGAACGCGGCCTGACGCAGTCCGTCCGGTACCGCATGCAGAGCATCCTCGCTCATAGACGAGACGAGCGGGATGATCAAGATGCCGATGACGATGCCCGCCGAGGCCGTGTTGTAGATCTGGACCACGTCTTCCCCGAAGAGCATGCGTAGGATCGGGGTCATGAACGTAAGGGCAAAGTAGCCGTACACCACGGTGGGGATGCCGGCCAGGACCTCGAGTACGGGCTTGAGCACGCCACGCATCTTCGGCGTGGCGTACTCGCTCAAGTAGATCGCGACGCCAAGGCCAGTGGGAAGCGCCACGAGCATGCCGATGGCCGTCACGGTGAGGGTGGCGTTGACGAGTGGCCAGATTCCGAATCGTCCGATGGCCGGCTGCCATTGGGTCCCACCGAAGAACGCGGCCAAGCTCACCCCGCTGGTCTGGAAGAAGAGCAAGGCTTCCTTCCCGAGTACGAACACGATCCCGAGGGTCGTCAGGATCGAGATCGCACCGCATGCGAACAGGCCGGCCTCGATGGCCGTCTCCAATCCATTGCGCCGCCGACGCAGATCGAGCAGCACCTCTGCGTGGGAGGCGGCTCCATCGTGGTCCGCCACCGTACTGGATGTCGTCATGGTCGCATCGTCATGGTTAGGGTGAGATGTTCCTTCTGGCGGTCGGCAAACGCCGCTATGTCGTATGCGCAGCTCGCTCAAGTTTCTTGCCGGCTTGTCCCGCTGACGTGGTTTACGCAAGGCGCGTGCTGATTCCGTGCCCAAGAGCGCGCAACCCCGCGGGCGGGACGATAGTACACCGTCCCGCCCGCGGCCCGTCTACGACGAGGACCGGCGCTACCGGCCCAATGCGTCCACGAAGCTCAGGCGCGCGCTGTCCAGCACGTCGTCGGCCGCCGGGAAGTAGCCCACATCGACGACCTCGTCGTTGACGTAGGTCAAGAAGAAGTTCACGAAGGCGGCTACCTGCGGCTTCTCCCGCAGAATGCCGGCCGTCGTGTAGAGGTAGAGCGGACGGGCGAGCGGATAGGTGCCGGCGTCGACACTCGCCGCCGTCGCCTCGACACCATCGATCGCCAGCACGCGCAGGCGATCGGAGTTTTCAGCGTAGTAGGCATAGCCGAAGAAGCCGACGGCATAGGGGCTGCCCTCGATGCCCTGCACCAGGACGTTGTCGTCCTCCGACATCTGCGGGTTCGCGGCCAGGATGGGTTCCTTGTCCTCATCGAAGACCTCTTCCACGAAGTAGTCGAAGGTGCCCGAGTCCGTACCGGGAATGAAGCGCTCGATGGGCTCGTCCGGCCACCCTGCGCGCACCTCCGACCAGGTCTCCGCCGTGGAGAACAGCGCGACAAGATCCTCCATCGTCACGTCCTCCGCAAAGTCGTTCGCCGTGCTTACGCTGACGGCGAGAGCGTCGGTTCCCACGCGGAACTCAAGCGGCTCGCGACCGATCTCGCGGCAGCTCTCGACCTCGGAGTCCTTGATGGGCCGGCTGGCATTGGCTATGTCGGTCTCGCCGGCTACGCAGAAGCGATCGAAGCCGGCGCCGCTGCCGATGGAGTCCACCGTAATGTTGCCTTCGTAGCCCTCGTTCTTGAATCGCTCCGCCATCCTCTCCGACAGCGGGAAGACCGTGGAGCTTCCCGCCGACACAATGTCGCCGGTCACGGAGAGCGGGTCGACGATCGGCATGGAGCCGTCGTCAGCAGGGGTGTCCATCGAGGATGAAGCTGAATCCGGGGCGACCGAACTCTCCGCCGCGTTCGAAGCCGGTTGCTTCGACTGGGTGTTGTTCATGCTGGTGCTCTCGGACGTGGTACGGCAGCCGGTCAGCGCGAGAGTGCCGACGAGTAGCAACGAGGCGAGCCGCAGGGTACCCAACTTCGATGTACCCATCTGCGGTGTACGAGAGTGCGATGGATCAAACTGCGGTGGCCCAAACTGCGATGGGTCGCTGTTCAAGGTGCCCTCCTTCTGGTGAATTGATCGTGGTTGTTGGCTGTAGGAATGCAGCGCGGCGCGCGCGGCCGACGGTTCGCACGCAACGTCTTGGCAGCCGCGCACGTCGTTCGGCGCGATTAGTTGCAGCCGCATTGGTAGACGACGCTGTTGAAGAGCGGGTTGTAGGGCGTGCCGGGGTTGCGCAGGCTGAGCTGCCGCCGCGTGTGGTTCCACTGACTGGCCGGCACACCTGGGTTGCACAGCTCGCCCCAGCCGGCGACCCGATCCGGTGACGCGAGCGCCAGCGCGATCACGACGGTCGGGACCTTGGCTTCCAGCCCCGGGCAGGCCTCGGCATTGGGGTTGGCCGGCGCGACAGGGGTTCGTGGTGTCGCGGTTGCCGGCGGGGCCGGCGTGCCGGGGACCGGCGTCGCGCTGGGTGGCGCCGTGGTTGGCTCGGGCGCGGTGGGACCCGAGAAGGGCGCGTAGGGATCGAGGGTGGCGCACGCGTCGCCCGTGACGCCTGGGTAGAGGGCCCAGACGTCCGCCAGTTCGTCGAGGTCGTTACGACCGCCGATGACGAAGAAGCGCTTGTTCACCTCGTCCCAAACGTTCGGGATCAGGCGGCGGCCTCGGATCACGGTCGCGTCTTGCTTATCCTTCGCCAGCCGCTCCCAACTCAGGCTGGCGTCCGGATCACCGAGTTGCGAGAGGTCGGTCCGCCAGAAGCCGGCGGAGCGCTTGTCGCCGTCCGGCACTGCGGAATCCGCACGGCCCATGACGGAGTAAAACATGTGTGTCTCCGTATCGTAGGCGCAGGCGCCTTCGCGGCGCGCTCCTAAGTCAACTAGGTTGGAAAAGCGCTCGCTAATGTTCGTCCATTCGCCTGCGTTTGCGTTCTTCGACAGGTCGAACCACCAGACCTCCTTCCGCTGCGGGCCCGCGTCGCCGCCGGTCTTGCCGCCAAGGACGACAACGCCGTCCACGTTCTTGGCCGGATCGGCTTCGTTCTCGATGTTGACGTATTGCGCACACGTGCCCAGCCGCCGCGAGGGCACAGCGCCCGCGGGGCGAAACTCACTAATGCTCCACTTCGAGCCGGCAGCCGTCGCGTAGTAGATCTCGTCCTGCGATTCGCGATCGAAGGCGTCGTCGAAGGTGCCCTGGCCGAAGATCAGCCGGTTACGCTTGGAATCCCATGTCGCCATCAAGCGATGCAGCTTGCCCTTCTCCGCGGCCAAGTCGGGCGGGAGCCGGTTCGCGCCACTGTTGGTGCGCCACCGGACACTGGACCGGCTGGCGTCGGAGCCGATCTGCAATTCCTTGATATCGCCGCCCTTCTTCGAGCTCGTGTCGAAGCTGCCGTTGTCGCAGCCGTCCTTGCCAAAGACGGACAGGTGTCGCTGCGGGCTGATCTGAACCGACGCCATCTCGCGACAGCCCTTGTCGTCCGCATCGCTGGTGTAGCCGACCCTGCTGCTGTAGGGAATCTTGGTCCAGCTCTTCGCGGAGCCGTCCAGCTTGATCGCGTAGAGTTCTTCGTGGGCCTCCGTGTTCTCTTCGCTTAGCTTCTCGCCACCGCCGGCGTAGGTCAGGACGCCAGTCTCCGCGTTGTAGGCGCCGAAGCCACCGTAGCGTGCGTCCGGAAGGTCCGGCAGCCGCACGTAGCACGCGTTCTGCGTCTGCAGGTTCTCGCCCTGGGCGGGCGCTTGGGCAAACGCATCTCGTGACGCCATCCCACCGACCACGGCCATCGCCGCGACGAGGCCGACGACCCGGATACCTCGCTCCATACCACCGTGCATGCACTTCCTCCTGGAAGGATTCCAACCGTAGATGCGGGAGGCGGACGCCCCGCCGTTCCCGAACTCCTAGTGAGATCAGTTCGTGTTCGGGACGGAGCGTAGCCGCGTGGCGGCAACCCGCGCTTAAGGCGCCGGCATGGGTGGGTTAAGGCTGTGTGTTGGGCGCTTAATCTTCGGGGGTGGGTGGGAATCGCCTGCGGATGGCCGAAATCCGCATTGCGTGGGATCCCCGCACAAGATTCGCCATCGCTGCCAAGGACGGCGGACACGGCTACCTTGCGGCCCGAACACGACTACCCAGCGATGGCAGTGCGGACGCTCGGGGTGGAGGGGGGCGCAGAGTGTAGCGAGGCGCCTCGGCCGTCCAACGGAGCGACGGCGGAAGGGGTCGGGCGATCAATTGTTAGAGCGTTCCGTCCGCACAACCCTCGTTCGGGATGAGTCAGCCGCGGCCCTACGCTCCTCTTGCGCCCACTTGCCCCTACCGCACGCCGATCGCGTTGTACGTGGCCGCGTCGACCGCGCCGGTGAGCGGGTAGTCGTTCACGATCACGGCGACGGGTTGCGGGCTCTCGATCACGGCCGCGCCGAAGGTGCCACGCGGGATGCCGAGAGCCGGGTCGCCTGGCCAGAAGGTGTGGCTGCCAGCCGCCGGAATGTCCACGACACACGCCGCACCGCAGGGGATCTCCGTCGATCCGCCGCCGGGGTCCGTGCTGCGGAAGGTGATGCGCACGCCGAGCGCCGGTTCGTCGCCCACGTTCATGACCTGGATGCCCGTGGTCAGGCGCAACGCGCTGTGGTCGTTGCGGAAGAGGGGCACGGCGACGCGCTCGGCCGCTTGCGCCAACGGCACGGCGTTGTAGGCCGACAGCAGCTCCGTGCCGTTCTGCCCGTCCTGCACGATGGCCAGTACGCCGCCGGTGGCGCGGATCGTCGCAGAGCCGAAGCAAGGTTCGGGCATCGCCGGCGCCATGTCGATACGTCCGCCGGCGCCCTGGTAGAAGACGTGGCTCGAGCCTGCCGCGACCGTTGCACGTTGTATGTAGCGCGGGGCGGACTGGCAGGCCGCGAGACGTGGATCGGCGGCGGCGCTTGGGCGGAAGTCGATCGCAACGTCGACGTCCTCGTCGCCCGGGTTGACCACCGAGATGCCCGTATCGAGCCGGTCACCGGGGCGCAGGCCGGGCTGGCCGGCTCGAAAGAGGGGCACGGAGAGCGAGGTGGCGGCCGCGTCTGAAGGAACGCCCTCGAATCCGGAGACCGAGCGCGTGCCGGCGCCGATCAGCGCCTGCGCGCCGATGAGGCTGTCGGACGTAATGCTCATTGAGCCGACGAAGTCATCGCCCAACTTCGTGAAGGCCGGGTGAACGCTGCCCAGATCGACGGTCACGCTCTGGCCCTTGCGCAGCGCGATGTGCCGCTCGGCGGCCACGGCGGTGCTGCCGGCGGCGAAGATTCGCAGCCGGGCGTTGGCCAAGAGCTTGGCCTTGGATTCGGGCGGGCTGAGGTTCTGGATCGTGATCACCGAGTTCTGGCCCGAGAAGTTGCGCAGCACCAGCGGCACGACGAGCTCGTCCGAGGGCGCCACGTTGCTGTAGATCGCCGCGCCGCCGGTGGAGGGCCAGTCGGCGCGGTAGATCGCGGCCAGTGCGGCACCGGCTCCGTCGATCAATGCCGAGTAGGAAGTGGGGAAGGGCAGGTCGCTGAGGGGGAGGTAGATGTTGGCCGCGGCGCCGGGGGCGGTGCTGCGGCGCTCGACGTGGGCAGCGGCCGGTTGCTGCGAGAAGAGCTGGCCGGGGTCATAGGGGTCGTATTGCTCGTAGAAGGAGGCGGTGATCGAGGCCTCGCCGCCGCTCGTGGCGAGGTTCTGTACTTGGATGCCGGTGGCGCCTGGACCAGCGATGGGCGCGGGGCGGCCGATGTACTCCCCGCCGACCACGGCGCCGGACTGGCGCAGCAGCTCAACGAGCATGCCGGGGGTGTGCTGGTTCATGGCGAGGGGCAGGCCGAGGGGGGCGGACGCTTCGGACTGCGCCGCGACGCCGGCGCCGGAGTCGAGGAAGAGCAGCTCCGCGGGTGGCGTGCCCGCGGAGGTGGGCAGGGGCACTCGCATCGTGGGTCGTGGAACCGTGGGGCCGGGCCCCAGCGCGACGAGTCCGCGGTTCGCGCTCAGACCGACGCCGCCCGGCACGAGGGTCGGGGGGAAGCCGTCGCCGCCTCC
>JAJCYU010000115.1 GCA_029262755.1 Anaerolineae bacterium
CGCCGCCGAGCTCGCCGGCGCCGCGGACGCATCGCTCGACTACCGCACGGATGGCGCTCTCTTGGTGGCGCTCGACCGCGACGACGCCGAGGCCCTGCGCTTCCGGTTGGGCCTGATGCGCGATCTCGGGTTGCCGGTGGAGTGGCTCACCGGCCGCGCTGCGCGCCGCCTCGAGCCCCACCTGGCCCGCGGCGTCGTGGCGGCCATCCATAGCCCGCAAGACCATCACGTCGACAACCGCGCCGTGGCCGACGCGCTCATCCGGGCGCTGCGCGCCGCCGGTGGCGTGCTGCGCGAGCACACGCCCGCGATCGGCGTCGAGACGGCCGGCGGGCGGGTCGTCGGGGTGCGCGTCGCCGTGGGCGGTCACGATAGCCGCAGCCACGGGGGTGACGGAGGTGACGTCGATCGCGATGTCGCCTGGGATCGCGACCTACATGGTGTTCGCGATGTCGACCGTGACACCGAGCTGCTCCCGTGCGAGACGGTCGTGCTTGCGGCCGGTGCCTGGTCCGCCGAGATTCCGGGGCTGCCCGCCGACGTGCGGCCGCCGGTGCGCCCCGTCAAGGGCCAGATGCTGGCCCTTGCCATGGATCCGGCGGCGCCGCTCATCAAACGCATGGTCTGGGCGCCCGATGCCTATCTCGTTCCACGCGGAGACGGGCGCTTGCTCGTAGGCGCGACGGTCGAGGAGCAGGGCTTCGATACGACCCTGACCGGCGGCGCGCTCCTCGATCTACTGCGCGGCGCATGGGAGGCGCTACCTGGCGTCTACGACCTAGGGTTCGTGGAAGCCTGGGCCGGCCTACGACCAACCAGCCGTGACGACGCACCGATTTTGGGCGCGAGCACGCTTCCTGGTCTCGTCCTCGCCACCGGCCACCACCGTAACGGCATCCTCTTGGCGCCGATCACCGCCGATCTCGTGTCCGGGCTGATCCTAGAGGGCCGTTGGCCCGCGCTGGCACAGCCCTTTGGACCGGAGCGCTTCGCGCGAGCGGCGGATCTGTCGGGGCGCTAGCGTTGCCGCCGGCTACCGGCCGCTGCGGACCGCTATCCTTGCGCGGCACGAGGCCGGCGCCCTCCTGACCCGTATATGCCGCCCGCCCAGGAGGAACCCATGACCGCTCGGACGCCCGACCCCACCCTTGCACAAACCGATGCGCCAGAAGCGACTTGTGCCGTTTCCGTCAACGGCGAAGCCATGGACCTCGCCGCCGGTGCCGGCATCCTCGATGTCCTCCGCGCGCTCGCGATCGAGCCGGATGCGCGTGGCATCGCCGTCGCGGTCGACGGCCGCGTGGTTTCGCGCGGCGCCTGGGCCGAGACGGCCGTGGCACCGGGATCTCGCATCGAGGTCATCCACGCCATCGGGGGCGGTTGATGGACGGCGTACCGAACGACCGCGTGACTATGCCGCGCGACGACACCTCGGCGCGTAACGACACCGCGGCGCGCAACGGATCGTCCAACGACGACCCGCTCGTCATCGCCGGCAAGACCTTCGGCTCGCGCCTTCTGCTCGGCACGGCGCACTACCCCAACCAACAGGTCATGCTCGACGCGCTCGAGGCCGGCGGTACGGAGATCGTCACGATGTCGATCCGGCGCGTGAACCCGGCGGCGGGCGGCGAGAGCCTCTACGGGTTGATCGGCGAGCGCTTTCACCTGCTGCCCAACACGGCCGGTTGCTACACGGCGGCCGATGCGGTGCTCACCGCGCAGTTGGCGCGCGAGGCCCTCGGCACGAATTGGATCAAGCTCGAGGTGATCGGCGACGACGAAACGCTCTTCCCCGACGTCGAGCACCTGCTGGACGCGGCCGAACAGCTCGTCGAGGACGGCTTCGTCGTCCTGCCCTACTGCAACGACGATCCCGTAACCTGCAAGAAGTTGGCCGATCTGGGATGCGCGGCCGTCATGCCGCTCGGTGCGCCCATCGGCTCCGGAATGGGCATCCGCAACCCCTACAACCTGCGCATCATCCGTGAGCAGCTCGACATCCCGCTGATCGTCGACGCCGGTGTCGGCACCGCATCGGCCGCCGCGCTCGCGATGGAGCTCGGCTACGACGGCGTCTTGCTTCAGAGCGCCGTGGCCCGCGCGCGCGATCCCGTGAAGATGGCGCGCGCCATGCGCCTCGGAGTCGAGGCGGGCCGGCTGGCCTACCGCGCCGGCCGCATTCCCCGCAAGCTCTACGCAAAGGCCAGCTCGCCGCTGGAAGGGCTGATCGACGCGGCATCGCCCGGATGACGCCCCCGCGATCGCCTCGCCGCGCTCCACCGCGCGCGAAGCGCTCGTTGCCGGACCCACCGCTGCTGTTCATCACGGACCGACATGCCGCGCGTGCGCCTCTGATAAGCGTCGTCGCCGAAGCGCTAGCCGGCGGAGCGCGTTGGATCCTCGTGCGCGAGAAGGATCTGCCGGACGCGGAATTCACGCTGCTGCTCGCCACGATCCAAGCGCTCGCCGCCCCCTTCGGCGCGCTCGTCGCAACGAGCGGCCGCCGCGAGCTCGCGGCGCCGCTCGGCATCCGGGCGATCCACCTACCCACGTCGGAGACCGGGTTCCCGCGCCGCGGGCCCGAGGACGTGTGGGAGGGGGCGAGGATCGACGACGTCCATGGGACGCGCGCGGAGGTTGTCGCCAAATCCGACGTAGGCGGACCCTACGTCCCCGTATCGCCGCTCGCCGACGACGAGCTTTGGCCGGCCACCGAAGCCGTCGCCGCGGCCCGTTCTGCGTTGGGCGCCAACGCCCTCGTCGGCTGTTCCTGCCATGCGCCGCGCGACGTGCGCATCGCAGCGGCGGCGGGGGCGGACTACGCCACGCTCAGCATCATCTATCCCACGACCGGCAAGGACCACCACGGCCCGCTGCAGGGTATCGAAGGCCTGGCACGCGTCTGCCGGAGCACGTCCATGCCGGTCCTCGCGCTTGGCGGCGTGCGCCCGGACCGTGTCGCGGCATGCCGCGGCGCCGGCGCCGCGGGCGTCGCCGTGCTCGGCGCCGTCCAACGCGCCGAACGACCGGCGGACGCGACACGAGCGCTGATCGCCGCGTGGCACGCGGACGCTGGGGGGCGCGGCTCGGACGGCTAGGCGTGCGTGCAGGACGTATCGCGGCACAGCGCAGTGCCAAGGATCGCGGATCGGTTCGATTGCGTCTCGACGTCGCCGATCGTCATGCCGGACGCGTGGCCCCGCTACGCCGAAGGAGCGTGCCTACCCATCGGCGCCCTTCGTATCGGTCGCATCCGACGCGACCTCCACGCCCGCTCGGTGCAGCGTCCACCGCACGACGTATGCTCTCGCTCGGTCAGAACTCCTCGCCCGTATCGAACTCGCCGTCCACGTCCAGCGCGTCATCGTCGTCGGGCTCGACGTCGACGTCCTGCTCGCCGTCCATGTCCAACTCGTCCTCCTCGTCCGGCGCGTCCTCGACGTCCAACTCACCGTCCACGTCCGGCACGCCCTCCTCGTCGGGCGCGTCCTTGACGTCCAGCACGTCGTCCTCTTCGGTCACGGCATCGACGTCCAACTCGTCATCCTCGTCCAGCACGTCGTCTTCGTCGGAGGCGTCGTCAGCGACCATCTCGTCTTCCACACCCAGCGCGCCATCCTCGTCCAGTGCGCTCTTGACGTCCAACTCGTTGTCTTCGTCGGCGGCGACGTCACTGTCGAGAGCGCCACCATCGTCGCGCGCGCTACCTTCGCCGAGTGCGGCCGTCACGTTCAACGCGTCGTCCTCGCCCGACGCTCCGGCCTCATCGGGCGCGAGGTTGACGTCCAACTCGCTGCCGTCGTCCGGTGCGAGGTTGACGTCCAGTTCGCCGCCGTCGTCAGGCGCGACGTCGACGTCCAACGCGCCGCCGTCGTCGGGCGCGACATCGACGTCCAACGCGCCGCCCTCGTCCTCCGCAACATCGACCTCGTCCGCGCCCACATCGTCCGCGCCGCCGTCACCGCGACGTTGTGCGGCGCCCAGCGGACCGTCCTGCGTCGCGTCCTCCTCCTCCTCGGGCCACGCGCCGCGCGGTCCCACGCGCAGGCGGTAGATGCCGCGGAAGTCGTCCGGGTCGGCAGGCTTGCCCTTGCGCAGGATGGTCACGCGCTCCTCGTGGGCCAGATGGGTGGCCGTCAGGCGGATGCGCTTGAGCAGCGACTGCCAGTCGATATCGAGGATGGCGCGGGCCACGTCTTCCGGGCGGACTCGGCCTTCGGGGCCGGCGGCATCCACCATCGTCAGGAGCTTTTCCTCCACGGCTTGGTCGCTCACCCGCGGTCTGCGCCGCTTGGGGGACCCACCGACGCGTCCCGCCGACCCGCTGTTGTTCGCGCCTCGCGCATTGCTCATGTTGTGTACTCCGCGTTGATCGTGATGTAGTCGTGCGTCAGGTCCGTGGTCCAGACCGTGGCGCTGCCGCTTCCATCAGCGAGATCGAGTAGAAGGCGAAAGGAATCGCCCGCCATGATGTCCGCCGCAGCCCGCACATCGAAGCCGGAGGCTGCACCGTCGGCGGCAAGTTGGAGCGCGTCGGGGTCTTCGTCCGCGTTCGGAGCGGCCGAATCGGGGGCGAGCCACAGCGAAAGGCGCGCGGCGTCGAGCG
Source organism: Anaerolineae bacterium (assembly GCA_029262755.1). Taxonomy (GTDB): domain Bacteria; phylum Chloroflexota; class Anaerolineae; order Epilineales; family Epilineaceae; genus JAJCYU01. The sequence goes on from JAJCYU010000115.1 coordinate 4,610, forward strand.
GCACACCGGCGCGCCCGGCAGCGGCCAGCACGCGGCCCCAGTTCGGATCCCCGCCCGCGAAGGCCGTCTTGACCAACGGCGACGTCGCGATGGTGCGGGCGATGGTGCGGGCCGCCGCGTCGCTAGGTGCGCCGCGCACCTGCAGCGTCACGAAGCGGCTTGCGCCCTCGCCGTCACGTACGATCGCACGAGCGAGGTGCTCGCACAACTGGGCGAGCGCCGCCGCGAACAGAGCTTCGTCGTCCGCGCCTTCGACGAGCACGTCGGAAGCGCCGGAGGCCAGCAAGAGCACGCTGTCGTTCGTGCTTGTGTCGCCGTCGACGCTGATCGCATGGAAGCTGCGATCGACCGCGCGGGCCAGGTGGTCGGAGGCCTGCGCGGGCGATACCTGCGCGTCGGTCGTCAGCACGGCCAGCATGGTTGCCATGTCCGGATGGATCATGCCCGAACCCTTCGCGATCCCGCCGATGGTCACGCGACCGCCGGCGAGCGCGACGGACACCGCGCCGTGCTTCACGCACGTATCGGTGGTCAGGATCGCCCGGGCTGCGGCCAGACCTGCCTCGGCACTCGACCCAAGCGCGGTGGTGGCCTTCTCAATACCGGCGAGCACACGCTCGGTGTCCAGCGGTACGCCGATCACACCGGTGGATAGCACGAGCACCTGCTCCGCCGGGCAGCCGATGCGACGCGCGACATCCGCCTGCATCGCGGCGGCCGCCGCGTCGCCGGCGGGGCCGGTGCAGGCGTTCGCGTTGCCGCTGTTGGCGATTACGGCCCGCGCCCGTCCGCCGCTTGCGGCCAGCGCGGCGCGGTCGAGCGTCACGGGCGCCGCCGCGACCTGGTTGCGCGTGAACACGCCGGCCGCGGCGCACACAGCATCGGCCAGAATCAACGCGATGTCGGGCGCGCCCGAGCGCTTCAGACCTGCCGTTGCGGCGCCGGCCTGGAATCCGGCCGGCGTGATCACCGACCCGTCCTCGATCCAGCGCACAGTGCCTGGCGCGCCCGTTGCGTGCTCAGTCACGCTTGAACTTCGAGAAGTCTGGCGCGGCGTAGCGGGTCTTCCCGCCACCCGAGACGTCCATCATGGCTTGCACCTTCATCTGCAGGCCGAAGAGCCGAATGAAACCGGCCGCGTCGGACTGATCGTAGACATCGTCCTCGCCGAAGGTCGCGAAGTCCTCGCGGTACAGGCTGTTGGGGCTGTAGCGCCCGTCGATGATGACGGAGCCCTTGTAGAGCTTGAGCTTCACCCAACCGGTGACCGTGTGCTGGGTCTCGCCGATGAAGGCCTGCAGGCTCTCACGCAGTGTGTGGTACCACTGGCCGAAGTAGACCAGCTCCGCGTAGCGCAGGGCCATCTGCTCCTTGAAGTGCATCGTTTCCCGGTCCAGGCAAAGGGACTCGAGCTCGCGGTGCGCTGCGTAGAGCAGGGTGCCGCCGGGCGTCTCATACACACCGCGCGACTTCATGCCGACGAGCCGGTTCTCGACGATGTCGATGCGCCCGACACCGTGGCGAGCGGCGATTTCGTTCAGCGTCTCGATCAGCGCCGCCGGGCCGAGGTCGACGCCGTTCACACTGACCGGTGAACCCTGGCGGAAGCCAAGCTCCACGATCTCCGGCTCGTCGGGCGCATCCTGCGGATCGACGGTCCACAAGAACATGTCGGGATCGGGCGCGTTGGCCGGATTCTCGAGAATGCCGCCCTCGTGGCTGATGTGCCACAGATTGCGGTCGCGGCTGTAGATCGACTTCTCGCGGCTCTCGATGGGCACCCCGTACAGCTCGGCGTAGTCCAACGCGTCTTCGCGCGAGCGAATGTGCCACTCCCGCCACGGCGCGATCACCTGCAAGGTCGGATCGAGCGCCTGGAACGTCAACTCGAAGCGGACCTGGTCGTTGCCCTTGCCCGTGCAGCCGTGCGCCACGGCGTCCGCGCCGTACTCCTGCGCGATCGCCACCTGCCACTTCGCGATCAGCGGCCGCGCGATCGAGGTCCCCAGCAAGTACTGACGCTCGTAGACGGCCCCCGAATGCATCATGGGGAAGAGGAAATCGGATGCGAACTCGTCGCGCAGATCCTGGACGATGACCTCGCTTGCACCGCTGGCGAGCGCCTTCTCGCGCAGGCCCTCCAGCTCGCTGCCTTGGCCGAGATCGGCGCAGAAGCAAATAACCTTGCAGCCGTAGTTCTCACGCAACCAAGGCACGATGACGGAGGTGTCGAGCCCGCCGGAATAGGCGAGCACCACCTTGGATGCACTCTTGGCTTCCGATGACATGGGGCGATTCCTTTGCAGGGCGAAACCGGAGCGGCCGAGCACCGCCGGTGGAGGATAGGCCGGCAACGGGGGCACGATGCCCGCCGGCGGGAGGTTGGGACCGACGTGCGGCCGCGCGCCAGTGGCGGTGGTCGTGGCCGGGCGTGTGTCATCCACTGGCAATTTCGAGGTCGCGGCCGGATCGCTGACATCCGTCATTCGGCCGCCGTGTGCGAGATCCTCGACGTCGTCGGACACCGTCTTCGCGAGGTCGGCGAGGAAGGCCGCGACCTCTAGCCGAAGCGCGGTCTCGTCGCAGGCGTCGATCAGCGGGCAGTTGAGGCAGTCCTTCCACACCTTCTCGGGAAAGTCCTCCCGTGCGGCGAGCTGGAAGCCGAGCCGCTCGAAGAAGGGCGTAGCGCGGGTCAGCGTGAAGAGCGTTGGAATGCCGCGCGCGTCCGCAAGCTCCGCCAGCGCAACGACGATGCGCCGCCCGACCCCATGACCCTGGAGCTCGTCGCGCACGATGGTGGTGCGCACCTCCGCGAGCGAAGAGCTATAGGGCGCGATCGCGCCGCACGCAACCACCGCCTCTTCGCGCTCCGCCACGACCCAATCCGCGATCGTGATGCGGATCGCGGCCGCCGGACGCGGCAACACGTCGCCACGCGCCGCGTACTGCGCGACGAGCGCAGCCACGGCCGGCACGTCCTCGACGCGCGCGGGACGCACCGTGATAGGTGCAGCAAAAACGCCAGGCCGGTGGCCTGACGGTCGACGATCGCTCACGCTGTACCGCGCTCCTGCGCAAAGGCGCGTTAGCCGGGCACCGCTGGGAAGCGTCCGCCGACCGCGAGGGGCCGGCGGCACAAACGGATGCGGTGCGCCTGATGCTCGAACATGGCCGCAGATTCTAGGGGCGGCGGGCCGGAGGGGCCAACCGCGGGGGCGACGCCACGCCGTCCACTCGGTCCGGCGATGCGACATCGGACCGCGACGGATTTTCGATCGTCGTCACGGGCTCTGCACGATACGCCGGCACGGCGACGCCGAACAAGCCCCACGCGTTGACCACGAGCGCGAGCACGACGGACAGCACGACAGCGGCTGGAGCCGCCCACTGGCGTACCCGTTCGGCCCCCGCAGAGCGCCCGCGAATGGAGTCGACCAGTTGCGCAAGCGCGCTCCACCCTGCAACAACGAGGATGGCGATGGCGGGCAGCGCGTGGAACAGGTAGCGCCCCTGTTGCTGGTTGAAGGTCATGTTGTAGGCAACCAGAGCCGCGAAGGAGGCGCCGGTGAAGGCAAGGCAAGCGATGGTCGTCCGGATGTCGGGTAGCGGCGAGCGTGCGTTGTGCGTCGGCGGACCACCCGTACTGGTGCCGACGTCGGCAACTCGCGCACGGCGCGCGTGGTCGTGCGACCCATCGCACGGTGCGTTGGCCAACGGGCCTCGCGACGTGCCGTGCGGCAAGCCAATCGACGTGCCTTGCGGCGTTCCTCGCGACGTTCCTCGCGACGTGCTGTGCGGCGTGACACGCGACGTGCCTGGTGATGCTCGATTCGACGTGCCTCGCGACGCGCTGTACGTCCCGCTCTGCGACGTTTCTTGCAACGTGTCTCGCGACGCGCTGTGCGCCGTGCCTTGCGCGAACGATGGTCCATCGCCGTTACGTTCGGAGGCGAAAGCGCCCAAGCCTGCGGCGAGCGGGATGGAGCGATGGCCGACGGGCACAGCGCGCAGCCCCGGGTCGAGCCGCCCATCCCGCGTCGCGGTCGCGCGTTCATTGGAGCCCGTGCGCAACCAGGGGTACGTCGCCGCGCGGGTCCGTCCCACCGCCGCTCGCACAAGCGCAACGGCCCAGCCCGCCGCCGCGAGGGCGACGGCGATCGTGGCGAGCCGGTACATTCCTTGCGGCAGCCACAGGTTCACGAAGCCGAAGGACGCGAGCCCGGTCTCCCAGGAATTGCGCCAGAATATGGGGCTCGCGAGGACTTCCATCACGCCTCGTTCAAGCATCCACGCCGTGCAGCAGTTTGGATCGATCCGCTCCTGGCGGCCGAGCGGATCGCCGTACAACATCGCATTGCGCGCCAACCACGGCCCCCAAAGGAGCAAGATCGGCGCGAACCAGGCCGCCATCGCGGTCGCCCAGCGGCGCAGCGGCATCCGTCCGATCCCTAGCAGCACCAGCGGCAGAGCGGTCACGAGGGTCAGCTTCGTGAGCAGCCCAAGGCCCATGGTGAATCCGAGCAGCGCGTACGCCCCGGCGCCGGCCTCGCCGGTCCTTTCGCCCGCACCGCCTATCTCTCGACTGGCACCAGCATTCAGGCCGGTCCTATCGCCCGCGGCACCCTTGCCCCGACGCCTATCGACACTTCTGCCTTCCCAGATGCCTCGTGCGCGCTTCCCGTCGACCGCCACATCGTCGCCACCGCGCGTGCCACTGCGTCCACGCGCAATCGCGAGAGCTTGACGAAGCGCGAGCGCACCGAAGAGCCACGTCAGCGCATCGTTGTTGACCGCGGAGCTGAGCATCGCCCGCGTCGGCACGCTCGTCGCCACGACGGCCGTGACCCAGGCCGCCGTTGGGCGACCGGCAAAGACGTCGACCGCGAGCCCGGCCGTCACCCAGGCGGCCGCGCACGCGATGGCCAACGTGAAGAGGCGCAGCACCAGGAGTCCGGCCGGGAAATCGCGATCACGAAACCAGCCGACCTCCGCATGCTCGAAGAAGCCCACCTCGCGCGGGGCCCCATCGGGCGGCGGGCGCCCGCCGACAAACTCCTCGTTATGTCGTTTGACCCATGGATCGAGGCTGAGGTGTGGGGCACCGAGCGTCTCCGCGGCGACGAGCACCGCGGCGGCTCCCACGTAGTAGAGCGGCGGCTGGTGCGCCTCCATGCGAACGAACGGTCCGTTCACAGCCAAGGGGTCGGGCAACTGACGTGTGCGCGCCAGGTGCACAACCATGCCCACGTGATGGATCTCGTCCGGCTTCTCGAACGGCGGCGCCCACAGCGCCCACGGCAGCCCGAGCACGAAGGCGAGCAGCGTGATGGACGTGGGGATGAGCAGGCCAGGACGGCAAGATTGTTGGCGGAGACCGGCCATTGCCGGCCCAACCGGCTCAGTCAGGCGTGAGGATCCTGGTGGCGAAACTGCCATCGGCGACGCGTCCTCTCGGGCAGGGGGAGTCCCCCGTCCGACGAGACGTCGCACCGATGCCTTGCACCAGGTTCACAGCGACAATGAGTTTGGCGGTCCAGCACGGGCTTGGAGCTCAGCTTGCGGCGCACGCTCCTCCAATTGACGAACACACGTGCAGCCTTCCGGCGCGAGCACGAAGCACATCGGAGAATTCGGACACGTCGCTCTGGCTACACCCTGGATCCGCCCCTGCGCGCGCGACGCGCGGTTTGAGCACCGCGTGCTCCGAGCCGAGCAACGTCTCGCCCCTACTCCGCCGCCCCATCGCCCAACACCCCCTCCGCCAGACAGGCCGCAAGCGTGTCCACGAAGTGCCGGATCTGGTCGTCGCTGACGATCAGCGGCGGGCAGAGGCGCAGCGTGTGCGTACCGGCGCCGAGCGTGAGCACGCCGCGCTCGCGCATCGCGGCCACGAGTGGCGCGATCGGGGCGTCGAGCTCTGCGCCGATCATGAGGCCGCTGCCGCGTACGTCGACCAGGTGGTCGCTTTCCATGGCGTGCAGGGCTTCGACCAGCAGCTCGCCCTTTCGTTGGACTTCCGCCAAGAACGCCGGCTGTGCGACGCGGCCGAACACGTGCTCCGCCGCGCGGCAGACCAGCGGGCCGCCCGCGAAGGTGCTGCCGTGGTCGCCGGGAACGATGGCGTCGGCGACGTGCTGCGTCATGAGGATCGCGCCGATCGGCAGGCCGTTGGCCAAGGGCTTGGCCACGCACAGGATGTCCGGCGTGATGCCGTAGCGCTCGTAGGCCCACAGATCGCCCGTCCGGCCCATGCCGCATTGGATCTCGTCCAGCACCAGGAGCGCGCCGTGCTCGTCGCACAGGCTGCGCAGCCCCGCCATGAATTCGGGTGTCGCCGGGTGGTAACCGCCCTCGCCTTGCACGGGCTCGACGAAGACCGCGCCGGTGTCGGGGCCGATGGCCGCCTCCGCCGCGGCGAGATCGTTGAAGGGCGTAAACACGATGCCCGGCAGCAGCGGTGCGAAGGGCTCGCGATACGCCGCCTTGTGCGTGAGGGAAAGCGCGCCGGCCGAGCGCCCGTGGAAGGCACGCTCGAAGGCCACGAGTCCGGTCTTCGCGAACGGGACCGCGGTGTCGCTCGCGCCACCCGCATCCCACGTGGCGCGCACACGCTTGCGAGCGAACTTGAGCGCGCCCTCGACGGCCTCGCCGCCGGCGTTGGTGAAGAAGACGCGATCGGCGAACGAATGCTCGCAGAGCTGCGCTGCGAGGCGGATGTAGGGCTCCGTGTAATGCAGGTTTGACACGTGCGTCAACCGTCCGGCCTGCTCGGCGAGGACGGCGGCCAGCTCCGGATCGGCGTGACCGAGCGCTGCGACCGCGATGCCGGCGTGGAAGTCGAGGAAGCGGCGGCCTTCCGTGTCGAAGAGCCAGGCGCCATCGCCGTGGGTGAAGACCAGCGGCGGACGGCCGTAGTTCTGCAGCACGTACTCGCCGTCGAGCGCGATGAGCGCGGCGGCGTCTGGGGTCGTGGTCATGGCAGGCACCGGGTCCGGGTGGGGGATGGGGATGGGCGATGGCGAGGGCGAGGATGGTGGAATTCGTAGTGTTGGTGTTGGCGGTATTGGCGGTGTTGGTGGCGGTGGTGGCGCCGACGGTGTTGTCGACTTGGAAGGCGCTGTCGACGCTGCAGAAGGATCGGCGGCCGAAGCGGGAGTTGTGCCCATGCCGGTGCCCGCCTCCCGATCCGACCCGCTCCGCCTCGCGGCCGCGCGCTGGGACGGCAGCGGTGCGATGAGCGTGCCCGCGCCGGGCGTGCGCAGCGAGGCGAGATCCGTGATGCGGGTGGGGATGCCGCGCTCGGCCGTGCGTAGCGCGGCGCGGACCTTAGGCACCATGCCGCCGCGGATGACGCGGATGTCGATCAAGCGCTCGACCTCGGCCGTGCGTAGGGTGCTCATGACCCCGCCCTCCACGAGCACTCCCGGTACGTCGGTCAGCAGCACGAGCTCCGTGTCGAGCGCGGCGGCAACGGCCGCCGCGGCGTCATCGGCGTTTACGTTGTAGGCCTCGCCGTCGAGACCGAGGGAGACGGGGCTGATCACGGGCACGACGCCCGCCGCGAGCGTTTCGCGCAGCACCTCGGCGCGCACGTGGACGATCTCGCCCACGCGGCCCAGGTCGCCATCCGGATGGATGCGCGGCGTGCAGCGCAGCAGGCCGCGGTCGATCCCGGACAGGCCGAGCGCTTCCACGCCGCCGGCGAGCAGGGCGCGCACCAGGCGTTTGTTCGCATCGCCCGAGAGCGCCATCTCCACCGCCGGCATCGCCTGCGGCGGTGTGACGCGCAGGCCGTCGATCTTGTGGGCCTCGTGGCCCAAGGCGGCCTGGAGCGCGGCGATCCCGTCGCCGCCGCCGTGAACCAGTACCGGACGTTCGGCCTCGGGGAGTGCGGCGATCCACGCGGCCAGCTCTGCGAGCAGCGCCGGCTCGTCCAGCAACCGGCCGCCGAGCTTGAGCACGCGGGTCATCGTAGGCCCTCGGTCTCGGCCAGGCCGCACATCACGTTCATGTTCTGCACCGCCTGACCGGCGGCACCCTTGACGAGGTTGTCGATCGCCGAGCGCAGGAGGATCGTCGCGCCGTCCGGCGAGGGCACGAGATCGAGCGCGATCACGCAGCGGTTCGTGCCGACGACGTGGTTCAGGCTCGGCTCGACGCCGGGCGGCAACAGCCGCACGAAGGGCTCGTCCGCATAGGCGCGAGCGTAGCGTGCACGGAGCCGATCGGCGTCCGCTTCCCCGGCCAGCGGCACGTAAATCGTGGACAGGATGCCGCGGCGCACCGGCAGTAGATGGGGTGTGAAGAGCACCGAGGGTGCGCGCACGCCCACGCGATCCCTTGCCGCGACGTTGTCGCCGTCGACGTCCCTCACGATGCCCCCGTCGTTTGCGACACCCTCGCCCCCGTCCGCCATCCCGCCCGGCGCAACGTGCTCGCCCCACCAGCGGGTGACGAGCTGTTCGATCTCCGGCAGGTGGCGGTGGCTGCGTCCGACGGCGTATGCGTTGAAGTTGTCCGCGACCTCGACGAAGTGGGTGTGCTGCTTCGGCGCGCGCCCCGCACCGGACACGCCGGATTTGCTGTCCGCGATGAAGGGGCCCCGCAGCAGGTGGTTGATCTCGGGATCGAGCAGCAGCGGGCCGAGGGCCAGCAGGATGCTCGTGGGGTAGCAGCCGGGGTTGGCCACCAGCCGCGCGCCGGGCAGCTGGTCGCGCGCATACTCGGTGAGGCCGTAGACGGCCTCGTCCAAGAGCGCGGGCACGGGATGCGCGACGCCGTACCACGCGGCGTAGCGGTCCGCGTCGCGGAGGCGGAAGTCAGCGCTGAGATCGACGACCTTGGCCCCGGCCTCCAGCGCCCGCGCGGCGGTCGGGGCGGCCGCGGCGTGCGGGAGGCACAGGAAGGCCACGTCCAGCCCGTCCAACGGCGCCTCGTCGTGCGGCACGAGGGCCAGCGGGGGAGCGCCGGGTATCACATCGTCCAACGTCCGGCCGGCGTAGGTGCGCGACGTCGCGAAGACCGTCTCCGCCCCGGGATG
>JAJCYU010000116.1 GCA_029262755.1 Anaerolineae bacterium
TCACGCCTTGGCCGAGAAGTGGCGCGAGCTGATCAACCTAGCGATCCGCGAGTTCCAAGGTCGCGCCGAGCTCGATCTCGAGATCCGGACCGACCACGTACGGATTCGGGATTCCGACACGACCGCCGTCCTGGTTTTCGAGGTGGTCAATAGCGGCGAGGGTCTGGCCTCCAACGTTCAACTCTCGATGGTCTCCGACGAGGCGCCTGAGCTCAAGCTGCAGTCTGCGCCGACCCACTATCTGCCGCCGTTGGGGCAAGGTGACCGGCTGTCGGTAGAGTTCACCGTGCAACGGGAGGGCGCCGGCGTGGTACCGATCACGCTCGAGCTGCGCTACGACGATCCCCAAACGGAAGGGCTGACACGCCGCTTCGCGCGCGAGGTGCGTTTCTTCATCGAGGAAGCGGAGTACCAGGAAATCGGTACGTCGCCGTACATCGCCGGGCCGCCCGTCAAGAGCCGCGAGATGTTCTATGGTCGGCAGTCCACGTTCCTGTGGGTGCAGGAAAATCTTTCCGGCACCTACCAGGCAAACGTGCTGGTCCTATACGGCGAGCGGCGAACCGGCAAGACGTCCGTGTTGTACCAGCTCCAATACCATCTGCCCGATCAATATGCCTTCGTGCTCATCGACCTCCAGTCGATCGCGTACGCGCTGAGCTCGACCTCGGATCTGCTGTTTGCCATGGCACGCAAGACGACGAGCGGTCTTCGGCGGCAGGGATTCGAACTCGAGAAGCCGCGAAGAGAAGATTACGCGGATCACCCGTTGGAGCAGTTCGAGCAGCTCGGCGAGGAGTTGGGCAATCAGGCGATCGAGAGCGGCCGCCGTGCGGTGATCATCGCGGATGAATTCGATCTGCTCATCGAGGCGGTGGAGAACGACCAAGTCAGCGCCTATGTCTTCGACTGCATCCGGGGGCTCATGCAGCACCAAGAGGGACTGTCGTTCATCTTCGCCGGGGCCCATAAAGTCACCGAGATGTTGAAGAATCCTCATTCGATCCTGTTCAATACGGCGCTTCGGAGACGGGTGAGCTACCTCGTGACGGAGGAAGCCGAGCGCTTGATCCGCGAGCCGGTCGCCGACGCGCTATGGTACGACGACCTCGCGGTAGAGAAGATCCTGCGGGTTACGGCTGGACAGCCCTACTTCATCCAGTACATTTGCCACGAGATCGTGAATCTAGCCCGCAGCGATCGCAAGAACTTCGTAACCCTGCGCGACGTCGACCGGGCGCTACAGACGACGGTCGAGGAAACCACGGGTATCATTCGCCACGCTTACATGTCGCTCGGCATTAACGAGCGGCTGATTTTGGTCGCGTTGTCACGTATCACCGACGACGGTCGGCCCTTCGTTGGGATGGACGACATCCTCGAGACCCTCGGACAGGACGAGATTACCTTGGCCAAGCGAGACGCTCACGAACACATGCGCACCCTCACCGAACGTGACTTTGTGACCGAGCGCGGTTCGGAAGGCACGGAACGACAATATGGCTTCACGATGGAGCTAGTACGGGTCTGGCTCGAGCGCAACGACGAATACACGCGCCTCCTTGAGGAGATCCGTCATGGTTGAGAGCTCCACTCCCAGCCCCTTCGTTCTCGGCAAGCCCATTAAAGAGCCCGAGGACTTCCACGGTCGAGAGCACGCTCGGCGAGAGCTCTTCGAGTCCATCATGAACATGCAGCCCGTGGCGCTAGTGGGCGAGCACCGCTGCGGTAACACGTCCTTGCTCTATCAGATGATGCACGAGGATGTGCAGGCCGAGTTTATTGAAGCCGGCGCCCGCGACGGGTTGCTCTTCGCGTTCTTGAACGCGCAATTGGCCGGAGATTCTCCGGAGTCGCTCTTTCGAAGACTTGCGCGCACGTTGAAGCGTGCCGATCCGGATTCCAGCGCGGACTTCGAGGAAGATCCGATCGACGCATATTGGCTTGAGGATTACCTCGATGACCTCGCCGACCGTGACAAACGTCTCGTGCTACTGCTGGACGAGTTCGACGTTCTCGCCGAGTTTGAGCCCAAGTTCTGGGAGTGGTTCCGCGGCCTGATCACGGAGTACGACATGTCCATCGTCGTCGCTTCGCGTGTAGATCTGGGCGAGTTTGAGACCCAGTGGGGCACCGGATCGCCCTTCTTCAACATGTTTCGCTCAATCTATGTCGGTTCGTTCACGGCCGAAGAAGCGGCGGCGTTCCTCGATTTCGTGAGCGATCTGGGTGGGGTTGACCTGCGTCCTGTCGCGCCCGAAATCGCTCGCTTTGCCGGGCGCTTCCCTTACTACATGCAGGTCGCGGGATCGTTGTTCCACGAGCATGCCGTGCGCGGCGATGACCTGTTGGCCGAATCCACGATTGAAACGGTCGATCAGGAGTTTCGGGCGCGTACCGAAGCTCTCTTCAACGACGTTTGGGCACGCTTGCCTGCGGTGGAACGCGATGCACTCTGCTGGCTGGCCGTGGATGCCCAACCCGAGGGACGGGAGGGTGTTGCATTCGAGCAGGCCAGCCAACGGCTGTTTCGGCGGGGCTATGTGTATGACGATGCGATCTTCTCGACGGCCATGGCGGATTTCGCCCGCCGCCAGATGACCCGCATCGAGCTCAACGCAGAAACAGGCGAGGTGCGCATTGAGAAGCGGCCGGTCGAGCTGCCTCCCAAAGAGTTCGCGCTGCTGCGTTTCCTGCTTAGCAAGCGGGGCGAGATCGTGACCAAGGACGAAATCGCGATCGCAGTCTGGCCGGAGTACTCGTTGGAGACGCTCGGCGTGACGGATGCCATGATCCAGAAGACGATCAGCCGCCTGCGCAAAGAGGTCGATGCGCACGGCTCGTCCTTCCAACATATCGAGAGCATTCGCGGTCAGGGCTACCGGTTCCGCAACGCGAACATCGCCACCGTGTACCAGGGTCGCGATGAATTCGACGACGAAGACGAGCTCGAAGGCGGGCATTCGGACGTCCAAGAGGATGCCGAAAGCATTGGTGGAGACGGCGCGACGGCCCCCGTATCGACGCAAGGCAGCGAGGCCGCCGGCAACGATTGACGGATCCGATCGCGCCCGGCCATCGCGTTCCGACTGGCGGTTTCGTCAGCGAATCGTCCGTAGCGTCACACATCAGGCTGGTACGCGTCTGATATACTGACGATGCCATTGCTGACAACACTGACAGCGCGCGGTCGCCGGTCGGCGCCGCCCTTCGGCGCGCCGCCCCGGAAGGCGTGATGGAGACTCTGGCCAAGCGACCGATCAACCCGTATATCCTGACACCGCTCGTCGACGATGTCGGCTTCTTCGGTCGGGATTCCGTGCTGCGCTTTGTGCGCAATACGTTGGCGTCACCCTATCAGAATCTGGTCGTGCTTTTCGGCCAACGTCGTATCGGCAAGACCAGCCTGCTCCACCAACTCCGGCGCGGCAGCAACGTGCCGGACGGTTTTCGCGCCGTGTACTTCGATTTGCAAGGACGTGCCGAACACCGGCTGGAGCAGGTGCTCTTCGGCCTGGCGCGAGAGATTGCGCGCGAGCTGGACCTCGAGGCACCGTCGCGGCGCGCCTTCGCGGAGGAGAGCTTCTTCCAGTATCACTTCTTGCCGCTCGTCTACGAGCGCATGGGCAGCGACCGGCTGCTCGTGCTCGTGGATGAATTCGACGTGCTGAGCGGTGAGGCTGTGGAAACACACGCCGCGTATCACTCTTTCTTCGCCTATCTCCAAGATCTGTTGATCGATGAGCAGCGAGGGCTTGCGTTCGTGTTCGTGGTGGGCCGGAGGCTCGACGAGCTACCGAGCCGCATCAAGGCCACGTTCAAGAGCGCCCAATGCAAGAGCATTTCCGTGCTGGACCGCCCCGCTGCGACGAGGCTAATCGTCGAGCCGGCCAGGGGAGACGTTCGGTTCGCGGACGACGCGGTAGAGCGCTTGCTTGAACTGACAAGCGGTCACCCCTACTTTCTGCAGCTGCTCTGCTACGAGCTGTTCGATCGTGCGCTGCGTTCCGGACGCGACGAAGTGCGGTCCGAGCATGTCAGCGATGAGGTGCTTGAGGCCGTCATGGAGCTGGGCATGGGGGGTCTTGCCTGGTTCTGGGACGAGTTCCCACCCGCGGAGCGATTCATTCTGTCGTCGCTCGCGCACCTTGCGCCCGAGGGCGAAGCCGCGACACTGCGCGAGATCGGTACGGCGCTGCGGGAACACGGAGTGCGGCTGCAAGGCATGGAGTTATCGTCCGCTCCGATGGTGCTTTCCGAATGGGGCATCATCCGGCCCGTGGGCAACGATGCGTTCGGCTTCCGGGTCGAGTTTTTGCGGCGATGGATCCTGGCGAAACACTCGCTCGAAGAGGCCAAACGGGAACTGGAACGGGTGAGCGCACGAGCCGTTCGCGATTACGAGGCCGGACGAGGACACCACCACGAGGGCCGCCTCGACGACGCGCGCCTGCTGTACCTACGCGCGCTGGCGGCGAACCCCAATCATGCCCGCGCGCAGCTCGGTCTCGCGCAAGCGCATTACGAGAGCGGTGATATCGAAGCGGCTACCGATGCGTTTGAGAAAGCGTACCGCCTTGACCCCGAAAGCGCACGTGATGGGCTCACGGCCGCCCACCGCGATAGCGGCGTCGCCCATGAAGCTGAGGGACGCTACGACCAGGCGCGTCCCCACTACCAGCGCGTGCTTGATATCGTCCCCGATGACATCGGAGGCCGCCATCGGTTGCGTGACAGCTGGCGCGCGACGGCCGGTGCTCACCTCGCGTCGGGTCGGTGGGAGCAAGCGGCCGAAGCGTACCGCGAGGCGTTGCGCTACGTACCGGACGACATGGTCATCCAACGAGCCGTCGTCGACCTCGAGCAACGCCACCTCGAGAGCGAGACGTTGCGTCAGCGGCGCTTGCAGCTCGAGCGCGCCGTGCTCGAGACGCGCCTGCGCGAGGAACAAGGGAGGCGACGGCGGTTGGAAGAGACGGCCGCAGACGCCCTGCCCACCTTCCTGGCGATCGCCGCTATCTCGGCTACGGGAGTAGCAGTTGGGCTGGCGATGGTCGGCGGCATGTTGAATTCGCCCTGGGTGCCGCTGGGCGTCGGCGCCTATCTCGTGGCCATTTCAGGAGCGTTCGTCTGGACCCGGAGCCGGCTCTCGCGCGCTGCGGGAATCGAGCACGCGCCACCACAGCTGGAGTCGAACCGCGCCGCGGTCGGCATCGACACGGCCGGATCCAGTACCGATACCGAACGAATTCATCGAGCGTCGAGGGGACGAATCTTGTGATGCCATCGCGATCCGACTTGAACCCGCCCACCCTTTCTGAAAGCGAGTTGGCGTTTACACCCCACTCGCCGGCGCCACCCGAGCTGTTTACGGGCCGGGAACGCGAGCTGGATCTAATCTTCGGGCATATTCGGCCCGCACAGCGTGGCAACGTCGCGGTCAGCGGTCCCGTCGGCATCGGCAAGACCAGCCTCTTGCGCATGATTGCCGATCAGGAAGTCGGCGCCCGATACGGCGTAGTGGCTCCTGGCCACATCGTGCTCCACGTGGACGTTCAGGCGATCTCGCCTTTCTCACACGGAGCCTTTTGGCGTCGCGTCGCACGCCTATTGCGGCGCGCCGCCGGGCGACCGGGAGCACCTATCGATCGCGATACGGCCGACACGATCACGCAGGTCATCGTGGAGCCCGAAACACCGGACCTGATGGACGTCGAGGAGTTTCTTGACGCCCTGACCGACCGAGATACGGCGCTCATCCTGCTCTTGGATGAGTTCGAGTGGGCCTTACATGCCGAGGCGCCAAAGGAAGCCGAGGCGTGCCGTCATTTCTTAGCCCAATTGGCATCCCTTGCTCGTCGCGGGCCACGCACCCTGGCTCTCGTGGTCGCAACGGACCGACCTCTACCGGATGCGCTCAACGCCGTCGAAGCCTGGCGTGGTTCCCCGTTTTCGACGATCTTCACCTCGATTCGGCTCAAGCCCCTCTCGCGTGATGAGGCCGGCGGCCTCATCGCCCGAGCGATCGACGGCCACTATCCAGCCCGATCGTCGGATCACGAGCTGTTGTGGTCGGTCAGCGAAGGGCAGCCGCTCGTCTTGCAGTCGGCCTGTGCAGCCCTGCTCGCAGCGCGGCGACAAGGCGCCGACGATAGTGTCGTCATCGGAGCCGTTCGCGAAGCCGCCGCGCGCGCCCACGCATCGCTGCCCCAGCGACGCGCGAATGAGATGGCCACGCCCGAAGCGCAGCGCGTGCCGGAGAACGGTTTGTGGATCGACGAGGAGAGCGGCACCGTGATCGTCGATGGCCGACGGGAAGAGAGTTTGACGGCCCTCGAGTACAGCCTTCTGCGGATGCTGTACGACCATCCAGGTCGGCTGTGCAGCAAACAGGACATCATCCGACATGTTTGGGGCGAGGAGGCCGCGAGCGATGTGGATGACGCCCGTGTCGAGAAGTTGATCAGCCGCTTGCGACAAAAAGTCGAGTCCGCGCCTGGCCGGCCCCGCTATATCCGCACGGTTAGAAGTCGCGGTTATCGCTTCGTGGATCGCTGAGCACAACCACGTAGATCAAGCGGCCGTTTTGCCCGCGTCCCGCGCAGCGGCATACAATGCGGGAGCCTGGGCGCTGCGGATACCGGCGCACCGTAAGCCCGTGGCACGTACACGAGGGGGGGCGAATCGCCCCCCCTCGTGTCTTTTTCCTCGTCCGGCGCTGCACCGCTGGGCATGCAACATCGACGCACGCGGCGGATCAACCGGGACGATTGCGGCCGGAGCAGGTGTGAGCGCAGGGCCCGTCCAACGGCTACATTCGGTCGACGACCGCCTGGGCAAAGCCGCTGCAAGACACCTCGGTCGCGTTATCCATCTGGCGCGCAAGATCGTAGGTCACGACACCGTCCGCGACCGCGGCTTCAATACCGTTGCGCACGAGGGTGGCGGCATCGTCCCAGCCCAGATACTCAAGCATCATCACGCCGGAGAGGGTGAGCGCCATGGGATTGACCTTGTCTTGGCCGGCGTATTTGGGCGCCGTTCCGTGCACGGCCTCGAATACCGCGACCTCATCGCCGATGTTCGCGCCGTGGGCTACGCCGAGACCTCCGACCTGAGCGGCCGCGGCGTCGGATAGATAGTCGCCGTTGAGGTTCGGTAGAGCCAGGACGTCATAGTCGGCCGTCCGCGTAAGCAGCTGCTGCAACATGTTGTCGGCGATCCGGTCCTTGATGACGATCGCGTCGTTGGGAGCGACGCCTCCGTGGTCCTTCCACAGAGCCTCCTCGCTTACCGTGGTATCCGCGAACTCGTCGCGGGCGAGCTCGTAGCCCCAATCGCGGAACGCACCCTCCGTATACTTCATGATGTTGCCCTTGTGCACCAGCGTTACGCTCTTGCGGCCGCGCGCTTGTGCGTACTCGATCGCGCTGCGCATGAGGCGCTTGGTCTTCATCTCGCTGATCGGCTTGATGCCGACACCGGTACCGGACACGTCCAGCGTGTCGACCCCCATTTCGTCCCGTAGGAAGCGCAACACCTTTTCCGCGTCTTGGCTGCCCGCCTGCCACTCGATGCCGGCATAGACGTCTTCGGTCGCCTCCCGGAAGAGCACGATATCCATGTGCTCCGGATGGCGAACGGGGCTCGGCAATCCGGAGATCCAGTAGACGGGCCGCACATTGGTGTAGAGATCGAGTCGCTGCCGGATGGCCACGTTGAGGCTGCGGATCCCACCGCCGACCGGCGTGGTCAGCGGCCCCTTGATGCCGACACGATAGTAGGTGAACG
The DNA here is from genome assembly GCA_029262755.1 of Anaerolineae bacterium. Classification (GTDB taxonomy): domain Bacteria; phylum Chloroflexota; class Anaerolineae; order Epilineales; family Epilineaceae; genus JAJCYU01. Next base: position 7,792 of record JAJCYU010000116.1, read on the forward strand.
CTTCGAGCGTCTCAGCGGGGAGCCATTCGCCGCGCTTGTCCATAGCACGCTCACCGGCGAACACCTCCACCCACGCGATCGATCGGCTGCCGTCGTAGGCCTTGGTGACCGCTGCGTCGACCATGGTTCGCATCGCCGGGGTAACGTCCGTGCCGATGCCGTCACCGAGGATGTAAGGAATGAAAGGCCGATCGGGCACGATGCGCGTACCGTCGACGAGACCGATGCGTTGTCCGTCGGAAGGAATGCTCAGGTCGGGGAAGGGCATGCAGGAAGCTCCTGAGGGGGGCGCAGCGAAGCTCAGCCGCCGGGGGCGGCCGCGAGCACCTTGGGATCCACGCCGTCGGCGTACTGTTCGAAATTCGCGCAGAACATGGCTGCGAGAGCGGCGGCCTTCTCATCGTAGGCCGCCCCGTCCTTCCAGGTAGCCCGCGGGTCCAACACGCGCGATTCCACGTCGGGAACCATGTCCGGGACGTGCACCCCGAACACGGGATGAGGCGTCGTCGGTACGGCATCGAGCGCGCCGCTGAGCACGGCGCGAACCATAGCGCGGGTGTCCGCGAGCGAAAGCCGCTCGCCGACGCCGTACTCGCCGCCCGTCCAGCCTGTGTTGAGCAGCCACACGGACACCCCGTGTTCGTCCATCCGGCGTCCGAGCATGTCGGCATACCGCCCAGGATGTCGGGGCAGGAAGGGGGCACCGAAGCACGCGCTGAACGTTGCCGTCGGCTCCTTGACGCCTCGCTCTGTGCCGGCGACTTTGGCCGTATATCCGGAGATGAAGTGATACATGGCCTGTTCCCGGCTCAATCGACTCACCGGAGGCAGGACGCCAAAGGCATCCGCGGTGAGGAAGATGACCGTGCGCGGATGACCGGCCATGCCGCCGGGGACGATCGTGTCGAGATGATCGATCGGATACGAGGATCGCGTGTTTTCGGTCAAGCTTGCGTCGTCGAAGTCCGGATGGCGCGTCGCGTCGAGCACGACGTTCTCCAAGATCGTGCCGAAGCGCGTCGAAGCGCGGAAGATCTCCGGCTCTGAACTCGACGTGATCCGGATGGTCTTGGCGTAGCAACCGCCTTCGAAGTTGAACACGCCTCGCGGGCTCCATCCATGCTCGTCATCGCCGATCAACGGGCGATCGGGATCGGCGGAGAGCGTCGTCTTGCCCGTGCCCGATAGGCCGAAGAAGAGGGCCACGTCGCCTGTCGATCCCACATTCGCCGAGCAGTGCATCGGCAGAACGTCCAATGGAGGTAAGCGATAATTCATGACCGAGAACATGGACTTCTTGATCTCGCCCGCATAGGCCGTGCCGCCGATAATGACCTCACGCGCCGCGAAGTTGAGCACGATGAACGTTTCCCCGTGCGTGCCGTCGTTGGCCGGATCCGCTTGCGCTGTCGGCGCGTGAAGCACCGTCCATTCAGGATCGAAACGGGCCAGCTCCGGCGCATCGGGGCGCAGGAACATGTTATTGGCGAACAAGTTGTGCCAAGCAGTGCTGCTGACAACGCGCAGGCCGATCCGGTACGCCGGATCAGCGCCGCACCAGGCATCCCGCACGTACACGTCGCCTTCGCTGAGCGCGCCGGTGACTTTGGCTCGCAACGCATCCCAGCTCGCAGGCTCCAAGGGCACGTTAACCGCACCCCACCAGATGTCGGCCTCGCTCGACGGTTCTCGGACGATGTAGCGGTCGTTGGGCGAACGGCCCGTGTGCGCCCCGGTCTCAGCGACGAAGGAGCCGTCCGCGGTAAGCGTGCCCTCTCCGCGACGGACGGCGTGCTCCACCAGCTCGGAGGCGGCTAGGTTCCACCAGGCGTCGCCGCTTAGGGCGATGCCGAGCGGCTCGATCGCAAAGCGCGAAGGCCGTTCCACGGCGTGGATCATGGGTCCCGTTCCTCCCATACCGGCAGAACCCGCCGCGCGCGCGCGACGGGCGTAGCGTTTCTGGCAACAACCGCGATAGGATACCACACGGTCTAAGGGCCCTCGAAGGATTTCTAGGACGCTGAATTGCCGGCCTACCACCCCCTGCCAGGAGTCCGTATGCGTGATCGAATGAGCTCAGCATCAGCGCGCGAAGTGTCGGAAACGCTGTCCTTGCAACATAACGAGACGTCGATCGCGATTGCCACCGAGCTCTTGCGGACTCTCTCGGAGCGAGGCTGGACCTGCGCCACGGCGGAGAGTTGCACAGGTGGTCTGATCGGCGCGACGATGACGGCGATTCCGGGAAGCTCCGGTGCCTATCGAGGCGGAGTCGTCGCGTATGCCAACGCTGCCAAGGTGCAGCTTCTCGGCGTCCCTCCAGCATTCCTGGACGCCCACGGAGCGGTGTCCGCGGCCGTCGCTCGCGCGATGGCGCTAGGCGTACGAGATCGGCTCGACGCAGACGTTGCCGTCGCGGTCACGGGCATTGCGGGCCCCGGCGGAGGCGGGCCCGGCAAGCCGGTCGGTCTCGTGTGGCTCAGTTGTGCCACGGCCGAGCGCAGCCGCGTCGCACGCCACGTCTTCCCAGGTGATCGCGCAGCGGTTCGACGCGCCGCAACGGACGCGGCACTCGCCATGGCGCTGGCAACGGTCGGGGATACCGTGATCCGCTAGAAGCGCGTCCTAGAACCTCGGATACCGGGAGAAGCGCCTATCTGACGAAAGCCGAAACCAGACCCGAAAACCAGACCCAGAGTACGCTCCGGCTTTCCCACTCTACGCTGCGCTCATCACGGATACGAACGCATCACGATCGAGAGTCTCGACCTCGAGCAATGTGCGCGCTACGTCGTGCAGCCGGTCGATGTTGTCGGTGATCAAGCGCCGGGCCAGCGTGTGCGCCTCCGTCACGACTCGTCGCACCTCATGATCGATCTGACGCGCCGTCGCCTCGGAGTAGTTTCGCTGCTCGGAGAGTTCGCGGCCGAGGAAAACCAGCTCTTGACGTTGGCCGAGCGAGATAGGTCCAATCGTCTCGCTCATCCCATAGCGGGTGACCATGTCACGGGCCGTACGAGTGACAAACTCAAGATCGCCGGATGCGCCTGTTGAGATATCGCCGAAGACCAACTCTTCTGCTGCGCGACCGCCCAGAGCCGCGGCCAGATCCGCTTCGAACTTCGAGCGACTACGTAGATAGGTGTCCTCTGCCGGGAGCGCGCTGGTCAGGCCGGCGGCCATACCGCGCGGGATGATCGTGACTTTGTGGACGGGGTCGCAGTCATCGAGCATGTGCATCACGACCGCATGTCCGGCTTCGTGGTACGCGGTAACCTTCAACTCTTCCGGCTCCACGACCCGGCTGCGTCGTTCCGGCCCATATCGCACCTTGTCGACAGCCTCTTGAAGATCGGGCCCTGTCACAAGCTTCGCATTGCGCCGCGCGGCCATGATGGCGGCCTCGTTTACGAGGTTCTCAAGATCCGCACCACTGAAGCCCGGCGTCTGGCGCGCAACCGTGTCCAGGTCGACGTCCGGAGCGAGCGGCTTGCCGCGGGAGTGAATCCCGAGGATTGCCCGTCGTCCACCGCGGTCGGGGCGATCGATGATCACGCGTCGATCGAAGCGACCGGGCCGCATCAACGCAGGATCGAGAATGTCCGGTCGGTTCGTGGCGGCGATAATGATCACGTTCGTGTCCGTATCAAAGCCATCCATTTCGACCAGAATTTGATTCAATGTCTGCTCGCGCTCGTCATGGCTGCCGCCGAGACCCGCCCCACGTTGGCGGCCGACAGCATCGATCTCGTCAATGAAAACGATGCACGGGCTGTGCTTGCGCGCCTGGTCAAACAGGTCGCGCACGCGACTCGCTCCGACCCCGACGAACATCTCGACGAATTCGGAGCCGGAAATCGAGAAGAAGGGCACGCCCGCTTCCCCTGCGACCGCGCGGGCCATCAACGTCTTGCCACAGCCCGGGGGCCCCATCATCAGCACACCGCGCGGTATCTTCGCCCCTAGCGCGATGAACTTCTCCGGCTCACGCAGGAACTCGACGACTTCCGCCAGCTCCTGTTTGGCTTCCTCAACCCCCGCGACATCCTCAAACGTCACGGTTGGGGTGTCACCGGTCATCATGCGGGCGCGGCTGCGGCCGAAGGACAAAGCCTGGTTGTTGCCCGACTGCGCCTGGCGCATCAAGAACACGAGGATGCCGAGCATGAGTAGAAACGGCACCAGGGTCGTAAGCAGGGTGCCCAACCCGGCGAATCCGTTAGGCTTGTCCACGGCAAAGACCACGTCGGACTCGCGCAACGCGGCGTAGTCCAACCCCAATTGCTCGATGAACGGCTCGCCGAGCCGCTCCTTGAGCACTATGCGCCGGCTGCCGTCCGCAAGCTCGATCATCGCGCGCGACTCGTCGCCCGCGATGTTGATCCGCTCTACGTCACCGGCATTGACCCGGTCGACGAGCTCGCTTTGGCTCATCTGAAGCCGCGCGCCTCGGTCCGCCTGGTAGGCGAGCAACGCGGCGCTCATGCCGATCAGGACTACACCCCAAATCAACCAATTTCGTCTCGAAGAGCGCATGGGCTCGTCAACACCTTCGCGGTGGCTCGACGCAAGGAAACGCGTCGTTGCGATCCGGCTCAGCCAAGCGGCCGAACCCAAGGAAACGCAAAGATAGCATAGGGATCGTCGGAGTCGTGTGCGGCCGAAGGAGGGGGGGCGAAGGCCGCACGCTCAGGCGAGTCGGCGTACCACCGCCGGCGCATCGATGGTCGCAGCCGCCTTCGCGTAGAGCGCGTCAATCAAGAAGAGGCAGCTACCGAGGGCGCCTATCGTTGTTTGGTAAGCCCTTAGGGCGCGACGACCGTGATGGGTCGAATCTGTACGCCTCGATCGCCCAGCTTCACCATGGGCGCCGTCTCGACTTGCAGACGCAAGTCGGGTGCGTCCGCGGGAAAGAGCTCAATCCACAGATGATAGGTGTCCGGGGGCACGTCCGCTGGGATGCCAAGCTCGAAGGTCGCCCCGGTAATGCTCTCGCCTTCGGTCCACGCCGAGGTCGGTCGTCCGTCGACCGGAGCACGCGCCGCCTCCGCGAAGACGACGCCCGCTCCACCGTTGAACGCCCGCCAATCCCCCACCACCATGCGCGCCTCGTAATCACGCGAGATCGGCTTGATGGCGGACCACAACGGAATCGCCTGCACGATCTGGCCGGCGGCAAGCGTATCCGTAACGAGTTGGACGCCTTCTAAGAACACACCGTCCTCGAAAGTCTCGCCGAGCGGAAGCCAGCCACCGCTGTCCACGTTGTAGATGATCTTGCTGCCGACAGGCTGCGCCGTTTCGGGAAGCGGGTCGAGCCCGATGACCTGGCCTTGCGTCGGGCTGGCTGCCCCGCGCCATATGTCACGTCGCTGTGGGATGAATCCCAGCTGGTTGAGCGCGATCGCCATGGCGGCCGGATCGAGTTGGACGGCCGGAACGGAGATGGGGGCCTGCGCGGCGAACCGCACGCCGACCGGGGAGCCTTCCAACACCAACGTTCCCGGTTCCGGTCGTTGATCGACGACCCTTCCGACCTCGGCGCCCTGGCGCACCACCGGCTCTTCGGACGCGGAGAGGTTGATCGAATCGAGCAAATCGCGCGCCGCCTCAACGCGCATGCCACGCACGTCCGGCACCTCGACCTCCGTGAACGGCGTGGGTGTCGGCGGCACGACCGGAGCGACGGGAACGTCGCGCGGGGCGCGCGACGAGGCGTCCGCAGGATCGATGATCGCGGGCAGCCCACCCTGCAAGCGCCCAACGGCGGCCATCCAGACGAGGATAAGCCCCGCCATGGCCACCACAGCCACCACACCCAGGCCAAGTCCGCGCCAATCCAGCCGCGGCGCGCGGCCGCTCCGTGCGGGGGAATCCGCTCGCCGTCCGAAACGCGAGCCTCTGCCATTGCCGCCGGCCTGTGGAAGCATCGCGGTCACCTGCCCCGCGTCCGTCCGATAGGCCGTCAGCAGGGCAGCCAGTGCGTTTGCGTCGGGCACCCGGTTCTCCGGCTCACGCGCCATCGTGCGTTCCAGCAAAGCGGCGAGCGGCCCGGGCACCTGCGGGTTCAACTCCATGACGGGCGTCGCCGTCTCGTTCATGACCTTCATCGCAACGGCCAGACTGGAGTCCCCCACATGCGGCACGCGGCCGGTCAGCATCTCGTAGAGCACGACACCGAGGCTGTAGACGTCCGACGCAGGCGTGGCAGGCGCCCCTGCCGCCTGCTCCGGCGCGATGTAGTGAACGGTTCCCATGACAAGGCCGGGAGCGGTGAGACCGGCTGCAGAGATCGCACGCGCAATCCCGAAATCGGCCACCTTCATGCGACCGTCCGGACCCACGAGCACGTTCTGCGGTTTGATGTCGCGGTGGACCATGCCGGCGTCGTGCGCGGCGCTGACGGCGTCCGCCAATGCCAGCGCGATCTCGACGGATCGTTCGGGGGAGAGCGGCGCTTCGTCCCGGATCAGCGCTTTCAGATCGCGGCCCGGCACATATTCCATCACCAGATAGTGACGACCGTCTGCCTCTCCAACGTCGTGTACGCCGACGACGCCCGGATGGCTGAGGGCAGCAGCGCTGCGGGCCTCTGTGCGGAACCGTTCGAGAAATTCCGGATCGGCCGCGTACTGTTCTCGCAGCACTTTGACAGCCACGGCGCGATGCAGGAGGGTGTCCTCCGCACGCCAAACAACCGCCATGCCGCCCTCTCCGACTACGTCGAGGAGGCGATAGCGCTCGTTGAGCAGGTGCGCCCCTTGCGCACCGGCATCGCCGGCGGGGGGTGGATCGGGCTGCGGCATGGCGGCGATTGTAGCGGAGCCCAGGGGTCGCGTGAAGCCCGAAACGCGTGACCTTTGGTCAGCCCGACGCTATCATCGCGGCCATGTCTTCTCCGCCCCTGCGCCGTCCTCGAGCCCGCGTCATCGCCAACCCGGCTTCGGGTGGGTCACGCGATCATGCTGCGTCCGTGCGCGCGGCCGTCGGCGTATTGGCGGAGCGGGGATGGACGATCGAATGGCATAACACGCAAGCGGCGGGAGAAGCAGAGGCGCTCGCCGCGGAATCCGCGCAGCGGGGCGATGACGTCGTCGTCGTGGCGGGCGGCGATGGCACGATTCACGAGGCCATGAACGGGCTCGTCGGCTCGCGCACAGCGTTGGCAGTATTGCCGGCGGGAACGGCTAATGTCTTAGCGGCACAGCTCGGACTCGTTGGGGTGCCCACTCCGCTACATCGGGCGAACCTGCCCGCTGTAGCGGAAGAACTCGCTCGGGGAGCACCGCGCCCGGTGGACGTCGGGTGGGCCTTGCCAAGGGGCGGCACCATACGCCACTTCCTCCTGTGGGCGGGCGTCGGTCTCGACGCCTCGATCGCACGCGAGATCGAGACCGAAGCGCGGGATCTGAAACGCCTGCTCGGGCCGGCGGCTTTCGGCGCGGTCGGGCTGCGGCAGACGGCGCGCGGAGACGGCGGGTCGGAAGCCATCGTCCGCTGGGACAACCACAAAGTACGCGATCGGCTGCTGCTGGCCGTGATCGCCAACATCCCGCTCTACGGCGGTGCCTTGCGGATTGCTCCGGAAGCCCAATTGGATGATGGGCGCCTGAACGTCGCCTTGTTTCGCGGCAGCAACCTACTCACCGCCGTCCAGAGTTATTTGGGCGGGGACGTGCGCTCCGTTATGCAGCATATTACTGCGCTGCTTGGCGGCCGGGCTGAAGACTCACGGCCGATCACGGAATCCGCGGCAAACGTGCGCATCGTATCGCGCCGCCCACTGCCCGTGCACCTGGACGGGGAGCCGTTTTGTGAGACACCGGTATCGATCGGTGTGCTCGAGCGGGCATTATTGCTGTGGGTGCCGCCGACAGCGCCTGCGGGCTTATTCCTAGACGATTCGCGCACCGTAAATCAGCAAGAGGAGCCCCATGGGGATGGGTCCGGCGAACGAAGCGCTTCGATGCGCGTTCGTGGCGGAGCCGAGGCTACTCGCGAGATTATTCTCCGGCCAGCCCGTGGCGATCGGCCGCCGTGGCGCGGTCTTTCGGGCATGGCCTTGGCGTATCGAGCGCTTCGCCGGCCGTGAAGGTTCTCTATGTGTTGTTGCTGGCGGCCCCCTTCGCTTTAGCATCGCACGCCTTCGGCGGCAGTCCCTTGATGACATTCGTGCTCGGTATGGTCGCGCTCGCCCCCCTTTCCGAGTTGCTCGGCGACATCGGCGAAGACCTGGCGGTGCATGCCGGCCCCCGATTTGGTGGCCTTGTCGCCACCATGAGCGGCAACACGCCGGAGATGCTACTTGCCGTGTTGGCGCTCAACGCCGGCCTATTGCAGCTGGTCAAGGCCAGCATCACCGGCACGATCCTGGCTAACCTCCTGCTCGTGCTTGGAATCAGCTTGTTCGTAGGCGGCCTGCGCAACGGACGCCAGTACTTCAACCGCGAGCAAGCCTCGATGTCGGCCACGCTCATGGTGCTGTCGGTCATCGCGCTCATCGTGCCGGCCCTGCACTGGGCGCTCGTACCCGATGCCGCGTCGATCGTGCGCAATGCAGGCACGGTTGAGACGCTCTCCGAGGCCGTAGCCGGCACGATGCTCGCGGTCTATGCCTTGAGCGTTTATTTCAGCCTCTACTGGGACCGGCAGAGTCAGATCGTGGCCCGCGTCCACCATCTTCGGGCGCGCTGGCCGCTAGGCAAGGCCCTTCTCCTGTTCGGGTTGGCCGTCATCGCCTTCGTGGCCGTCGGCCGGACCTTTGTAGCGACCGTGCCGCTCGTGACGGAGAGCAGCGGAATCGGACAGTACTTCATCGGGATCGTGATCGTTCCCCTTGTGAGCTCGCTGCCTTCGCACCTGGTTGCGGTCGAGAACGCCTTTCACAATCGAGCGGATATGAGCCTCTCCGTCGCGATGGACGCCAGCATCCACATGGCGTTGTTCGTGGGCCCATCGCTCGTGTTCGTCTCTCTGCTCATCGGCCGGCCCATGGACCTGATCTTCAGCCAACTCGACCTCGTAGGATTGGCTGCGGCCAGCGGTGTCGCCACCTTGGTCGCACACGACGGCCTCGGCAACTGGCTCGAAGGAGCGATGCTGATCGCGGTATACGCGATCCTCGCGCTCGCCTTTTTCTGGGTTCCGCTCTAAGGCATCGTCGCGAACTTGGTCCCGGTCGAGGGTCGGGTCTATCATCCCACGCTTGCAACCGGCCAGGAGGACTGCATGCTCGCGGACTACTTCAAAATCGCCTTGATCGTCGTAGGTGGCGTACTGATCGCCTTGATCATGCTGCAGGTGCGTGGCGGCGGATTCGGCGATATGTTCAGTGGGGACTCACTCTACCGAACGCGGAGGGGTGTGGAAAAGACGATGTTCAACATGACGGTCGTCTTCGCCACGATGTTCTTGCTGTTCTCGCTGCTTTCGGTGCTGTACAGCTAGGACAGCCGACCGATCGCGGAAGGGCCCATGACCGTGCTACGCAACCTGCGTTGGCAACTCGCCCTCGCTGGGGCGGGCATCGCCGTGATCGCGGTGGTTCTTGCCTTGCTATCAAACCGCGCATTCCTAGATCGTCCCGCACGGGGAGGCGAGTTCGTCGAAGCCGTCGTTGGTGCTCCGGCTACGCTCAACCCTGTATTGGCACACGGCGACGTCGAGCTCGACGTCGCCAGACTGCTGTTTAGCGGACTGACGCGAGTCGGCGACGACGGGTTGATCCAACCCGATCTAGCGAGCCGATGGACCATTAGTCCGGACGGACGCACCTATACCTTCCACATCCGAGAAAACGCGCGCTGGCACGACGGCGAGGTCGTCGATGCCGAGGACGTGCTGGTCACGGCCTGGCTGGCGCGCGACGAAGGCGAGCGGCTCGGCACCGAGCGCAATCCCCTAGCCTCGGCTTGGGAGTTGGCTGACGTGCGCGCCATCGACGCCCAGACGGTGGAGATCGTGCTCGCCGAGCCCTTCGCACCCTTCCTCGATGCGACGACGATGGGCCTTCTGCCCGCGCACATCTTCGGGGACATCGCGCCCGATCAGGTTGCTCGCCATCCTGCGTCTACCCGGGAACCCATCGGCGCAGGGCCGTGGAAGCTCGTGCAACCCGGCGGTTTGGATTCCTCGCAGATTCGGCTCGCTCGCGTGGACGACCATTGGGCGGCAAGCGACAGGGGACCGCTGCTGGACGGCATCGTGCTGCGCTTCTACCCCACGGCCAGTGAGGCGCTCGCGGCTCTGGGCCGGCGGGAAGTGCAGACGATGGGTGGTTTGAGCGCCGATGACCTTGCACGTTTTGGCCAAGAGGGCTCCCAATACAATGCCGTGCAGGCCGACTACACCCTGATCTTCTTGAACCCTTCCAAGCAGTTGTTCAACGAGCCGAGCGTCCGCCGGGCGCTTGACCTCGGCCTCGATCGCGCGGGAATCATCGGCGAGCCCGAGTTGCTCGCAGGGCAGGGCGTGGTCGCAGACGGACCGATCCCGCCTGGCCCGTGGGCGCCATCGCCTGCCACCGGTG